>NZ_CP163424.1:0-300000 GCF_041429795.1 Algimonas porphyrae | reverse complement strand
ATAGCCCGGCAGGATCTCGAACAGCTGCCGCGTCATCGTGCCGAAAAACCGCTCGACATGTGGCTTCGCAGCAGGATCGAACGGGGCGCAGAAGTCGAGGGAAAAGCCCATATCCAGCGCCAGCCGGGATATATAGGTGGCCGTATAGTCTTTACCGTTATCGCATTTGAGGGTTTCGGGAAGGCCCCAGTCGAGCACAGCTTTGCGAAGTAACAGCCCGACCGAAACGGCAGATGGCTGGCGGCTGACCAGCACCTTTGCCCGGCGTGAAAACACATCGACGATGGCCGTCAGTGCGTAGCGTTTGGAGCCACCTTCCGGCGTTACGCACATCACGTCACAGACTGTGCCGTCGATTTCCCAAAGCTGATTGACCCTAACGATATGTTCGGAGCGCGAGCCGAACGCGGTGCCATATTTGGAGCGCCACGCATCCGGGTCAGAGACCCTCAACATTCCGCGCGCATGTTCAGCTTTCCACTTGCGGACCCATTGCTGCAGCCCAGACAGGCTGGGAACGGGCTCGATCCCAGCGGCAATGATACCCTCGCGCAGCAGGCTGGTTTTCAGGTGCGGTCGTCCTGTGATCTGCGAAATAATGAAGCTTGAGAGCGCTGGATTATTGTCGAACATATTGCCCGTCTTCGGGCCTTTCTTCGCGTTCGACAGCGCCTTGGACCCGCCCTCTTCCTTGGCGCGCAGCCAGCGCATGGCGGTCCGGACTGTGAAGCCTGGAATGGCCTCGCGTGCCCAGTTCGGCACGATGAAGGAGTGGTCGTCATAAGCCGCCTTGACCGCTTTTGCAGCCGCACTCGGCGCGCACATGGCGTCCGCCGTGAAGGCTTCGATTTCCGAGACGATCAGCCCGCGCGCATCAGCGATGCGTTTGTCCTTCACACGGGGCTTCTGGATCGTTTTTCGCTTGGCGGAGCGTTCCCGTGCGGCCTCAGTCGCCAGATGCAAGCGCGCCCAGTGCGGCAGCGCAAACTCGACGCCTCCTCCTTGGTTTTCGCGAGGTCGGCACAACCATCCTTCTCGGGCAGCCTTTTCCTTGATGCGGTGCTGCATCTTAGGAAGCCCCGGTAGACCAAACGCTGCTATCTCAGTCGCGGAGTAATATGCCTTGAGCGCGCTCATTCGACGCCCTCAGCCTTAGCGACTTCGTCAATTGCAAGGCTCTGAACTCTGACGAGCTCATAAATGTCGATCTCCCGCTTTTTGTATCGACGCCACGCAGCATTGACCTGTGTCTGTGTCGTCCTAGAGACCATCGCCCAGTGTGTGCGACACATCAGCTGACCGCGACCGATGCGGTCCTGACAGAACTTTGCGTCGCAGCGCTTGACCCCCCGACCGCTCATGCCTCTGTCTCCAGCGACAGTCCCTGATACCGCTTCAGGAGTTCGCCGAGTTGGGCGATGGCTCGTGCCCGTCCCGTCGCGCAGTCTTGCTCTTCTCGCTCCGGCAGGCCTTTCTCCAGCCGGTCTTCGCGACGGTTCTTGATTGAGAGCCGGAGCCTGCGCATGAAATCGGCGGCGCACAGCTTCTTCTTCAGAGCCTCTTCAACCAGCCATTGGACATGCCCGATCTCGTCAAAGCCGAGTGTCAGGACGAAGGCATAATCTTCGGGTGACAGAGCAGGGCAGCTGGGCTGCTTGAGATCATCAAGTTTCTGAGAATTCAGCGCCCGCTCAATGAAGCGGATCTCGAAGGCCGACACGGCTTCGAACTGCAACATCTCATAGTCTTCGAATTTCAAAGAGAGACCGCAACCCTCGGACACGTCGAGCCAAGTCCTAGCGCGCTCGAGTGCGGCCAAGGGCGTATCATCAAGAGGTCTGTCGAACGGCGGCTCGATGACAACAGCGTAAGCGCCGACGTCGAGTCCTGTCCGCCGGGACCAGGCCTGTGCGGCCTTCGCGTTCGGGAGAGTGACTGTGCAGACACCCATTATTCCGCACCAGAGACTTGACGGGCGTCCCTTGTTTGCGGAACGTCGTTTCTTGGAAGGAAGCGCCCCCGCAAGGGACGCCCGTCTGGCCCGTAACGGTCAGGCCAAATGGAGCTGGGTGTTTCACCCAGCATGTCTGCGATGATCTTCTCGCCCCTGGGAAGAGGCTGCACGAGTACGGCTGAAAAGTAGCCGGGCTTGAAATCATGCATCCGGTCCAGACGCGCCAGCGAGTAACCTAGGCGACGAAGCTCTGCCTTGATGCTCTCGCGGTCCCACTCCTTGGCCTCGACTTTGGTTGCGTCGCCTGATTGGTGCATGCCGTCGTTTCTTTCCCTCGTGGCACGAACCCGATTGCGCCCGGTGTCGTGCTGTGAGCCTCAATAGATAAAACGATGGATAGTCCCAAAAGTGGTACTGTCAATAAGGAAATGATACTTTTATGGGAGAAAGTCTCAAAAGTGTTGCAGATCGTCTCAAAAGCGTAATTCCGGAAGGCGTTACGCAAGACCAGTTTGCGGACGAACTTGGCTATCCAGTCTCATCGTTTAAGCGATGGCTATCAGGCTCTCAGGATCTAAAGGCATCGATAGTTGCCAAAATAGCTAAGGAGACGGGGTCAGATTTGAACTGGATTCTGAATGGTGTTCCGAGTGTTGATGTTGCTGGCGGGGAGCTCGTTCTAATTCGACGTTTCGATATTGAGGCGTCCGCTGGAGCCGGAGCAGTTATCAACGGGGAGCCCCAGATTGCTCCAGTGGCATTCGAGCGAGATTGGTTTCAGGAACATGTCGGTCTATCAACGGAAAACCTCTCAGTAATCACGTCGCGAGGCGACAGCATGTTTCCTACGATCCGGCCAGGAGCATTATTGATTGTCGACCATGGCATAGAAGAGTTCCATGGCGACGAGATATATGCCTTCACAATCGACGGGGATCTTTATGTGAAACGCATCCAGAAAATCCTCGGCGGAGGGCTACTTATTCAGTCCGATAACGAGGCATATATCGATCAGGAAATCGAGTCTCCCGAAAGCGTAAACATGAAGCTCATCGGCATAATAAAGTTCATTGGAAACTGGGTATGAGTAGCGGTCATGTTCCAACCGCTTGAAATTCTGCCAAGTTATTGTTTTTCAGTATCTTAGGTGAAGATTACCGTTGCAGCTCAAATGGTAACCTTTCCAAAATCTAACCCGCGGCCTTTTCCTAGGTTTTAATGGGACTTGAGCGCCACTTGAGAGATGCCGCTTCGGACACCTATTATTATGTTTCGGCTTTTTTGGTCATCTTCTCTTGTTTTCGGCCTTCCATCTCCCACGCCGTCAGACTGTCAAATTCCTCAATAGTTTCAATCTTGTCCTGCCAAGTCCCGTCCGGTCCTGCCAAGTCCAGCCTTTGGACACCTATTACTGTTGGTTACAATTGCACACGCCTGAATGCCCTTGGCCGTTGACGCTTGCGTAGATGACTTTAAGAGCCTGACCCGCGCGCCGGTGTGGTGGAATTGGTAGACACGCGGGATTCAAAATCCCGTGTCCCTGGGACGTGTCGGTTCGAGTCCGACCACCGGTACGCGTATTTCCAGCGGTTTCGTTTCGTCGGCTTTACTGATCGACGCCGTCTTCAGAGACATCCGCCTTGAAAAGCTCGTCCATCAAATCTGTCCGGATGGCGCGTGTCGGGGCGTCACCATAATTGCTCAGCATGATTATTGCGAGATCACGGTCGGGAACCATGCCGAACCATGAAATATAGCCATTATTGCCGCCGGAATGGCTGAGCATTTCCAGACCATGAATATCACCGACGAACCAACCCGGGATCACGGTCATAGTGTCATTGAGTGGCATGGTCTGCGTTCTCTGCGTGGCCCGGGCAGCTTCCGTCAGGAGACGTCCATCCGTCAGGGCCCGGAAATAGGCCGCAAGATCATTGCCTGATGCGTGAACGGCGCCGGCGCCTTGCTGGACGAAGGAATAGCTGAGGGCCTCGGTCCGCGCTCCCGGCTCACCATTGTAACCCTGAATCAGTCGCGGATTGTCTATGGCCTGCAATGCGGTTGCTTCGGGATCAATGCTCTCAACGGAGGCAGTTGTCATTCCCGCACGATCAAAAACACGGGTGGCGACGATTTCACCGAAATCGGCACCGATAATGTCTGATGCAATCGTGGCCAGCATCTCATAGCCGAAATTACTATATTGCCAGTTTCCGGTTCCCTTTGTCTGCGCAAGGGGCCCGGCCTTTTTTATGGCGGCCTGAACCGCTTTCGCGTGGTCGGTTTCACCCAGTTCGAATTGTTCCAGCAGACCGTTTGTCAGGTCCGGAATGCCGGATGCATGGACCAGAAGATCGCCGACGGTGACAGCGTTCCATCCGGGCGGCGATGCCTCGAAAAAGGTGTCGACAGGCGTATCGAGCGACAATTGCCCCTCGTCGACGAGTTGCAGGATAATCGTCGCCGTCATCTGCTTGCTGGTCGAAAACAGCTTGAAAACGGTGTCGGCATTAATGGCGGCAGCCGTTTGTGCGGACCCGCTGCAGGAATATTCATAAACTGTACGGTCGCGATCGACCACCATTACGATCCCTGAAAAGCGATCTGCGTCGCAATGATCCTGAAGTTGGGCTGTTGTTTTCGAGACGTCGAACGCCGGTGTCGATGCAGCTTCAGGATCAACGGCCTCTGCGCCGCAGGCCCATAAGGTCATCAGACCGAAAATCAGAGCTATTTTGCGCATAAAGGGCGTTTTGGGAGAGGCGAGCACACACATTTATTTACGCCATGTATCGGATGCATGCAACGACCGCGGAAACCCCTCCGGTCCGACCTCACCCCGGCGAGACAGGGCTTTCGAAGCCGTCCGGTTTCAAGGCCAGAACGGAACAGTCGATGGCGCCAAGAATGGTCTCTGCCGTATTGCCGATCAGAAAGCCCGGAATGCCGACGCGTCCGATCGTTCCCATGACAATCAGATCCGTGCCGAGCGTGTCGGCCAGGGCCGGTATCTCGGCGCGGGCGCGGCCTTTGACGATATGGGTTTTGATCCGGTTCGACGCGAACAGATCCAGATCGAGACGGGTCTCGCTGGCCTGGACCAACTGGTCCAGCATCTCCGACGCGGCAGCCTCGCATCGGCCTGCATAATCAGACAGGTTCTCAGGCGCCATCGGGATCCATCCGGCGATCATTGCGCCTTCACCCGGCACGGTAAAGACATTGGCGATGTGCAAATCGCTCTTATCCTGATCCGCGATCACGACGGCCAGGTCGACAATGTCGTCATTGAGATGGTGCCCGGCCTCCTCCGTATTGAGCAGGTCGGCATGATCGAAATCCACAGCTGCCATCACGCTGGCAAAGGCTCCCACGCTCGCGCGCTTGAGCAGGAGCAGCGGACAAGGGCATTTGCGCAGCAACTGCATGTCTTCGCTGACGAAGAGCCGGTTGGCGGGGCTGCCGTCCTCGGACACGGTCGCCACCACCAGATCATGCCGGTAGAGCTGAACCCGTTTGATGATTTCCATATAGGCCCGGCCATCCATGACTTCACAGACCGTTTCGATGCCGTCCGGCACACCGGCGGCGACCAGCTTCAGATGATCGAGGCGCTTATGACGCAACGCGTTGAAAGCCTCGGCGAGTTCGTCGTGGAACGTCCCTGACGGTGATCCGCTGACCATGGTTTCGACCACGGAGACGAGCGTCAGCGTCGCGCCCTCTTCGCGCATTAGCGATATGGCGCGCGCCAATGCGGGCGCGGCGTCATCTGGGCCAACAACATAAAGGACGTTGGAAAACAGGCGCATCATAACCTCCATCTTGCATCGGGTTCGTCCCCGGCGGCTCCGTCGATGGCGTCGGGAAAGTGACAGCCAGCCTAGCCGTACTGTGCTCGACCGTAAATTTCACATGACGAATTCCGCCTATAGGCGTTGCATATGAAGACCCCCGTCATTGTGCCCTGCGTCACCTTTTCCTGGCAAAGCTTGAAGTCGAAGCGAGACCCCGATAGTAAGGCGTTACGTCCCCTCGACTGCTGTGCCCCAACGGACCGGCTCGCGGACGCAAGCGACGAGTTCTCCCCTTGGACATCTTTCGCCTCGCCACATCCGATGACGCCGAAGCCATCGCCCGTTTTACGTCAACCGCTGATGCCGGACTGACGACCGTGCCGCGATCGCAGGCGCGGGTCGATGACTATATTGCGGCGACCCACCGCTTTCTGGCTGGCGACAGTCAGGCCAACCGTCTGCTCTTCGTCGTGGAACGGGACGGGCAGGTCATGGGCATCTCAGGCATCATTCCGCGTCTGGGCATTGAGCGCCCCTTCTATTCCTTCAAACGCTCGCGCCATGCCCGCCGGGCATCCCAGATCAATCTGCGGACTGACTATGAAACGCTACAACTGACGACCGATTTCGACGGCTATACCGAATTGGCGTCGATCTTTCTGGCACCGGAAGCGCGCGGCAAGGGGGTGGCGCGTCTGCTGTCGCTGGGACGGCTCTGCTTTATCGAGAACCATCAGGAGCTGTTTGCGATGCGGCTGATGGCGGATATTCGCGGATGGGTCGACGATCAGGGCAACAGCCCGTTCTGGGATCACCTGACCTCGAAATTCATTCAGACGGACTTCGATATTGCCGATCGCCTGTCCGCCAGCGACGGGCGCTTCATCGTTCAATTGCTGCCAAGCCTGCCGATCCTGATGAACCTGTTGCCGGACGCGGCGCGCATTTGTGCGGGGCGACCCCACGAAATCTCGCGCGGTGCGATGAACCTGCTGATGGGGGCCGGGTTCGAAGACACGGAACTGTGCGACATTTTCGATGGTGGCCCTGCCATTCAGTGCCGGATCGGGGCAACGCTGATTGCCCGGACAGTGCGCGACATGACAGGTTATGGTGACGGGCTGCAGCGCCTGCTGGCCTTCACCGGACAGGGCGCGGATTTCCGGGCGACACTGACAACGGGCGATCTTGCCGCCGGGACGCTCAATGCTGCGGCTGAACCGCTGGGCTCCGCACGGATTGCGCTGGCTCAGGACCGGCGAGGCTGAGACGCAGACAGGGCTGAATGATCGCTATGACGACGCGCGAAATGAATTTTGACGGGCTGGTCGGCCCGACCCACAATTATGCCGGATTGAGCCGGGGCAATATCGCCTCGGCCACGCATAAAGGGCGGACGTCCAACCCGCGTGCGGCCGCGCTGCAGGGTCTCGACAAGATGGAGCGGCTGCTCGATCTCGGCCTGCCGCAAGGCGTTCTACCGCCGCATGACGGCCCCCGTATCGGCTTTCTGCGCGCGCTGGGGTTCACCGGGTCGGATGCCGATATTCTGTCTCTGGCCCACCGCGTGAACCCGGCATTGCTCGCCAATGCCAGCTCGGCGTCCTGCATGTGGACGGCCAATGCCGCGACCGTCTCGCCCGCCGCGGATACGAAGGACGGTCGGGTCCATTTCACGCCTGCCAACCTGATCTCCATGCCGCACCGGGCGATGGAACATGGCCAGACAACACGGACCTTGCGCCGGATCTTTCACGACGACACTCACTTCGCCGTGCATGACGCTCTGCCGATGAATCCGATGCTCGGCGATGAAGGGGCCGCGAACCATAACCGCTTCTGCAAAAGCCACGGCGATGCCGGGCTGGAGGTCTTCGTCTATGGCCGCGCCGCGCTCAATGCCAGCGACGACGATCCGACCTTCCCCGCACGCCAGACATTGGAATCCGTTCATGCGCTCGCCAGCCGCCATGGGCTGTCGACCGCCCATTTCCTGCGTCAGAATCCCGCCGCTATCGATGCCGGCGCTTTCCATAATGACGTGGTCTGCGTGGTGAACGAAGATATGATGCTCTATCACGCGTTGGCATTTGAAGCGCCGGACGCGATGGAGGCCGCGCTGACGCGAGCTTGTGAGCCGCTCGGTTTCGCGCCGCGCTTCGCGCGCGCGGACATGCCCATCGGTGATGCTGTCTCTTCCTATGTTTTCAACTCACAGCTGGTGACGCTGCCGCCGGACGCGAAGGGGCGCAGCAAGATGGCGATGATCCTGCCGACCGAGACAGAAGAGACGCCGAGTGCGAAAGCCTATGTCGACCGCCTGCTGGATGACGGCATTATCGACGCCGCGCATTATCTCGACCTGCGCCAGAGCATGAGCAATGGTGGGGGACCGGCCTGTCTGCGTTTGCGCGTGGCGATGAGCGAACCGGCGATGGCCGCCATGCATCAGGGCGTGGTGATTACGGCGGCAAAGCTGGATTCGCTGCGCGCCGTAGTGCGGACACATTATCGCGACAGTCTGACCCTCGACGATATTGCCGACCCGGCCTTTCTGACCGAATCGCGCGCGGCACTGGATGCGATCACGCAAGCGCTGGATCTGCCGAACCTCTATGACTTCCAGAAGGACGCCTGATGCTCCCATTAACGACATCCGGGAAGCTGGCTGAGCTGAATGCGGCTGATCGGGCCGCGCTCGATCATGTCGCTTCGCGACAGGCGGCGATGCTGGACCGGGTGCTCGGCTGGGCTCAGGTCAATACGGGCAGCTGGAATGCGGACGGATTGAAACAGCTGGCACCGTCCATTGCCGATGCACTGAAAGAGACCGGCGCGGCGGTGGAGGTCGTCGACACCCCGCCAATCGAAAAGATCAACGCCAAGGGCGAAACCGACGCTTTTTACACCGGGCCGGTTCTGCGCGCCGTGCAGCGTCCGGACGCGCCGGTGCAGATCGTGCTGACCGGTCACTATGATACGGTCTTCCCGCCGGGCACCTTCACCGACATCGCCGATATGGGGGAGGGCAAGCTGAACGGGCCTGGCCTCGCGGACATGAAGGGTGGGATCTGCGTGATGATCGAAGCGCTGAAGACGTTCGAAGCGCATGGGCAGACGGACAGGCTCGGCTATACGGTCATTCTGACACCGGATGAGGAAACGGGCAATTTCGCGTCCGATGCATTTCTGCGCGCCGCCGCGGCCAAGGCGCATATCGGGCTGACCTTCGAGCCCGCCATGGAAGACGGCGCGCTGGCCGGGGCCCGCAAGGGATCGGGTATATGGGACATCGTGTTTCGCGGTCGCTCCGCCCATGCGGGCCGGGAGCCTGAAAAAGGGCGATCTGCCGTCTGGGCCGCCTGCGAGATGGCGTTGAAAGTCGAAGCGCTGATGGGGATGCGTGACGGTGTGGTTTTCAATGTCGGCAGTGTCGATGGCGGCGCAGCCGTCAACATCGTGCCGGATAATGCCGTCTTAAGGGTCGGCTCTCGCGCACCCGATCCGGACGCGGCCATATGGGCCGAAAGCCAGATCATGGCCGCGCTGGAGGAGACCTTGCAGCGCGACGGCATCACCGCGCATGTGCATGGCGGTTTCTACCGCCCGCCCAAGCCGCGCAACGCCGCGCAGGACCGCTTGATCGGCGAGGTGCGCGAAACGGCTAAGGGTATCGGGCTGGACCTCGTCTTCAAGGACACGGGCGGCGTGTGCGAAGGCAATAATGTGTTCGCGGCAGGCACTCCCAATATCGACACGCTGGGTGTACGCGGCGGACGTATCCATTCCGCCGACGAATTCATGGTGGTGGACAGTCTGTCGGAACGGGCCGGGCTCGCGACGCTGATCCTCAACCGTCTTGCGGATGGCCGCATGGACGGCCCCGCGATCAAGAAGCTGATGTCATGAAAAGTATCAACCCGGTCACGGGCGAAACCGTCTGGGAGGGTGAGGCCGCTTCCCCTGACGCCGTGAATTCAGCCGTCGGGAAAGCCCGTGAAGCGTTTCATGCTTTCTCCCTGACGCCCGTGTCGGCGCGCATCGCCATGATGGAACGCTGGGCGAGTGAAATCACGACCCGGACAGAGGTGATCGCCCGCGCCATTTCGGACGAAATCGGCAAGCCCATGTGGGAAGCGCGGACCGAAGCGGGTGCGATGGCAGCCAAGGTCGGTCACTCGATCCGGGCCCAGGCCGAGCGGGCGGGGGATACGCAGTCCGACGCGATGGCGCTGCATCACCATCCGCACGGGGTCATGGCCGTGTTCGGCCCTTTCAATTTTCCGGGTCATCTGCCCAATGGACATATCGTTCCGGCTTTGCTGGCCGGAAACAGTGTTGTCTTCAAGCCGAGCGAACTGGCGCCGAGCCTGGGGGATATCTTCACCGACATCGCCGCCGCGGCGGGCCTGCCAGACGGCGTGCTGAACATTGTGCAAGGCGGACGCGATACGGGGGCGGCGTTATTGGACGCGGACATTGACGGATTGCTGTTCACAGGCAGCGCGACGACCGGAACATTCTTTCACAGACATTTTGCGGGGCGTCCAAATGTGATTCTGGCGCTGGAAATGGGGGGCAACAATCCGTTGATCATTCACGATGCAGCGGATGTCGACGCGGCTGCGGATATTGCGACCGTCTCAGCCTACATCTCTGCGGGGCAACGCTGTTCCTGCGCTCGCCGCCTGATCCTGCCCACAGGCGCGTTCGGGGATGCGGTTCTGGACCGGATCACTGCAAGGATTGCAGCGATGAGGATCGGTGCGCCGGATGCGGATGTCTTCATCGGCTCCGTCGTCTCGGAAGCGGCAGCGAAAGCAGCCATGGCGTTCGAGGCTGATCTGGCGGAATGTGGCGGTCGGTCGCTCGTGGGCCTGACGCGAGACGGGGCGTTCCTGCGGCCGGGTCTGATGGATGTGACGGATTGCGACGCGCCGGACGAAGAGATTTTTGCGCCCTTCCTGCAGGTCTACCGGGTCGATGGTATCGAGGCGCAGATTGCACGTGCCAATGCGACCCACTTCGGTCTGGCCGCCGGCCTTGTCAGTGATGATCCGGACCTCTGGGATCATGTCCGCCCGCGTTTGCGCGCCGGAATCGTGAACTGGAACAAGCCGACAACGGGCGCCGCATCGTCCATGCCGTTTGGCGGACCGGGTCTATCCGGGAATTTCCGACCGGGGGCCTATTATGCGGCGGATTACTGTGCCTGGCCTCAGGCCAGCCAGATCGCATCGACACCGCACAGCCCGGCCCTGCCGAATTTCTGATAGACAGCGACAAGCAGGTTCGGGCCGCGCCTATGGCGCGGCAGTGTTGTCACCTGTGGGCGTTTCGTCCAGATCGGGGTGAATCAGCGGACAATCGAACAGCCAGAAAAAGCCGTTCAGATCGTTCCTGATCTGAACCTGGCCGCCGCTCTGCTGTTCCGGCATGGTTTTGACGAGCACATGTGACAGACCTGCCGGTAAGTCGGCATCCGCGCGTGGTGTAGATTCGCGCCACTGGAGACGCAGCCGCCTGTCGCCGCGCCGCAGGCAGAAAAGCTCTGCCGCTTCGCCTTTTCGGGCCAGTTCGCCCAGCGCCAGCATCAGCATCTCCACATAATCCACGGGAACGCTGACTGGATCGAATTCATAACGGCTCAACCGGTCCTGATCATCAATCGCCGCTTCGACAACATTCTGGATCGGCACGTCGAAAAACAGATAGCGAAAGGCCACGCTGTGGCTGTCACGGACGCGCGACAGGCGTCGGGACAGGGCCGTCCGACCGTCAGTATCCTCCAGATCGGAGCGTGTCGCCAGGGTTCGCATGATCGTGAAACTATTGCGCAAGCGGTGCGCCATGTCGAAGGCGATCCGTTCTGCCGTGTCCCGCTCACGCCGTCGTTCCGTGACATCGACCGCCATGACGAGGATCGCATCCGGTTGTCCATAGGGCGCAAAAAGCGGAACGAGGGTGAGCATCATAACGCCCATCTGTCCGTCTGGACGACGATAGAGGCGTTCGCGAGCGACGCGTTCGCCGCGCTGCGCGCGTCCCAGCATGATCAGAATGTCCGCGCGTGATTCCTCGGAATAATCCCACCAGGGCCCGCGTTCGAATGGCCGCCCGATCCAGTCAGGTCGTGTATCCAGCGGCCCCCCGAGCGGCGCGAAATTACATTCCAGAACGGTTCCGTCCTTCGACAGCAGACCCGCGAAGATGGGCAGGCTCGCCAGCAGCAGTCGCGCCTTGCGCTCTGGGGACCGGAAGGCTCGCGGCCGGACGATGACAGGGCCGCTCATGCGGGATAACCGTCAAAGCCGAAATCGCTCGCCAGCGGCACATCCAGAGCCCGGACCGGGAGTTCGAACGTCCAGGACAGCCCGTCTTCGGCGTTCAGCAGACGCGCCGTCCCGCCAGTGATCTGCGGGAACAGGCGCTCAGCCAAGGTGAAGCCGAAGCGACGGCCCAAGTCGGCGGGCACGGGGGGGCCGCCATCTTCCGTCCAGTGCAATCGTAACGTCCGCCCGTCATGATCGTCGACGACATCCGATTGGATGGAAACTGTGCCCGCTCGCCCTTTGCCGTCATCGCGCCAGGCCCCGAAGCGACGCGCATTACTGACCAGTTCGAACAATAGAAGGGTCATGAGCGGGACATGTTCGATCGCTATGTCGCCGTCTATTTCGTTCAGCTGCAACCGGCCCTGCTGCAAGGCGTCGGGCAGGTCTTCGCACAACATGCGGATCAACGCCTGCAGGGGCCAGTCCTGGCGTTCCGGGTCGCTGATGATATCGATCACGCTGGCGAGTGCATCCAGCCTCAGGGTCAGACGGTCGCGGAGTTGATCGCGCGATTGACGCGTCGGTATGTCATCGGCGGAGGCCTCGATCACGGTCTGCGCCAGGCTCAGCATGTTCTCGATCCGCAGATTGGTCGTAGCCAGGCGGTTTCGAACCTGTCCGTCGCGAAGACCCAGCCCATTATCGTCGCAGTCGATCAAGGTGACAGTCAGTTCCTCGATATGATCGCCTTCGTCGCGGACGGGTGTCAGCGTCAGCAACCCCCGCCCGAACTGATCAGCGGCTGTCGTAGTCGAGCGACGATAGGGGCGTTCGATCTGCACGCGTTCACCGGCTGCGGCCCGCTCGCAGAGATCGACGATTTGCGTGATCGAGTCATGGTCATAGGCAAAACTGGGAAGGTCCCACAGAAAGGCTTCACGGGTTTGCGGGTGCGTTTCCATTAACTGACCATCGACCGAGAGCAGCCCGGAGAAGATGGGCAGCGCTTCGATCAGGCGTGCCAGTCGCCGTCGCTCCAGCTGCTCTCTGGCGGCGATATCCGTCTGCTGTCCGTCTTGATCGTCCGGCACGGTGTGATCCTCTGACGCTGTCTGCCATGTCGCCAGATCGTGAGCTGGCGGGGTCGTCATGGACCCAGCCTAGACTGTTTCGAACGGTCGCGCGAACGCTAACTTCGCCCGGTCAGCACCCCGGCACACGCTACTTTGCCAGACAACCCATCAATCAGGCGGCATCCGTCAGGTCGAGTTGAGCCCCGACAAGCTGGTCGATCAGTGCAGGACGCGTATCCAGGTCGAACCGTTCGGCAAACGCAGCCTCATTGTGAAACATGACTGTCTGGCGACCCGTCTGAATCAGGCCCTCCGCCTCCAGCGACCGGAAGGCCCGGTTGACCGACACGTTGGTCAGCCCCAGAAGACGACCGATCTCTTCCTGCGTCATGGGCAGCTGAAGCGTGGTCAGCGATGTGTTGAAACTGCGGCGGCAGCGCTTGAGCATGATAAACAGGAAATAGGCCAGCCGGTCCGGGGCCTTCATGTGACCCGCGACGGCGGACATGATCTGCAGGTTCATCATGCTGCGCACGATTTCGCGCATGACGAATTCGCCAAGAACGGTATCCCGGCTGAGCCAGTCACGGAATTCCGCCATCGGGACACTGATCAGTTCGGCGGGCGTCAGTGTCGAAACGTCTTCGACCGGATTAGGGGCGGACAGCCAGGTCAGGCCGATCGTGTCACCGCGAATATGCAGGCTGCTGATCGGACGGAGTTTTTGCGACAATAGGGTCGAGCCACTCAACCATCCCTTGGCGACGAAATAGAGCCTTTGTGGCGATCCACCAGCCCGGATCAGGGCCTGATGGCCATCAATTTCATGTGCGCGCAGGGAAACGGAATCGATCCAGGGCCGATGACGGATGGCTGTCGGCAAAAGAGCTTGCAGCTGTAATTTCGCATCGTCCATCTGGGCACACTCGCATTTTTGCGACCAGACGGTGATGTCTGGACCGTGTCAGTCTGCTCCCCTGAGACGCGCTAAATATTATCTGATGTTAAAATATCAAGCGGAATACGGCCGGTTTAGGCGATTCAGATCAAGATTTCACTGGAATCGCGCCTACCCCGTGACCGCCCGCGAAATCGCCTTGTCCAGAGCGTCATCGCGATAGGGTTTGCGAATAAGCGCAACGGGATCGATTTCATGCCACTGTTCGGGCGCGACGCGGTCCAGTGTCGCCGAAACGAAAATACAGCCAATGCCGAACCGTGTGCGAATTTCGCGAGCTGCATCCAGCCCGTCTGCCTGACCCATCAGGCCGATATCCATGACGATGATGTCGGGCTTGAGTGTCTCGGCCAGGGATATGGCCTTGGCCGCCGTCGCGCATTGGCCGACGACGTCGTGATTGCCGGATTCGATTTCCGATATCAGATCGAACGCGATCAGCGGTTCGTCTTCGACAACGAGAACCCGTATGCGTTTATTGCCTAAATCTGCCGCGTCTTCAGTCATGATGATATCGCCGGTGGCCAGTGGTGACCATACACGGGCCAAGGATCGATAGATAGCTGAATTATAAATAGATCAAAGACCGGAAGTGGTCTCGTCGCCCTTAGCTCAGCCAGTTTCAGGGGGTTCACATTGGCAGAGCTTAAGAATTTATTCCTTGTAACGGACAGATGTTCTTATTATGTTCTGTTCCTGTCTTGAAAGGAATGGCTGTGACAAAACGATATATCAATGTGGCCTATAAAGACCGCGAGATGGCAAAACGGCTCGGTGCGCGTTGGGACGCGTCTGTCAAACGCTGGTATTGTCCGCCCGGCTCGGCTCTGGCCAAGGTCTATAGCTGGCGTCAGGCCTCGACTGCATCGTCGCGAACGCTGGTTATGCCGTCGGCGCTGATGGCGGGATCGCACCCCGGATCACACACGGGTTCGCAGACTGGACCGCACATGGACGCGTCCCAGACGTCGCAGGGACAATTATCCCTGCTGGCCTAGACCCTTTTGGGCCGCAGGCGCGCACCGGAGTTGAGAGTATGCCTTGGGCTGACGGGAACAAGTTCTGCCGGGCAGGCGTAGAGTTGGAGACGTTCAACGAGAGGCTATGACCATGTGTGCCAGTAAGACCGACCCCGATCTGACGAAAAAGACGACGGACAAATCGACCGAAGCCGATGCCAAGGCGATGCGGGATGAAGCCAATGCCGCTGACATGACCAGCTCCCCCGCGCTCAACGACGATAGCGAAACCGATAGTGGTGGAGCCGGCGAACAGGACCTGCCCGAAGGGAACCGCTTCGCCTAAGGCTCTTTATCGACCGCAACCATCGATCGGACACTCTGTTTCCTGGCTTCAGGCGTCCTTGCAACTCGGTATGGTTGCCACCCCGCGTGTTCGGGGCTCAAGGCGCTCATGGAACGGAACCGGCGATTAGGACGTTGTGATCATGAAACAGACTTTTTACAAAAATCTGTCCGATCGATTTCGCAGCATTCTACCTGAGCGCTATTTTATATGACACTCGCATACGACACCCATCAAACGGACCCTGTTCTATCAACCCTGCCTGAAGAACTGGTCGCCGGCCTGCCCCTTTCGCGGCACAGACTGGCGACGATCGATCGCGGTCGGTCCATCATTGCGAGTGGCCAGACGCTGGATGCCGTCTATCTGATCGCCGAGGGTTGGGCCGTTTCGAAACTGTCGATCGAAACTGGCGATACGCAGATTCTGGATATACTCGGGCCGGGCAGCATCGCCGGAATCACGCGCCTGACAAGCTTGAACCAGGACGATTATGCAGCGATCGCACTCCAAAATGTGCGCGCCTATCGGATCGAGATCGACCAGCTACAAGCCCTGTGCGCGCAGGACGAAAAGCTCTCGCAATGGCTTAACCGTGCGCTCTCGCATCAGTCACAACGCATGCAGCGCCACATTACGGCCTTGGGCCAGCTACCTGCACGAGGCCGACTGGCCTTCGCCATGCTGCGCATCGTCGAAGTCGCGCGTCAGGCTGGTGTCAGCGGCGTGGACGAGACAATCCGCCTGCCTATGACGCAGGAAGAAATCGGCAATATGCTGGGACTAACGAATGTATCGATTTCCAAGCTGATGAGCGCATTCCGAAAGGAAGGTCTGATCGACTATGGCCGCAACCGCATCATTGTCAGAGATATCGACGCTTTGTCGGAGATTTGCGGCATGTCGCTGGATCCGGTCGACTAATCCGCTTTCGCGCAGGCCAAGGCCTGTCCCGCAATCTGCCTATGGCCGCATGTCACGCGGTCCGAGTGGAACGGAGACAATAATTTCGCGACCCTGATCAACGGCTGGCGCACGGATGGTGGCGTGCAAATCATCGAGAAGCCGCCGGATGACCCGCAACGTCAAGTCTCCGCTTTCAAGCCACTCAGAAGCACTCGGATCCCCGTGACCATCATCGAAAACGGTTAGTTCCAGCCGGTCATCGAGATTGGCGAGCGACACTTCCAGATTTCCGGAATCCATGCCTGAAAAGGAGGTTTCCAGAGACGATTCCAACAACTCGGCCAAGACGACCCCCAGACGTACGGCAATATCCAGTGGAACGATCGCGGGCTCGGTGGAGATATTGATACGGATGCCGGCCTGCGGTCTTTTGGCGACGAGTTTCGCCGCGATCTGGCTGACATAGGCCCCGGCATCGAGCAATTCCTTGCGCAGCGAACTCTCATTCAAATTGGCATAAAGAAGATCGAGGATTTCCAGTCGGCGCAGCAGGCTGACGAAATCAACTGGGCCATCGTCACGCTCGTCATCGGCATGAAGCCGGGATAACTCCATGACGACGGAGAGGTGGATCTGCACCTGCTGCCGGACAATATCGATCGTCTTGCTTCTCAATTCATCCTGAAGGCCATTATCGTTGGGCTGCAATTCGCGCTGCACGCCGACGAAATAAGCCAGTTTCCCGTCGGCATCGTGGATCGGCGTGATGACCAGATCATTGATGAAGGATGAGCCGTCCGCCCGGTAGTTGAGCAGTTTCTGGCGCACGCCTTCGCCGCGTGACAGGGCGATGGCAATATTCTTGACAGCGTCAGGGTCCGTATCCGGTCCCTGAAGAAAACGGCAATTGCGACCCACCACGTAACGGTAGGAATAACCCGTCGTCAGCTCAAAGGCGCGATTGACGTAGACAATAGGGGTATCGGGCAGATTCGGGTCGGCCACGACGAACGAAATGGATGTCGTGCGGAAGAAGCCCGACATATCCATACGAAGATCGGGCGGATCGGCATCCAACACGATATCTCGTGTCGTGCTCATCGGCCTTGTCTATTCGCTCTGTCCATGATGCCCCGCCAGTGCCCGTCCGAGCTCGCGTTCGAAGCGGTGACGATCAAGATTGGCATAGCGGTCCTGATAATCACTGATCTTGCGAAGACGGTCTTCATCCAGAATCTGGATAGAGGAGCGCGAAAGCCGCCGCAACAGCTTGTTCTCGATCAGCTTGTTGAATTGCCGGGAGACATGAACGGCACTCAGGCCGAGGCAGTCGGCGATGAATTTCTGTGACAAAGGCAAGTAGAGTTCAGACGGGTAGTCGGCGGAAATCATGCGTCGCCGCGCCGTCGCGTCTGACAGGAAATAGGCCAGGCTTTCATAGGCCCCAAGCCGGGCAATCGCCGTGATCCGGTCCAGCAACTGAACATTCGTCAGCATGTGAAGGCTGTAGAAGATCGCGGAGAGATGGGGATTGCGGAACATGACACGCCGGGCAGGTGTCAGTGGGGCGGCTGCGAGGCGGCCATCTGACGCGGCTGAGACGGAGATCGTCGATCGGGACCAGGATAGATGATCGAGGCCGATCACGTCACCGGCATGGTAGACATCGTGAATTTGACGCGCGCCGTCCGGCAGGATTGAAAAGGAATAGAACCACCCCTCCAAAACAACGAAGAAGGTCGACTGCTCTGTATCGGCCGAGAAGACTGCATCACCGTCGGCATAAGCCTGTTCATGGCTGAACAGCCCAAGAAGCATATCGGCTTCGTCAGCCGAAATATCGGCGAAATGAGAAATTTTACGAATAAGCGGATGCATGGTCTGGTACTGTCGTCTCCCGAAGCAGTTTCCGTCCAAACTGCGCTGCATTCGGCTCCCATGATGTAAAATCAGGCGAGTGTCATTATAACACGTTAAGTCTCGCAGATTGCCTGCAGTCAACAATTGCAATGGTTTAATCGATAATAAGATTTCAGAGGCGCCGCAGGATCAAAAAGCAATGCGGCGTGAGCTCTGCAGCCGATGGTCGTGTCAATTCATGCGTGTAATGGTCTCGTAGCGGTTCTTGAAGCCGCTCATATCTAGCAGACGCTGTTCATCATGCACTTCGAAAATATGGCGTGCCGGGCGTGAGATCAGACCGTCCTCGACAAACCAGGACAGTGTGCGGGAGACATGAACAGCGCTCATCCCGGCACAATCGGCAATCAGACCCTGGCGCATTGGCAGGTTGAAAACCATGGACCGGCCCCGGCGACCATTATGGAAATCGGACGTTACCCGCGTCCGGCTCATCAGTTCTAGCAGGAAGTGCGCCATGCGTGGCTTGGGCTCGAGCCGAGCAATCGCCTGCATGCGGTCCATCAGGACAACCTGATTGAGGTTGCTCATCGCATAGAGATAGGATGACAGTCGGACATTGCGTGACAGAAAGGACCGCATCTGGTCCGTTCTGATATTGGCAAGCCGGCAATTCGTGATGGCCGTCACCGGAAAGACGTTCCGGCTGAACATCAGATCCTCGAAGCCGATCAAATCGCCTTCCTGATAGATGTGAAAGACTTGGCGCCGCCCATTGGGCATGACCGCAAAGGAATAGGCCCAGCCCGTCGCAACGACGAAACATTTAAGCGGATCGTTGAGCGGATCGATCAGGGAGCGATTACGCCCCACCGCAATGTCGGTATAGGGCATGGAAGAGAGGGCTTGAAGATCCTCCCGCGAGATGTCGGACAGAGCGGCAAGCTTGCGGAATGACGCAGGCTCTACAAGCGAATTGGCGAGGCTTTGGCGTGTCGTGCCCATGATAAAATCTTAGTCTCGCTGCGCGACCTCGCACTGCGCTCCAGCAGTGCCCGTTCAGAGGTTAGGTGCGAAAATGTTCCCGTTTGATGACGTCAAAACCGACGCATCTTTCTTATTCTATAACAGGAAAAGCGCGAATCGCTCTTAACTAATGATAATTCGCAGGCCTCCAACCTGTAATTTCCAGCAAAATTGGACGAAAACTTCTTTATCTAGGATAAAAACAGATGTGTTGACGGACATTCACGCGGTCTGAGCCGCAAAGCCGTATCTGTGGTTATCGTATGCGGCGCCGTAATCCCGTAGGTAAAAATCCATCAGTCCGGTCGAAAGTGGCGACATGCACTGATACGAGATCCGTTATGGCCTTCCCCGTTCCCTTGCGGATCTCACCCATAACCGGGCCTGGTCATATGACCGGGCCCGGTCTCGTTTGGGTGATCCATGCTTCGCACCGACATCGCATATGCCTTACGTTGGCAGGCTTGAGGCCTGAAACCGGGCAGACACGGGAAGATGATCCGAAAAGCTGGCCGCTTCCACCGTGACTTGGTGATCGATCGTCGTGTCGTCGGTCAGAATATGGTCTAGCCCCAGTCGCGGTGTCCAAGACGGGTAGGTCTTATGCGGGGCTCCCGTGATCGGACGTAATCCGCTGACTTCCGAGAAGCGGGATAGCGGGCCGGATCGGGCCGCACAATTCATGTCACCGCAGACGATCTTCCGCGCCCGGCCATAGCGGGGCTTGTCCATCTCATCGGCCAGATATTCGAGTTGTTCGCGCTGATCGTCAGGCCCTAGCGAGAGGTGGACGCAGGCCAGTATCGTCGCAGGTTCCATATCGAATTCGACCAGCAGCGCGCCGCGCCCGCCAATACGTCCAGGCAGTTTCAGATCCTCGCAACTGACGATTGGGACGCGGGACAGAATGGCATTGCCATGACGGGAAATCGCCCGGACGGCCCGGTTTTCCTGATAGACATGATGCGGATGGCCGCTGGCTTCGCTCAGAATATCGCCCTGATTGCTGAAACCCGCCCGGCGCCCCCCCGGATCGACTTCCTGCAGGCAGGCAATGTCGAACCCGGCAATGAATTTGCCGATCGATCGCAACCGTTCGCGCTTGGCCTTCGTGCTGATCACCTGATGATGGGCCCGCGTGACATAATGATGGGCGCGCTGCGTCCCGATACCGGCTTGTATATTGTAGGACAGTACGGTGAAGGATTGGCGCATATCGGTCCTGTCGTCCTCCTTGTCTGTTCTGCCAACACAATTCGACGAAAACAGGAACCCGCAGCCCCGCTAGCCGTTCCCGTACAAGGCTGACTGTGTCAGTTGTTAGTACGACCGTCACAGGGGACAAGGAAAATGCTGCCAACCAGCCCGCTTTTTCTGCTTGCGCACATCATTGTGACTGTGACCCTGTCGCTGATCATCATCAGCCGACGGATCAATGTCGCCACGACCCTGTCTTGGATCGTGCTGCTATCCGTTCTGCCTGTGGTCGGTGCCGGTCTCTACTTCCTGTTTGGCAGCCAATCACTGGGCCGCAAACGCATGCAGACGGGCTGGGACATTCGACAACATTATCAGCGCGACTTCGGAATCGGCAAACGACGTGTCAGCCGTGAAGATCTACCCGTCGACAATTATCTGCAGGACCTGTCCTGGATGCTCTCGATCCAGACCGGTTTCTTCCCGACGGCTGGCAATCGCTACAAACTGTTCACCGAAGCGCCGCCTCTCGTCGCGGCCATGATCGCAGATATCGATGCCGCACAGGAGAGCGTCTATCTGGAATTCTACATCGTCGATCCCGACGGATTGATCATCGGTATTCTGGAAGCGCTGGAACGCGCGGCAGAGCGCGGGATCGATACGCGCCTCATGGTCGATGATTTTGGCGGTCGTCCCTTCTTCAAGTCAGACTGGGATGAGCGGCTGTGTCGCGCCGGGGTCGACGTTGTTCATTCCCTCTCCGTCAATCCGATCAAGGCGCTGTCCAAGCGGACGGATCTTCGCAACCATCGCAAGTTGATCGTGATCGATCAGGAGATCGGCTATACGGGCAGTTTCAATCTGACCGATCCCGTTAAATTTAAACAGGGGCAGGGATATGGCCAGTGGGTCGATGTCATGATGCGCCTGGAAGGCCATATTGTGTCGTCCCTGTCCTGCGTGTTCAACACGGACTATATTTTCGACAGTCAGGGCATGGATTATACGAAGGACGACCTGCGGGAGCTCTCAGACGATGGCGACGCTGCGCCGCATTTCGAGGGTGGACCCGTCATGCAGCTCGTTCCTTCCGGTCCGGAAATGCAGCGATCCGTCATTCATGAACTCATGGTATCGTCGATCTATGCGGCGAGCGATACGATCACGCTGGTCACGCCCTATTTCGTCCCTGATGATACCATACAGTTGGCCCTGATCAACGCCGCCCACCGCGGCGTCAATGTCCGTCTGATCGTTCCGCGCCGGGTCGACTCGATCATGGCCCGTCACGCCGGGGAGGCGACCTTTGACAGTCTGATCCAGGCTGGAATCGAAATTCACAGATTTACGGGCGGCATGCTGCACACCAAGCTGGTTCAGGTCGATAACCAGATGACCCTGATCGGCACTGCCAATGTCGATATGCGAAGCTTCTATCTTAATCTGGAAATGACGCTGTGTGTCTATGATGAGGATTTCGCGGCTGAAACCGGGCGTCTGATCGAAACCTATATCAGCGAGTCCGAGATGCTGGATCCGCAGAAATGGGAAACGCGCGGTCCCTTCCTTCGCTGGAAAGAAAATATTCTCCGCCTTGCGAGCCCGCTCTTATGACCTTTCGAACTGCCCCGTCACGACCCGTATTGCTGATCAATCTGTCATCATCCTCATCGGAAGATATTTCCGGGCAGATTACGACATTGCTGGAACGTTACGGATATGGTCGCCCGAAAATCTTCATGGGGCAGTCCGCCGACATGGCTGACATGATGCAGAACATGCGCGACGCTGGCGGCGACCTTCTGATCAGCTTTGGCGGGGACGGCACGGCAGCTGCCGTGGCTTCGATCGCTCGCGATCAGGACGTCCCGTTTATCGCCTTGCCCGGCGGCACGATGAACATGCTGATGCTGGGTCTTTACGGATCCGATGTCTGGCAGGACTGTTTGCTGGGCGGACTTGCGGCAGCCCAGCCCCGTCCCATGACGGCCGGGGTCGTCAGCGATGATCGCGGCGAGGTCGGCACTTTCATGGTCGGGGCCATGTTCGGAAAGCCGACGCGCATGAACGATGCGCGCGAGGAGCTGCGGGACGGTCATGTTGTCGAAGCGGCGCGTGATGCGATCAAGACGATGAGAACCACATCGGAAGCGGCGCCGATCACGATCGCAACGGATGATGCGCCCTTCGGGTCGCTGCAGCTGGAGCTGGTCAATGTGACATGCCCTTTCATGGACGGCGAGGCACTGGACCCGGACGTGCTGGATCTGACCCTGTTCGAAACGGTGACGGGCGGAAGCACGCTGTCGCTCGGCCTGTCGGCGCTGCTTGGGAATATTCGTCAGAGCGAGTCCGTCGAACATGTCAGGACGCAGCGTTTCCGGCTGCGATCCGATGATCCGATCGAAGGCTTGCTGGACGGCGAGTCCATGACTTTCGAAGGCGATGTTAGCGTTCGTATCGACAGGCAACGCGGCCTCGTCATGGCACCTTGGCCGGCCATGAGCTTTCCAACGCAGCGCCAAACCGATTAACCGACCCACAAGACGGAGCCCCCATGACATCCATTCTGCACTTTGCGGATATTCACTTCGGCGTCGAAGACCAGAGCGCGCTGGCCAAATTGGGGGCGACGATCGACAAGCTGGAGCCGGATATATCGGTCATCTCCGGCGACATTACCCAGACCGGCTCGGAAGAGGAATTCGCTCGGGCTGCCGAATGGATTGCGGGGCTGGCAGGACCCAAGGTCATCACGGCGGGCAATCACGATACTCCCATGTACGGCATTATCGACCGGATGATGAAACCGTTCGATCGCTATGCGGACTATATCGATCCGCTGGATATCGGCCTCTTCGAAGACGAAAATGTGATCATTCAGTCGATGAATACGGCGCGCGGCGTGCAAATGAAGCTCGACTGGTCGGTCGGGGTTGTCGATCTCGACAGGCTCGACACGGTGATTGCGCGCTTTCATGAGAGTGACTGGAACAAGCTGCGCTTGCTCAATGTCCACCATCCCTTCATCTATCCGCCGGAATCGCCCCTGCAGAAAACGACGGATAATGGACCCGAAGCCTTGAAGCGCCTGGCCGACGGGAATTGCGACATGGTTCTGTCCGGCCACGTCCATGTGCCCTTTGTCGTCGAGCGCAAGCCGGGGGGGAGCGAGTTGCTATCCGTTTCGTCGGGCACGCTCTCGACGCGTCGGCGGGACAACAACCCAGCCTTCAATCATATTGCCGTTACGGCGGATGAACTGGTCATCACCATGATCGAATTTGACGGTGAGGGCTTTGTGCGATCCGAAGCCTTTCGCAAGCCGCGTCACGAGCTGTCGGCTTGGCGGCGGGACGGCTATGAGACGATGCGAAAGAAGGCCAAAATACTGGATACGCAGCCGCTTCGCGAACCCTGAGTCTGCGCCCAATCCAGCCATAAGATCAAAAAAGCCGCCCGGTTGGGGCGGCTTTGTTTTTTCGACTTTTGGGGAAGGGCCTAAATCATCTCTAGGGATGGTCCCCGCGCGACAGGGCTTATGCGAAGCCCTTGAATTTGTCCTTGAACTTCGACACGCGACCGCGATCGGAAATGCGGGCTTCGCCGCCGGTCCAGGCGGGGTGTGTCTTGGGGTCGATATCAAGGACGAGCGTGTCGCCTTCCTTGCCCCAGGTGGAGCGCGTTTCATAAGTGCTGCCATCCACCATCTTCACGGTGATGGTATGGTAGTCGGGATGTCCGTCGGTCTTCATTATTCAATCTCTATGTTGGGTACGGCTTTGCTTTGGTCGGTCCACCGCGTGGCGGGGCCTATATGGGCAGCCGCCCGGAGAATCAAGCGTAGGCGACAGATGTCGTGAGATTGACCGGGCCTTTCCGCTCTTATAGTCGCAGCCAAATGCAGCTCCCCGTTCTGGTCGGCCCTCTCACGAAATTGCGCCCATTGCGGGACGATGACTGGGTCGCGCTTCACAGAGCAGCATCAGACCCACACATCTGGGCCAATCACTTCGAGCCTGACCGATATAAGGAATCCGCGTTTCGTCGCTTTTTTGACGGTGCGTTGGTGAATGGCGCCCTTGTCATCGAGGACAGGGCGACGAAAGCCGTCATCGGAAGCAGCCGCTACTATGATCTTAGTTCAGACAGTTCAGAGGTCAAAATCGGCTATACGTTTCTGGCACGGCCATATTGGGGCGGCCAATATAATTCTGAAGTCAAGCATCTCATGCTCGAGCATATTTTCGATCATGTGAAAACGGTCACGTTCGATGTCGCGCAATCAAACCGTCGCTCGATATCAGCAATGAGGCGCCTTGGCGCGCAACAGCGCGACGGCGAATTCACAAAGGTCTGGAACGGACAAACGCATCCTTATTATGTCTTCGAAATAACCCGTGAGGATTACGAAAACAGGGGTGCCTGAGTAGAAGCTATCGGACCCGCTCTTCCAGCATGGGAAAGATCGTTTCGTTAGCAACGATGATGTCGCCGGTCTCTTCGGGGTTGCCGCCGGACAGGCTTTCGACCTGCAATCCGGCTTCGCGCGCAATCACGATGCCCGCAGCGACATCCCACGGGGCCAGCCCGCGTTCCCAGAAGCCGTCATAGCGGCCCGCAGCCGTCCAGGCGAGATCCAGCGACGCCGCGCCGAAGCGGCGCACGCCCGCTGACGTGCCCATGACCTTGTGCAGTTCCTTGAGGAATTTTGCATGACCCGGGCGGCCCTTGAACGGCACACCCGTAGCGAAAATGCAGTCGGAAAAATCCGTACGCTGCGCGGGGCGCAGGCGACGATCCGCGCCGCCGCGTGTGCCGTCATTGATGTAAGCCCCACGACCTTTCTCGGCGAACCACATATCATCCGTGACGGGATTATAGACCATCCCGGCGACAAGCTCGCGCGGGTTTCCGTCGATTTCGCGCTCTAGTGCGATCGAAATGGCAAAGTGCGGAATGCCGTGCAGGAAGTTGGTCGTGCCGTCGAGCGGATCGACGATGAAACGGTGCGACTTGTCGGACCCTTCGATCTCGCCCGCCTCTTCCATCAGGAAGCCATAGCCGGGGCGGGCCCGCGACAATTCTTCGTGGATCGTCCGTTCGGCCTTGCGGTCGGCACGACTGACGAAATCCGCCGGTCCCTTGCGACTGACCTGCAGCGTCTCGACTTCGCCGAAATCGCGCAGCAGGTTGCGCGACGCCTTGCGGGCTGCCGATTGCATCACGCCCATAATGGCTGACATTCCGCTCATCGCGTTTGTTCCAGTCGAAGTCAGAAGATTGATGTAAAGACGCTGCTATAACAGGCGGCCCAGTAGACGCGAGCGCAATCTTCAGAGAGGGGGCAGCGCTAGGTGTCCTTGTCGCCCTTATAACCGAACCAGCCGCCGGCGAAACCGCCCAGCGGAGCCAAGGCCATCAGCAGCGCATTATCCATGCGTCCGGCTTCGGGATCCCGGAAAAAGAAGAAGATGAAGACAGCGATGATCAACCCCGCCACGGCGCCCATCAGTCCGGTCTTGTAACGGTCGCTCATACCGGCTCGCCCTTACGTCCATATCCGCACGAGGATCAGCCGCGCTGCGATCGCCACGACCAGCGCAATGCCGACGGACAAGACCTTGTCCACGCCCAGCCCGTAATCCAGCCCGAACGCGACGATGATCAGCAGGATGATCGGGATCAGCCGCAAGATAGCCAGTTGCTTTCCGAGGTTTCTGGACATGGCGGGCCCTAATCCGAGGCACGGGTCACGTAGCTGCCATCTTCCGTGTTGATGACGAGCCGTTCGCCGGTGCCGACAAAGGGCGGCACGGCGGTGCGCACACCATTGGTCAGAATGGCCGGCTTGAAACTGTTGGCCGCCGTCTGCCCTTTGACGACGGGTTCCGTCTCGGCGACTTCCAGCGTCACCTGATCTGGCAGGGAGACGCCGATGGCTTTCTCTTCGTAGAATTCCACATTCACTTCCATGCCGTCATTCAGATAGACGGCGCGCTCGCCGATGAAATCACGCTCCAGCATAATCTGCTCATAGGTCTCGGAGTTCATGAAGACGGCCATATCGCCTTCATCATAGAGATAGGTATGGGGCTTTTGCTCGAGCCGGACCCGCTCGACCGTTTCCGAAGCGCGGAAGCGTTCATTGAGCTTGCGACCGTCCATCAGGTTTTTAAGTTCGACCTGATTGAAGGCGCCGCCCTTGCCGGGTTTCACATGGGAGCATTTCACCGCCACCCAGAGCGTATCCTGATGCTTGATGATATTGCCGGGCTTGATCTCGTTGCCGTTCATTTTCATGGGGCGTGCGGTCCTTGTCTATCGTTTGCGCGCGCCTAACAGAGGCAGGGGGACCGGGGCAACTCCGCGCTGCGGCTTAAAGTGCCAGGATCATGAGGCGTCCCCCAAATCCGCTAGACCCTGCGCACGGGCCAGCGCGTTGCGAATGACGACGCAGGCGATGCTCAGCACGGTCAGCCAGCCAAACCCGACAGGAACAAAGACTGTCACGAGCACAAGCCCGGCAAAAATAAGGGGGATGAAAGAGGCGAGACCCCGCAAGATCACCCTGTCCCGGATAAGCCAGAGACTGAACATGTAGAGCGCGAGCGGAATGGCGACGGACTGGACGGCGGTCTGCATGTCGATCCTGGCGTGATCCGTCACGACGTCGACCATGACGGCAAATCCCGCGCCGACAGCCGCAGCAGAGCCGAAGACCAGAAAATGTCCGTAACCCCAGGACAGAGCACGCCCCAGATTTGTATCGTCCAGATGATCTTCATCGGAGAAGTAGAGCCACCACATCGCAGCCATCACCGTCACGGCATAAACGGCGACCCGGATGAGGCTCATATCTGTCGTTTCGCCAAAGACGCTTTGCAGCGCAATATAGGCGGCCAGCAGCACTTCACCGAGGACAATGATCGTCAGCAGCCCATAACGTTCGATTATGTGATGACGATGCCAGCTCGTGTTAACGCTGCGTTCCGCAAGGGCCGGGACGGCGAGTTCGATCAGAACGCCGAGCAGGAAAACCCCCAGGAAAAGCGTCATTGAGACGTCCGGCATAAAGAGGAGTGAGATCCAGAAAATCTGGGCCACCGCGATACCGACCGCGTAGCGCAGACAGGTCTGTCTCCGCGTTGCATCCGCCATGGCCGCCCGGAGCCAGAGGAAGATCAGCGGCACACGCGTGATCACATAGCCCAGGATCACGGTCGTCAGATCGAGTGACTTGAACAACGGATCGATCCCGGCGGCAATCACGATAGAGCCACCAATCATCACCATGGACAGAACCCGGAAGAGCGCGTCCTCATTATCATAGGCCGAAGCGAACCACGTATAGTTCATCCACGCCCACCAGATGGCAAAGAAGGCCATCACGAAACGAATAACTCCGTCGAGTGCGTGTGCATCGGCGATAGCATGGTGCAAGCCGACGGACGCCGCGGCAATCGCTACGACAGATGCCAGATCAAATAACAATTCCAGCGGCGTTGCCGCGCGGTGGCCTTCATCCGGATCCCGTGCCAACATCGGTCGAATATAGGCTTTCATAAATATCCCCTTAGCCCCACGCAGATGCGTCCCGACGGATCGGGCCGCATCATTGTCCGGATCGGCTTGCGATCTATTTCGTCGTATAGCCACCATTGACCAGAATGGTCTGGCCGGTCATCCACCAGCCTTCCGTTACCATCATGCGGATATAGGGCACAATGTCTTCAATGTCGGTCAGGCCGGTTGTCGAATAGGCCGAGAGGGCCGTATTGTTCTTGTGATATTGCGTCGTCTCCTCGGTTTCCTGACCGTAAAAGAAGGACGTATCCATCGGGCCCGGGCCGATGGCATTGACCGAAATGCCGCGCTCGGCGAATTCCTTCGAAGCGGCCCGGGTGAAATGCTCGACCGGTGCCTTGGCCCCGCCGTAGCTGGAATAGCCCGGCGCGAACGCCCCCAGCAGCGAGGTGACAATGGTGACGATCCGGCCCTTATCGTTCATGCGCTGGCCGCACTCCTTCAGAAAGAAGAAGGCTGCTTTGCTGTTGACGTCGAACATGTGGTCATAATCGTCTTCTGAAATCTCGACGATCGGCTTTCTCAGAACCATGCCGACCGTGTTGATGCCGATATCGATTTTGCCGAACTGGGCTTCGACATCATCGAAGAGTTTCGTCATCGCGTCGGCGGGGCGCAGATCGCCCTGGAAGATCGCGGCTTTCGCGCCTGCGGCTTCGACGGCGGTCGCCGTTTCTTTTGCGGCTTCGGCGCTCTTGTCGCTATTATAGTGAATGGCCACGGCTTTAGCGCCGTGGGCCGCAAAATCGCGCGCCAGAAGACCACCAAGATTGTTTGCGCCGCCTGTGATGAGAACGGTCTTTCCGTCGAGAGCTGTATGCATGATCGTTACCTTTCGGGTTGGAGGGACCTACAAATTAGGGACCGCCCAGCCGCAAGACTTTCAAATTCTCCGCCGACCTTCTATGATCTCCGCATGATGCCTCCCCTGCCGGTCTGCGCGTGACGCGCCCCACACAGACTTTACCCGGCGCGCCGGTCGCGCTGATCGAACGCAGCTGGCCCGGTCTCGTCTTCGGGCGTTACCGCGAGAATATCCGCGACGGGGTCGAATGGCCGATGCAGGACGACCGGCACACCATCATTCTGCATGAGGGCGGACGCATGAACCGACTGGAATCGGAACTGGACGGCAGCGGACATATTGTCGGCGGCGCGATGGCGGGCGAAGTCTGGTCGGTTCCGCAGGGACGACGCTACGCCACATCGGCGCAAGGCGGTGTCGTCACTTATGCCGTCATGAAGCTCGACGAAGCCCGGCTGCGCGAGGCGATGGGCAGTCGGTCCGGCCCGATCGAGCTGATCGGCTGTCTGGGGCGGTATGACCCCTTTCTCTTACGCGCCGTCGAGCGACTGGGCGATTATATTGCGGACAATCTCAGCCAGACGATCCGGCTGGAGGATATGGCCACGGTCGCCGGGATGAGCGAACATCAGCTGCTGGACGGATTCGCCCTGCATTTCGGAACCACGCCCGCCCAATATGTCCTGCGCCAGCGTCTGCGCTGGGTGCGCTCACTTCTCGCCGAGACGGTTCTCAGCATTACCGACATCGCCTTCCGCACCGGCTTTGCCAGCCACAGCCATCTTACAACGCGTTTTCGTACCGAATATGGGCTGACCCCAAGCGCGTTCCGCAAAGGCATCTAGGACAGGCCTGGTCTTTACAGCAACGCGCTGGGGACCGGGATCGGCATAACGGCGAGGATCTGACCGAAGCTCTTACCCTGACTGTCATTGCGCAAACTGGCCATGCCGCCACCGCCCAGCGCTTCGTCCATCAGAATATTCATCGATTCTGATCCCGGAAGATACCAGCGCTCGACATCGCCTTCGACAAAATGCGCAAACCGCTCGCGTACAGCCGCTTCGCTCAGCGCGGCCCAGATATAGGGCATGAATTCAGGCTTGCGCGCGATTACGCCGATATTGCTCTTGTCGCCCTTGTCGCCGGAGCGCAGCCAAGCGAGCTCGACGAGTGGGACGTTCGTGTCGGCAGGCTGGGACGGCGCATCCGGCACCATGCGGTCGGGCGTCTGCAGGGCGACCGGCGCAGCGGGTGTGAACGGGGCGTCGTCGATCCGCACATTCGGAACCGACTTGTCGATCAGTGTCGAATAGAGCCGGACGACCGCCTGCGGCTTGGGCCGCGCGCCCGCAAACAGGGCAAAGCCCGGCGGCATGGCGAGGGCGAAGCCGGAAGCCTCCTTCAGCATCAGCGTGCAAGCTGACGCCTCTTCATGACGGACGGATATCCGGAATGCGACTTCGAGCGGATCGCGGTCCCGCGCGAAGGCCCCGTAATGAAAATCATTGCCAGTCAGTTCCAGCTCGACATGAGTATAATCCGCCATGTTGCGGTCGCGCAGCTTGCGCCGGGCGCGGGTCATGCTGGCTTTAAAGAAAAGCTGCGCCTTTTCGGCCGCGTCTTCGCCGACCATGAAGAAGATGGCGGAGAGGCGGTGGCCGTCTGCCACTGTCACGCTGGCCTTGTATGTGTCCGGCACACCGAGGCCGCGCGCGCCCGACGCCAGAACCCGATCCGGTCCGACCTGTTCGATTGTGACTTGGGTAAAATCGCAGACCACGTCGGGTAGATAATAGGCAGCCGGATCACCGATCTCGTAAACCATCTGCTCGCAGACCGTGCCGCGATTGACGATGCCGCCCGTGCCGTCCGGCTTGGTGATGATGCAGCTGCCATCGTCAGACACTTCGGCGATGGGGTAGCCGACATCGACGAGCGTGTCGGCGACCTGTTTCCAGTCCGTGAAGTTTCCGCCCGTCACCTGTGGGCCGCATTCGATCAGATGCCCGACAAGGGAGCCTTGGGCGAGCTTATCCAGATCGTCCGGCTGCCAGCCAAATTCATGGATCAGCGCGCCCAGCGTGACCGCACTATCGACGCAGCGCCCAGTAATGACGATGTCCGCTCCATTCGCGAGGGCCTTGGCGACCGGAAAGGCCCCGAGATAGGCATTTGCCGAGACCACAGTTTTCGGGTCCGGGAACTGCTCGCCGGTAAACATTTCGGTTGCGTCTTCAAGCGCATCGAGACGGTGCAGGAAATCATCGCCGGTGATGACGGCGACTTTGAGGTCGAGCCCGGCCATGGCCACTGCCTCGCGCACGGCGGCGGCGCAGCCTTCCGGATTGACGCCGCCCGCATTGGAGCAGACCTTGACGCCTTGCCGCGCAATCTCTGGCAGATGTTTGGCCAGATTAGCCACAAAGTCCGGCGCATAGCCCCGGTTCGGATCGGATTTGCGCATCTTGGCCATGATGCTCATTGTGATCTCGGCCAGATAGTCGAACACGATATAGTCGAGCTTTTGCCCGGTCTTTTCCGCCGCGAGGAGCTGCCCCCACGCCATATCGCTTTCGCCCCAATATCCAGACGCACCACCCAGTTTGACAATCTTGCTCATGGGCAGGGAGATGACGGGTCCAGCGCGCGAGGTAAAGGGGCGGATTTGCCATGTTTGCGGTTAGCTTTGCCCGTTGACGGCCCTATGGTTAACGGCGCGATAACCCCTTTTGCGGCATGGCAGGGCGATGATGTCGGCCACCTATCAGACGGGTTATGCGCACACGCAGCTGCAGCAGCGCAATTATGCGCTGTTCGGACTGTTGCGCGGTGCGGAAAGCGCGCTCTGGGTGCTGATCATCCTGTTCTTTTCAGGCGCCATTATCGGGCTGACATTTGCCAGTGCCGAAGCGCTGGATCAGGGCGATAGCCCGTTTGCGCGCATGCTCTGGTATCCGATCTACGCCATCGTGGCGGGTTTCATGCTGTTGCAACTGCCCAAGACGCTGCGCCTGATCGCGCGAAACCCGCTTATCATCATCTGCGTCCTGTGGCTGGGTCTGACCTTCCTCTGGTCGATCGATCCGGGCGTGAGCCTGCGCCGTTCCATAGCTCTGATGATGACCACGCTGGCCGGGCTTGTCTTCGCGGCGCGATATGACTGGGGCGAAATGCTGCAACGCATCGGTGTCGCCGTGCTGATCCTCTGCCTGATCACACTGGTCGTTGCGCTGGCCAATCCGACGCGCGGGATCATGCAGGAAATACACCCCGGTGCATGGCGCGGACCGTGGGCAGAAAAGAACTATCTCGGTGGGATCATGGCCAAGGGGTTTGCCGTATCGCTCTGCGCCTTTGCCATGCGGCCCGGCCGCTTCTGGGTCTGGATCCCAACAGGGATGCTCTGCTTTCTCATCATGTTGTTGTCGACGTCGAAGACGGCGCTGCTGGCGGCCATGGGGTGTTTCGCCCTCTTCCTGATTGTCCGTGTGTTCCGGCGTTTTCCCTTCCTGCGCGTTCCGGTCATCTGGGCCGTGATCGTCGGGACGGCGGGCCTGGTTCTGCTGCTGACGGTCGGGTTCGAATGGGCGCTGTCGCTGATCGGCAAGGACCCGACTCTGACCGGGCGAACTGACATCTGGATCCTGCTCGGTCGCGCGATCGAACAGAAATTCTGGCTCGGCTATGGTTATGGCGTGTTCTGGCAGGACCCGCTGGGGCCCAGCTACGAGACGCGGACCGTGCTGCAATGGGACGTCCCGACCGCGCATAATGGCTGGCTGGATAGTTGGCTTTCCGGCGGGGTGGTGATCATTGCCCTGTTCGGTTCGCTGCTGCTGGCGACCGTGATCAAGAGCCTGACGCGGATCAAGACGGGCGGGGTCGAAACCTACTGGCTGGTGCTGAGCGTGTTCTTCTTCATTCTCTTTTCTCTGTCGGAGTCGGCCATTCTGCAGCAGAACGACATTAGCTGGTTCCTCTTCGTTGCGACCACGGCCAAGCTCTGGGCCAATGACCCGGCCTGGTGGCGACGGGGCTCACGCGGGGAAAAGCTGGGCTCTGTCGCGCGCGTCGGAATTCACCGGCCGTCGCACAACCGATACACCCTCAGCCTCTGATCCGGTTTCGCATAGACGTTATTCGCGCCAATGGATGACGCAGGCAGATCAACCATGCTAGGCGGTTGCCATGCAAACTCTACTCGTGAACCGGACGGACCCGTCCGACATTACCTTGCTGAAGACGGATTCGGCGGCTCTCGACGACGGCGAGGTTCGGCTGTCGATCGACAGTTTCGCCCTGACCGCCAATAATGTCACCTATATGATCTTTGGCGATCAAATCGGTTACTGGCACTATTTCAACCCCAAGGCTTACGGCTTCGGTGAAGACCATCAGGGCCGGATGCCGGTCTGGGGTTTTGCGACTGTGACGGAATCGCGCTGCGATGAGGTGGCGGTCGGGACGGAAGTCTATGGTTTCCTGCCCGTCGCGGACGAGCTTGTCGTTCGGCCAGGCAAGATCACGCCGCAGGGCTTTCAGGACGTGGCCGATCATCGCGCACCCTTGCACCCTGTCTATAATGGCTACTCCTATACATACGCAGATCCGTCCTACGGTGTTCAGAAAGCGATCCAGCCTGTGCTGCGTCCGCTTTTCCTGACCAGCTTCCTGATCGATGATTTCGTCGCCAGTGAAGACGCGTTCGGCGCGGGCCGCGTTGTCATCACCAGCGCGTCCTCCAAGACATCGCTCGGCACAGCCTATTGCATGAAGCAGCGCGGCAAGGTCGAGGTGATCGGCCTGACCTCACTGCGCAACAGGGACTTCGTCGAAAGCACGGGTTACTACGACACGGTTGTCACTTACGATATGATCGAAGGGCTCGATAAAGCGCCAACCGTCATCGTCGATATGGCCGGCAATGGCGCGCTGCTCCGGCGGCTTTACGATCACTTACGCGACAATGTGAAATATGGCTGCGCCGTCGGGAAGTCCCATTATGAAGGCGACGCCGCACCCAAGCCGGATGAAGGCGCGCCGATGAAAATGTTCTTCGCGCCGGATTATGCCAAGATGCGCATTGGCGAATGGGGCGGGGCGGGTTTCGCGCAACGCCTGTCCGAACGCTGGATTCCATTCCTGAATGATGCAGCCGAGTGGATGAGTGTCGGCGAACCGGCGGGCGTCGAAGCCATGCTGTCGGCCTATAAGGACCTGCTGAACGATACGGCGGATCCGACGCAGGCCGCCCTCTTCACGCTGAAAGGCTGATCATGTCGTATGAGTGTTTCACGGTCTCGATCGAAGACCAGGTCGCCCATATCCGACTAAGCCGTCCGGAAAAGCGCAACGCCATGAGCGAGAGCTTCTGGAGCGATCTGCCAAAAATCATTCGTGACATTGACGACAATGCCCAAGCGCGCTGCATCGTGATCTCTGCCGATACGATTGGGGAAAAGCCGATCTTCTCCGCCGGGATCGATGTCGGCATGTTCGGTTCCGGCGGAACCGGCGGGGCGGATAAGAACAAACCGCAGCATGGCGCGGATTTCTACAACACTGTCCGGCGCCTGCAGGACAGTTTTACCGCGATTGAGGATTGCCGCATCCCGGTCATCGTGGCCATTCATGGCGGCTGTATCGGCGGCGGCGTGGACCTCATCACGGCGTGCGATATCCGGCTCGGCACGACCGATAGCTATATCACGATCTATGAAATCAATGTCGGCATGACGGCGGATGTCGGCACGTTTCCGCGCATCCTCAATCACATGCCCGAAGGGGTCGTGCGCGAACTGGCCTATACGGGCCGCCGCATGAACGGACGCGAGTGCGAACGGCGCGGCCTGTTCAACACGACTTACGATTCGGAAGCGGAGATGATGGATGCGGCCATGGCGATGGCGCGCGACATCGCGTCAAAGCCGCCGCTCGCCGTCTATGGCTGCAAGCGCATCATCACCTATTCGCGCGATCACGACACGGCCGAAGCGCTGGACCAGATCGCCGTCTGGAACATGTCCATGCTGATTCCGTCGGAAATGATGGAAGCCTTGATGGCGAAAGGCCAGAAACGCCCCGGCAATTATGCGGACCTGCCCAGAGTCAGGCGGGACTAGTCGCGCGTGTAGCGGATTTCACCGCCCGAAGCCTCGTCCCGCAGAACCAGCGTATCTGTGTCGATCGATAGGATGGTAGAGCGGCTTTCCGGGCCAGCGGCCATCATCGTGGCCATCTGCGAGGCCATCTGGCGGGCCTGTTCATCCGATCCGACCGGATCAACGTCCACGCTCGTTATTTGCGAGATGATGACGTCGCCGTCCAGGCGGTATGTGCCGTTCGCATCAAGACGATAGCTGGCCAGCGCTTCGGGCATGCCGGATATCGTCATCATGGTTTCGCCTTCGGATGTGCCGTCATGCTTATACTCGACTTCGCCGTCGCTGAGCGTGATGGTCTGGCCGCCCTCGTTGATGGTGACAGGCGCGACCTGATCCCATTCACCGACGAGCAGTTCGGCCTGGGTCTTGGGGGTGTCGCCCGCACAAGCGATCAGGAATGGCGTTGTAAGAAGAAGGGTTGCAGCAAAGCGGCGCATGAAGGATCCTATCGTAAAGTATGGCTGTTCTAATTATTCCTGTCGCAGTGTTTCGTTCCCGCTTGTGTGTTCGTCCTTATCTGCCTTGCTTTCTCAAATACCGCATCATCGCGCTAGTATCCGGGTCGAGGAAGACGAGTTCATTGGCATCGGCATATTGTACGATCAGCCGCCCGGGGGGGCTGGCGCGATAGGCCGCTTCGAGTTGTCGTGCAAACGCGTTCGTTTCCGGGCCGGGTTCGCGCGGTGTGACCGTCACGTTATCGAGGCTCCGGGTGACGATGGTTTCGTCCAGGGTCCAATTCACATCGACGCGAATATCGAACAGGATCGGCGCCGTTTCCGGCAAGGTCAGGGTCATCAACGCATCGAATGTCGACGTTCCGTCCGGACGATATTCGACGACTGCCTGATCGACGACCATGTCGGGATCGGCCTGCGCCAAACCGTCCTGCGCCCATGTCCCGTACAGCAGGGACGGGTTCGGCCCGACCCCTGTCTCAGCATTGCCGCAGGCGACCAGGAGACAGCCGAACAAGAGGGCCAGCCAGAAACGGATCTTATGCATCATCATGTTCCGCGCGTTGCCGCGCCCCAGTAATTATAGCTCAACGGTTTCGGTCCTGGTATGTACATTTGCTGCAGCCGTGCAAGGTGCAGACCAGCCTGCGTGAACAGGGCGGGAATATCCCGTCCCGAATGACATCCGCCCGCAATCCGCTTCCAGACCGGATCGATCCGGTCCTGCCAACGCGCCACGGACGGATCGGGCGCGCGGCCATGCTCGCAGAACAGGATTTCGCCGTCAGGTTTGAGGATGCGCCCCATTTCGCGCAGAGCGGCAACCGGATCGGGAATGGTGCAGAGCGCGTAGGTCACAAGGACCGTATCCGCGCAACAATCATCGAGCGGCAGCGATTCACCGGACAGACCCAGCCGCTCAACGGGGAAATCACAGCGCGCTGCGCGCGTGGCCGCTTTGGCCCAGAGCGCTTCGTCAGGGTCGATCCCGGTGACGCGATCGACGCTGCCCGCATCATAGTGGGACAGGTTCAGTCCGGATCCGATGCCGATTTCGACGACATGACCGCGCGCGTACGGGACGACCTTCTCGCGCTGACGCGCAATCGGCTTTGTGCCGCATGCCGCGTTCAGAAGACACGGCAGGATAACGGAATCATAAAGGCCCATCCGCCTCGCCTAGACCGGCGCGTCGCGAAGGACCAGATCGGAGATTGGCAGATCGAGCGGACCGGACGGGTCTGCAACTGGATTGGGTGGGGCTTATTGCGGGCGGCTCGGCCTCAGAAAACAAGTCGCGGGGAGTCCAGCATGGTCGCGATTTCCCGGAAGTCGCGCAGCAGCTGCGCCGCATTGTCCGGTTCGAAGAAATGAGCCTTGGTCGTCGCACAATCTGATAGAACGTCTGCCGTCCGGCTCGATCCGGGTAGTTGATAGGCGACGACGAAAATCTCGATCTCGTCATCATTGATGTTCTGGCAAAGCGAGCGTGTCAGGGCGAGCCCATCAGCGCCGCCGTCGCTGGTGCGGCGGTGCTTGACGCCGGATGCGTTACTGGACCCGTCGCCTCGCGACAGATTGTTGAGCCCGTCCGTCATGAACAGCATGGCGCGTTTGGGACTCTCGGCCCGGGTCGCGACCGCCTGCGTGTAGGGTGCGGCAGGCGTGAGTGTCCGCCAGCCCCAGACCAGTCCGCTCGGCAGATAGGTCGATCCCTTGGTCGAAAGGGACGTCACCTTTGTCCGCATCTGATTGAAACTGGACGAAAGCGGCATCAGCTCTGACCCGCAATGTTCGTCAATGGCGGCAGGCAGTCGCGTGCCGTTGACCGCCGCCTGTGCGGCTTTGGCATCGCTGGTTCGGGTGCCCATACAGCCATGCCAGTCGCGCGTTTTCGTCACGCATTGCTCGGGTTCGGTTCGCCATTCCCCGCCGCTGCATTCCTTCTTGTCACGCGTGCGCGTGCCCATATTCCGGCCATCCCGCCAGACCGTGTAGGTTTCCGTACCGACCTTGCGACAGGTCGGCGCCTTGATTTGCGTGCGCGGACGCCAGCAATGCTGATAGCTCTCGCCGTAATTACGCATGTCGATCCAGCTGCGGGACCCCGGTTTGCCATGCGAGGTGCCGATATTCACATATTGCCCGAATGGCACGACGGAGACGCGGACATCGGACTCGCTGTCCTGCAGGTCGGTCAGCATGGCATTCGCCGCGACGCGCATGGCGTTCATGTTCGCACCGGCCATGGAATCGGTTGTGTCCAGAACCAGCGCCAGTTCGATCGGCGTGTCGCCGGCCAGCGGCGAAGCGGTCGTGACGCTCAGTGCGTGATTGTCTTTGCCCATCATTCCCATGATGAAAGGGTCATACTGGTTGGTGATATCGACGACGAGCAGATCGTCCTCCAACCGCACATCGACGCTGAGCGACCAGCCCTCCTTGTTATGAGTCCTGATGACCTCGCGCGCGATCTGTGACAGATCGGCGTGCTTGTCCTCGCCCGACGCTGCGGCGGCGAGAACGGCGGCATCGGCCATGTTCTGCAGGTTGCTGCTGCGTTCATTCATGGATCCGTAATCGATCGCCGCGCCAACGCCGAGCATGACGACCAGCATCGAAACTGCCGTCATCATCGCCATATTGCCGCGCTGACACTTCCGGAATGAGTCCCACATCATTGTCCTGTTTCCTCGTGAGGGGCGTTTGCGACCCGGATTAGCTGTCGGTCTCGTGATAGATCAGCCGCGTCTGGTTCAGCATTTTGGCGATGTCCCGGAAGGAGGAGACGAGCTGCTGCGCATTTTCGGGCTCGAAAAAGGTCGAAGAATCGGTGGCGCAGTCAGAAAGGACCTGTGCTGTCGAGTTCTTCCCCGGCATTTGATAGGCCACAACAAAGACATGAATTCCATCGTCCTTTATAGCTTCACAAAGATCTTTGGTCAGTTTCAGACCTGCCGCTCCACCATCCTTTTTATACTCATGATCCGTTCCCGAAGAGTTGCCTGAACTTTTGCCACGGGAGCGCGTGTTGGCACCATCCGTCATGAATAGCATCGCTGTCATTAATTCTGGGTCTCTGGTGGAGGCCGCCTCGGTATAAGGCAATTCAGGATCAAGCGTGCGCCAACCCCAGATAAGCCCGCTCGGCAGATAGGTTTCGCCTCTGGTCGACAGAGATTGTACCCGGGTGCGCATTTCAGCGAAGTTGCTCGACAGAGGCATGATCGGCGTCCCGCACGTTTGGTTGATAGCAACCGGTAGTTTGACGCCATCATAATCTGCTTGTTGAGCTCTTTTGTCGTTCTCCCGCGTGCCCATGCAGCCATGCCATTTTTTAGTATGCGTACCGCAGACGCGTTCTATTGTCTTAGAACCGCCGGTGCAGCTCCATTTATCACGAGTCTGGTTTCCCATGAATTTCCCATCTTTGTAGACAGGATGAGTTGTCTTACCGACCTTCTTGCAAGTCCGGCCTTTCCAGTTGGTCCTGTCCCAACAGGACTTCCAACTATGACCTTCGTCTTTCCTATCGATCCAATGGCGGTTATCCTTCGCCTTTTCTTTATAACCAATATTCACATAGTCCGAGAAGGGTACAATCGAAACGCGGGTCTCGGATTCCACATTCTCCATTTCCGTCAGAAGCGCTGATGACGCGAGTTTCAGTGCGGCTATATTGGCCCCATGCATTGAATCGGTCGTGTCCAGAACAAGTGCGAGATTGATCGGAGTTGTGGACGGGCGGGGCGATGCGGATGTTACGGAAACGCGTTTGGGTTCGTCGCCCATACCCGGGATCAGCAATTCGTGTTCACTGGTGATGTCGACGACGACGATGTCGCCGTCCAGCCGGGCTTTGACCGTCAGCTTGGGCCCGTCCACATTGTGACTGTTGACCACGGCTTGGGCAATTTTCTGCAACTTTGCAGGATCGTCTTCACCGGACCGTGCGGCGGCCAGGACCGCCGCATCGGCCATATTCTGCAGGTCGCTCGACTGGTTGTTCATCAGCGTATAGTCGAGCGCAGCGCCGACGCCGAGAATGACCACGCCCATCATGAGCGCTGTCATCATCGCCATATTGCCTTTCACATCCCGTGCGAAAGAACGAAGTGTCGGTCGGTTGAACATGACCCGGATTTACCCCAGAAAGGCTGCGATTTGCTTTCCGAACAGGGTTAATCCGACACCAACGGGGCGCAGCGTCCAGACAGGCTAGGGTTTAGGCCAACGTCGGGCGGCTGGCCGCCGATCAGGAATCGCCGTTATAATATACCAGTCGCGCCTCATTCAGGTTGCGGGCAATACCTTTGAACGTATCGATCAGCTCGGCCGCGCTTTCCGGTTCATAGAATGTGTCCTGAGAGGAGGCACATTCGGACAGGACGTCGGCAGTGCTTTTGGCGTTGGGCAACTTGTAGGCCACGACATAGACTTTCACGCCGGACGCCTTGATGTTCTTGCAGAGTTCCTTGGTCAGGTCGAGACCCGCCTTGCCACCATCGCTGCCGCGATTATGCTTCACGCCACTGGATGACCAGTAACTGTCGCCGCGCGAACGGTTATTGGCCCCGTCCGTCATGAAGACCATCGCGCTCATCAGGTTCGGATCGGTCGAAGCGGCGGCTTCCGTATAGGGGGCCGACTTGTCGAGCGTGCGCCAGCCCCAGGCCAGACCGCCCGCCAGATAGGTCGTGCCGCCCGTCGTCAGGCTGTTGATCTTTGTCTTCATGGCAGTGAAATTGGTCGATAAAGGCATGACTTCCGACCCGCAATATGCATCGATTGCTGCTGGAAATTTCGCGGACCCCGCACTGGCACCTGCGGCGGTCTTCGTGTCTGTATGCGTGCCCATGCACCCGCGCCACTTATGAACGCCGTTAGAGCAGACGGTCTGACCGCCATGGTTTATCCAGCAGGATTTCCAGCTTTGTCCTTCCTTGCCCCGATTGATCCAGCCGCGCTTATCCTTGCTTTTTTCCTCGAACCCGATGTTCACATATTGACCGAATGGGACGATCGAGACTTTTGTTTCGGCTTCCGCACTTTCCATTTCGGTGAGCAGCGCATTGGAGGCGAGCTTCAACGCGGCTATATTCGATCCGGCCATGGAACCCGTCGTATCCAGCACAAGCGCCAGATTGACAGGGGTCGATGTCGGCAGGGGCGATGCGGAGGTGACGGAAATTGTTTGCGGCTCCGTTCCCAGCATGCCGGGCACGATCATCTCGTGTTTGGATGTGATGTCGACCACGACGATGTCGCCGTCCAGTCGGGCTGTAACCGTCAGCTCTGCGCCGGTCGTATTATGATTGTCGACGACGGCCTGAGCGATCTTCTGCAGCGTCTCATCATCCTCTTCACCGGAGCGTGCAGCGGCCAAGACTGCGGCGTCCGCCATATTCTGCAGGTCGCTGGACTGATTGGTCATGAGGGTGAAGTCGAGCGCCGCGCCAACGCCCAGAATGACGACGCCCATCATGAGCGCGGTCATCATGGCCATATTGCCTCTCACGTCGCGCGCGAAGCTGTGAATGGATGAATGTTTCAGCATAGGGTAGCAGTATGACGGGAAAGTCCTGCCAAGAGCTTTGCAGACAGTCTTAATGAAAGATGATTATCCATGACCTCTCGTCCGATGAGCACCCGTCCCACGACCACGCATTCAGTGACCGATACTGAAATCTTGTCTGTCGCCGTGGCGCAGCTATCCCCGGCCCTGCTGGACCGCGCGGAGAGCACGCGGCGTGTCATCGGTGCGATTGGCGATGCCGCCGCGCAAGGGGCGGACCTGATCTGCTTTCCGGAAAGCTATCTGCCGGGCTATCCGTTCTGGTTGTCCGGCGGCGATGGGGCGCGGTTCGACGATGATCGCAACAAGCGGCTGTTTGCACATTATTCCGATCAATCCGTGACCATCGAAGACGGACATCTGGACGGGATTTGCGAAGCGTTGCGGGAGGCAGGAATGGCGGCCTGGCTCGGCATTGTCGAACGTCCGCGCGACCGGTCCGGTCATTCGCTCTATTGCTCCTATGTCTATATCGATCAGTCCGGAACGGTCCGGTCCGTACACCGCAAGCTACAACCGACTTATGAAGAACGGCTGGTCTGGAGCCCGGGCGACGGGCACGGGCTTGTCGTCCATTCGCTCGGAGCCTTCACGACGGGCGGCCTGAACTGCTGGGAAAACTGGATGCCGCTGCCACGCGCGGCCCTCTACGCACAGGGCGAAGATCTGCATGTTGCAGGTTGGCCGGGCAATGATCGCAATACGGAAGATCTGACGCCGGTTCTGGCCAAGGAAGGCCGCTCCTTCGTGATCAGCGCCTGCGCCGTGATGCGGCGCGAGGATGTGCGCGACGACATGCCGGATGCGGATTTTGTGCGCGATGCGATCGGTGACATGCCAGCCAATGGCGGATCGTGCATCTGCGCCCCGGACGGCACGTTCCTGCTGGCGCCCTGGGTCGGCGAGACAGGCGTGAAAGTCGTGAAAATCGATGCCGCCCGCGTCCGCGAAGCACGTCAGAATTTCGATCCTTCGGGTCATTATTCGCGCCCGGATGTGACGCAGCTGCGCGTGGATCGGACGCGTCAGACCATCGCGACATTCAACGATGGCTAGCAGACGCGGCTAGAGGGGCAACCCGAGTGACGGCACACGTTCAGGAGCCATTCACGCCGCGATGCGTTACGACTGTTAAGCCCGAAAACGGGCGCAACAATCGGAGGATTCCATGAGCAAACTCGACGAAAAGGTCGGTCAGTATATCGATGAAATCAGAGGCACGCTGGGTCTTGAGCCCGATGTGGACCTGATCCGCAAAGTCGCCAAAGGCCTCGGCCCGGCCATCTACAATAATGATGCGTCCAAGGTCGCCGCGACAGACCCGAAGGAAGTCGAAACGGTCAAACGCAATTTCCTGATGGGCAAACTCGGGCTGGACGATAGCGACGATCTGGATGCGCGGCTGAAATCCGTCATGGATATGTATGCGGAAAAATCCCGCACCAAATACCGCGCCGTCGTCTATTATCTGCTGACCAAGGAATTCGGCAAGGACAGCGTCTACGACAGCTAGTCGATTGTCGCCCGCAGCGTGTCGAGCTTGACGCGCAAACCTTCTTCCAGCGCGTCGAGCTTTTCCTGTCGCACGCCGGTCTCGACCCGTGCGGCGGGCAAACCCGTATTGGCCGAGAAATGCATCCACGCATCATCCGCATGTTGCGGCCAGTCCGGCAGGCCCGGACCGTTCGGATCCCCATCCGCCGCAAAGCTGGCCCAGTAGCCGACCATCAGATCGGTCAGGGCCGCATCATCGTCCGACAAACCCAGAATGGGTTCTTGGCTGCCGAAGACAAAGGGAATTTCTGCCGCATGAAACGCTCCGACGGTCTGTTTGTCCGAGGGCGGAACGCGGGAGAAGAAATAAGTCCAGGCGGGCGCGCCTGCGGCGACGGCTTGCCGGGCTGCGAAGCGCACATTCACACCGAATATCTCGTCACCCATCATCTGCGTGCCGCCTGTCACATAGTCCGTATCGAGGTCGTAGAGATCGACGATTTTGGTAGCCTGAGTCGGGAATGGGTCCGACAGGCGGTTTTTCAGTTGCGCGACATCGCCCGGCTCAAGATCGTTGAGCCAGACGGTTGGCTGCGGATCATCGGGAAAGAACAACGTGCCTTCGTCGGCGTTGAAACCGGCCAGGATCGGCACGGCTTCGATCTCGCCGCTGAGGAAGGCCAGGCCGACATTCTTCGGAAAGACCACCCCGTCGCGAACATGGTGGAAGCCTTCCGACATATCGTTCGTGATCACGGCCTGAATGGCGTCAGCCGGAAGGGCGCGTAACTCTTCCGCGGTCGGATCGGTGAGGCCGAGCGCGTCCGCAACCTGCACGCCCGTCTCATGCCCGGACGGCCAGCCGAGCCCGCCGCCGTCCAGCTGACCCAGATGATAGGTCGATGCTCCGGACTGCAGGATCGCGCGATCAAACAGGCCGGATGCCAGTGGCGTGCTCATCAGTTCCGTGACGGACCAGGCGCCCGCACTTTCACCGAAAATCGTCACGCGCTCCGGATCGCCGCCATAGGCCGCAATGTTGTTCTGTACCCATTGCAAGGCCGCGATCTGATCAAGCGTGCCATAATTGCCGGACACGCCGCGCGGATCATCGGCGGACAGGGCCGGGTGAGCCATATAGCCAAACGCTCCGAGACGGTAATTGAGTGTGACCAGAACCACACCCTGTTCCGGCAGGGCATTGCCCTGATAATAATCGAAATCGCTCGAGCCGAACTGATGCCCTCCGCCGTGGATCCAGACCATGACGGGTGCGTCGGTCGCGTCCTTGGGTGCGCGCACGTTCAGATAGAGGCAGTCCTCGCTGACTGGCGGCGGGTCCATCGCGCCGACAACCCGCTTGATAGCAAAGCGCTTGAACCAGCCCAGACCATGCCCGTCGATCAGACGGTTGAAGAACCCTCCCTCCACATCTGTCGCCTGCATGCAGCGCGTGCCGAAGGCGGATGCGTCGCGGACCTCGGTCCAGCGCGGAGCCGGGGCGGGCGGGGCCCAGCGAAGCGCACCGACTGGCGGGGCAGCGAACGGAATGCCCTGATAGGAGACGATGTCCGGATTGTCCGACACGATGCCCTGCACCGGGCCTTGCGGGGTCTGCAGAATGTCCGAACGGTCGGGTACGCTGGAACAGGCGATCAGGAAAAGACAGGCAGAGCCGAGCAACAGATGACGCATGAGCCGCGCCATGGGGCAAGTCGAGCGGCGCGTCAAATCGCGACGAGACGCATCCGGGATCTGATCAGACCGGACGGTATCTTGCGGGCAGATCGTCCAGCACGATGGCGGAACTGGCATCGACCACGCCAGGCAGCGCCAGAACGCGCCGATCGAGAAAATCCGACAAGGCCGGAATGTCCGCCACATGCACATGGGCCAGATAGTCAATATTGCCGGACAGTTTGTAAAAGCCCGACACTTCCGGATAGCTGGAAATGCGGTCACGAAAGGCCATCGCCGTGTCCGTGTCCTGCCGCTCCACCTTGATCTGGATGAGCGCATGGATCGTCGCGCCGATCGCCAGCGGATCGAGATCGACCGTAAACCGCCGGATGATCCCGGATGCCTGAAGCGCTTCGACGCGTCGTTGACAGGCGGATGGCGACAGATTGACCAGCGCGGAGAGCTGCACCCACGATAATCGCCCATCATCCCTCAGCGCGCGAATAATGCGTTTATCGGCGATATCCATATGAATTCCTGCACGATCATCGATAATCAGACGGGAAATAGCAGCGAAACCGCGCGCAGGCTACACTATAATGCGCGTGACGAATTTCTGTACATTGTCATCACACGAATGGAGAGCCCCATGAGCTACCTCAAAAATGTCGACCATATTTCCTATGCCTGTGAAAAAGGCACGATCGAGCAGTGGGCCTGGTTCCACATCGAGGTCGAGGGCGGCACGCTGATCAAGCGCATCGACGATGTCGATCCAAACGGAAAATCCTCCATGAAGATCTGGTGCATCGATTACGGTAATTTCGGTATCGCCCTGATCGAAGGCATTGACCGTGAAGAGAAGAGCCAGGTCACCAACTTCGTCGAGAAGCATGGCGATCATAGCTGCCAGCACGTTGCCTATAACTGCTACTCGCTCGATAACTTCATCGATCACATGAAATCGCTGGGTGGTCACCCGCGCGGCGACGTCATCATTCAGGATGACGGCTTCGGCATTCTCAAGCAGATGTTCGCCAAGGGCTATGCGACCGGTCATGCCGGCGAAGCGACCTTCCCGGAATATTGCGAGCGCCCCGAAACACAGGGCGAAGTTCGCGACATGGAAATCACCTTTTCCGAAATGGCGGGTGAAGGCTTCTACGCACAGGTCCAGAAGGCGATCGACGAAGGCGACGACCAGCCCTTCTTCGACTTCTCCCGCATGCCGAGCGACTGGGAAGTGCCAGAGGTTCAGGAAAAGCTGGGGAACAAGGAAGCCGCTTAACCCTTCAGGACGGTCACCAGATGAGAAAAAGCCCGGTCCAAGAACCGGGCTTTTTTATGGCACTAGAACAGTGCGCCCTGGATGCCGTCGAGGACGAATTGGGAGGCGAGGGTGGCCAGCAGGACGCCAAGGACGCGGGTCAGCACATTGGTGAAGGTCTTGCCCATCAGCCGAAGGAGCGGCGCGGCGAGCAGGAAGCTGACCAGCGTGATAAGCAGGACGGCAATCAGCGCGGTCATCACGGCGATTTCGCCGGAACGGTCGTTCTGATCGCCCATCATCAGCAGGAGCGAGGCCATCGTGCCGGGCCCGGCGATCATTGGAATACCCATCGGAAAGACGGAGATATCTTCAGGATCTTCAATATCTTCCAGCAGGTCCTCGGCCCGGTCTTCGCGCTTTTCCGTGCGCTTTTCGAATACCATGTTCAGACCGATGATGAACAGCATCACACCGCCTGCGATGCGCAATGCATCCAGACTGATGCCGAGCTTGCCGAACAGCCATTCGCCGACAAAGGCAAAGCCGATCAGGATGACGGAGGCGACCCCGACGGCCTTGAAGGCCATGGTGCGCTGATGCGCTTTCGACGTGCCCTGCGTCAGCGTCGCAAAGATCGGCGCACAACCGGGCGGGTCGATGATCACGAACAGCGTCGCAAAAGCGGACGCAAATACAGCCATGTCGAACCAGACGTCCATTCGCGCCCCATAATCGCGTGATTTCCGGCGAGCAAGCCTTGTGAGCCGCCCATCCTTGCATGGCAGCCCTCCTTGTGGTGCAAGCCTGCCCATGAAACAGAGCCTGACTCTTTTGCTTGCTGCCTCGCTTCTGAGGGCCTGTTCCCCGGATACGACCCTTGAACCTGAACCCGCCGCGACGGTTGAAACGCCGCTCTCATTCATGGAGCCGGATGGCAGCTATGACGATCTCGACAGTCCGGTCGCGCCTTATGTGCTCGCCTATGGGGCCGGGCCGTCACGCCTGTCGCCGGATGGACAGACGATTGCAACGCGACTATCCCTGACGGGAACGCGCCAGATCTACGTCATGGATGCACGCGCAGATGACCCGCAGGCGACGCTGGAGCAAGTCAGTCAAGGCTCTGGCATTACCTTCTTTGAATTTTCGCCCACGGGTGCGCTGATCTACGGGGCTGACAATAATGGTGATGAGCGAGAAAATTACTGGCTGATCGAACCGACGCGGGACGGTTGGTCAGACCCGCGCCTGCTCCTGCCCGCAACAGATCAGGGCTTCCGCCAATTCGGCGACTTTACGGGCGATGGCGGGACGATCGTCTACGCTTCGACGGAACGCAACGGGCTCGACTATGACATTTACACGGCTGATGTCAGCACAGGCGAAACGCGCCGTGTCTTTAAAGGGCAGTTTGGCAATTATGTTCAAGCCGTCGCGCCGGACGGCTCCACTGCGATTATTTCAGAAGCTGTCGGCCAAGACAGCGACAAGCTGTTCGTGCTTGATCTTGAAACGGGCGAACGCACCGTCCTGAGCGCCCCGAGCCCGCGCGCCAACCATACGGACGCCGGGGTCACTTATACGCGCTCTCGCGCCCTCATCCTTGCAACCAATCGACATCATGAATTTTCCGCGCTGGAGCGGATCGGCCTTTCAGGCGAATATGAACAGCGTTTGCGCCGTTCAGTCGATATCGATCAGGTCGGTGTCTGCGGAGAACAGATTCTGTTTACTGAAAATCGGGACGGTTTTTCGAGCCTGTTCACCGCGCCTCTGAGGCGCGGCCCAGGAACACCCGTCAATGGGCTGCCCAAAGGCGTTTACGCGATCGATTGCATCGACGGAACCGGCCTGATCCGCATATCGGGTGCCGATACGCCCGGGGACCTCTATTCGGTCGATCTCGAAACGCTGAAAGCCCGCCGCGTCTTCGCCTCCAACTATGACGGCCTCGAACCACGCGATCTGATTCAGCCAAAATCTGTCCACATGCCGGCCCGCGACGGGGTCGACCTTCAGGGCCTGCTCTACCTGCCGGACGGGGTTTCAAACCCGCCTGTGCTGTTCATGGTGCATGGCGGGCCGACGGCGCAGGCGCGCCCGAACTGGAACGGGACGGTCCAATATCTGCTGTCGCGCGGCATCGCCGTGTTCCGCCCCAATGTGCGCGGCTCGACCGGGTTCGGGCGGACCTATGTAACACTGGATGACCGCCGCAAGCGCTTGAATAGCGTGCGCGATCTGGTCGACATGCTGGACTGGCTTGAATCCGATGGCCGGGTCGATACCTCCCGTGCCGCCGTGCAGGGCGGATCCTATGGCGGCTATATGGTCAATGCGGTGCTGGTCGATTATCCCGATGCATTCGATGCGGGTGTCAGCCTGTTCGGCGTCGGCGACTGGGTCACGGCGCTGGAAATCGCCAGCCCCGGCCTGAAAGCCAGCGACCGGATCGAATATGGCGACATTACCAACCCGCAGTGGCGTGACTTCTATACGGAGATTTCCCCCATCGCGAAAGCCGACCAGATTCGTGTGCCCGTGCTCTATTCGCATGGGGCCATGGATCCACGCATCGATCTGCACGAAACCGAAGTCATGGTGCGTGCCTTGCGGGATAATGGGATCCGTGCGGACTATGTCCGCTTTGCCGATGAAGGCCATGGTTGGCGCAAGCTTCGCAACCGACTTTACTATGCGCGGGTTCAGGCGGACTTCATCGAAGATGTTCTGGGCGATTAAAGATCCAGAAAATTATCAAGTAAATCAGTTTCCTACGACTTCAGCAGTCCGATTCATCTCGACAAACGATAAAAAGATATCATATTGATATCATAACGAATGAAAGGAGAGATTCATGGTTGAGATCAGGGAAAAGGATACGAAGTCGATGAACGGCATCATGATGCTGCTGCTCGGCGTCACGATGATGACGGTGGGAACGGTCAGCATCGTCGCTGCGGCGCGCGCCGATATGGGCGCCGGCATCGCTCTGGCCGTTCTGGTGATCGGTGTCGGTGCCGTCCTTATGGCCGGCCTCTATACGGTCGCCCCGAACCAGTCCGCCGTGCTGAGCCTGTTCGGGAAATATGTCGGCACGGTGGATGAGCAGGGGCTGCGCTGGAACAATATCTTCTTTTCCAAGAAGAAAGTGTCCAAGCGGGTCCGCAACTTCGAGTCCGGCAAATTGAAGGTCAACGAACTGGACGGCTCGCCCATCGAGATCGCCGCTATCGTCGTCTGGGAAGTCTCGGACTCGGCCGAAGCCGTCTTCAATGTCGATGACTATGAAAGCTTCGTGCAGATCCAGTCGGAAGCCGCCATCCGGGCCATGGCGACCAGCTATCCCTATGATCAGCACAGCGAAGGCGAGATCAGCCTGCGCTCCCATCCGGACGAGATTTCCGAACGGCTGAAAACGGAGATTCAGGACCGTTTGGCCAAAGCTGGGATCAATGTGATCGAAAGTCGCATTTCCCATCTGGCCTATTCGCCGGAAATTGCCGGTGCGATGCTGCAGCGTCAGCAGGCAGGCGCCATCATTGCCGCGCGCAAGAAGATCGTCGAAGGCGCGGTCGGCATGGTCGAAGATGCGCTGGCCGAATTGCAGGCCAAGGACATCGTCGAACTCGATCCGGAACGCCGCGCGGTCATGGTGTCCAACCTGCTGGTCGTGCTCTGCTCCGACAAGGCGACACAGCCAGTCGTGAATACGGGCAGCCTCTACTAACGGGTCATGGCTGACAAGAAGTCATACCCTTTGCGGATCAGCGCTCCGATTCTCGATGCCATGAAGCGCTGGTCCGATGACGAGTTGCGCTCGCTGAATGCGCAGATCGAATATGTGCTGCGCGATGCGCTGCGAAAACAGGGTCGCCTTAAACGCGATCACAACGATGGAGAGGATGAATGAAACAGAGATGGGAATATAAGATCGTGGAAGGCGGCTCCGGCATGAGCGGCGCGAAAATCCGCGACAATAGTACGGACATACTGAACCGCCTCGGCCTGGAGGGCTGGGAAGCCTACGCGATCAATTGCAATACGGCTCCGACGGTCTTCTACCTCAAACGCCCCCGCTAGGAGGGTCGCATGCGCTTCGAATACAAGGTCATTACGCTCAAGGCGAGCGTGTGGAAAAGCAAGCCCGATCAGGTCGATCACGACTTTCAGGGCCAGCTCAATCAGCAGGGGTTGCTCGGATGGTCACTGGTCGGGGTGACGCCCTATGGGGCCAGTGTGAAGGCCTTCATGAAACGGGAGAAATAGGACGCCGTTCGATTAGGTCTTGATTCAACCCCAGTCCTGCGGCTACATCCTTATTGATAATCGATAAGGATAATGCAGATGGATACAGCCATCGCAACCACCGGCTTGCGGCGTCATTTTGGTCAGGTCAAAGCCGTTGATGGGGTGGCGCTCCATGTTCCGGCAGGCAGCGTGTTCGGTTTTCTCGGCCCGAATGGTTCGGGTAAGACGACAACCATCCGTCTGCTGCTCGGCCTCATCCGGGCCGATGCCGGGCAGGTCAGGATTAACGGCGTCGATCTGGCGCAGGACCGCCGCGCCGCCCTGTCCGGGGTCGGCGCGATCGTCGAAACGCCGGCCCTCTATCCCAATCTGACGGGCCGGGAATTGCTGCGTGTCGCGGCCTTGCTATTGAACCCGTCCGAAGGTGAAATTGACCGCGTGCTCGACATTGTCGGCTTACGCGATGCCGCCGCGCGCCGCATCGGGGACTACTCTCTCGGCATGCGACAGCGGCTGGCGCTGGCCCGAGCGCTGATGGGGCGCCCCCGCCTGCTTGTGCTGGACGAACCGACCAACGGGCTCGACCCTGCCGGTATCGCTGATATGCGGAAACTGATTACCGAGCTGCCGACGCGTTCCGGCACGACCGTTTTCATCTCCAGCCACCAGCTGTCCGAAATCCAGCAGATATGCACCGATTGTGCCCTGATCAAATCCGGCCAGCTTGTATCCCAAGGCCCTCTGGGCGCCTTGATGGCTCAGGCGCCGTCCCGGCTCGAGATCGAGACGGACAGCCCGGCAAAGGCGCAGGAGATCGCGCGCCAGCAGATGCTTGACGCCCTCGGCACGGATAATGGCTTGGTCGTCCAGTCGCCGCTCGATCAGGGGGCGCGGGCCCGGCTGGTAAAAGCGCTGGTCGAGGCCGGATGCGCCGTCAGCCAGGTCACACAGCGCGAAACAAGTCTGGAGCAGCTTTTTCTGACACTGACCACAGACGGTCCGGACGGCAATGCCCGGAGGGCCGCATCATGATCGGAGATTTTGCACGGCTGTTACAGGCGGAATGGCTGAAACTGCGCCGTTCGCTGATCTGGCTGCTGATCCTGGCGGTCCCTCTGATGGTCTTCCTGCTCGGTGTGGCGATCATCGCGACGGGGAACAGTACGGACCAATGGGACATGCTCGCCATGAGCGGCGCAGCGATCTGGAGCTTCTTCCTGCTGCCGATGACGGCGACGGCGCTCACGGCGCTGGTCGCGCAACTGGAACATGGCGCGCGGGGTTGGTCTTACATGCTGGCCCTGCCGCACCGCAAGACTGCCGTCTTCGCCGCCAAGGCCGTGATCGTGCTGGCCGTCATGGCCCTGATCAGCGCACTGGTCGCGCTGGCCAATCTCGGCAGCGGTCTGGTCGCAGGCTGGATCGCACCGGACCAGGCCATGCAGGGCGCGCTACCGCTCGCACTGTCGAGCGGGATCATGGGAAAGATGTGGCTGACGGGCCTGCTCGTGGTCGCGATTCAGTTCGCCGTCGCCATGCGCTACCGCAGTTTCGCCGTGCCCGTCGTGGTCGGTATTGCCGGGACCTTCGTCGCCGTCGTCGCGACCAGCGCGCAGCAGGGTCTTTATTTTCCCTGGCTGATGGCAACCAACATATTGAACACAGATCCCTCTAAGGCCACGCAAGCCCTTCTGATGGGCAGCCTTGGCGGGCTTATCGTCTTTGCACTGTCAATTATCTGGCTCTCCCGCCGCGACTGGCACTAGCCGTTCCGTCCCGACCCTGCGTCAGGGTGCGTATCAGGACTCTATGTCAGGTCCCTGTGTGAGTGTCGGCTCGAAATGCGTGTCGGGCACGCTCTTACCGCGCAGAATACGCCAGATGCGGCGGGTTTCGCGGCGCAGTATATGCGCCGGCGAACTGGCGATCTTGGCCAGTCGGCGAACGCGCCGCCAGCGTTTGCGCGCAAGCGGTTCATATTCCGGGGTCAGGTGCCCGAAGAAGATATCGGTCGCCTTGTCCCAGCCATAATTTTCTGCGTGGGCGCGGGTGTCGTCGCGTGACAGATCCAGCGCCGCCAGACAGGCGGTCCGCAAATCATCGTCAAGCACACCTGCCCCGGAACCGGGCACAATATCGATCGGGCCGCTGACCGGATAGGCGGCGACCGGCGTGCCCGTCGCCATGGCTTCGATGATGACAAGGCCGAACGTATCGGTCTTGGACGGGAAGACAAAAACATCGGCATCGGCGAAATGACGCGCCAGATCGTCTCCGAACTTCGCGCCGGTAAAGCGGATGTCGGGATAGCGTTTTTTCAGAGCGTCCATTTGCGGACCGTCGCCAACCACGACTTTCGACCCGGGCAAGTCGAGATCGAGGAAGGCTTCGATATTCTTCTCGACGGCGACACGTCCGACATTGACGAAGATGGGGCGCGCCAGATCGTGATAGACATCGGTCTCACGGCCCTGCCCGTCTTCGCCAGAACAGGCCCGCTTGTCGGGGTGGAAGGTGGTCGTATCCACACCGCGCGCCCAGACGCCCAAGCCGGTAAAGCCCTTTGTTTCCAGAAATTCGGCCATGCTCGGCGTCGTGACCATGGTGCGGCCGCCCGAATTGTGGAAATCCCGTACGAATTTATAGGTCAGCGCCATCGGAATGAACGGGACGCGCGCCTTGATATATTCCGGAAACTTGGTGTGGTAGCTGGTGGTGAATGGCATGCCCCAGCGCAGACAGAGCGCACGTGCCGCCTGCCCCAGCGGGCCTTCAGTGGCGATATGCACGGCTTCGGGGCCGAACCGGACCATACGCCGCTCGACATCGCGTTTTGCAAAGGGGGCGAGGCGGATATCCGGATAGGTCGGCAGCGGCATGGTCCAGTAGCCATCGGATGGGGCGATAACTTCGACCTTGTGGCCCCGGTCGCGCAGAATCGTGACTGTCGTGTCCAGCGTGCGGACAACACCGTTCATCTGCGGGTGCCAGGCATCGGTGATGAGCAGGATCTTCATGGCGCGATGCCCCTGAGATTAGCCTTGGAGGGATGAGCCTCGACGACATTCAGTCTTGGGGCCGTTCAGCGTTCGGCCAGCGCCCCAAGCGCAGTTCGGAGCCCTTCTACACGGTCTCCATAGCGCGTCCACCGTCCGATCGACCCGGAATAAAGCGGCTGGCGCACCTGAACAGAGCTGGCTGTCGAGACCGGCGCGTCATTTTCGTGAAAACGCAAGCACCGATCATCCCAATCCAGCCCGCAAAAGTCGAGCAGGCGACGGGTCTGAGCCTCTTGGTCGAAGACAATCTCCTCATAACGGATCTGCAGGAATCTGTCGGTTGGTAAATGGGCGGCCCAGTGCTGGACCAGATCGTCGAAGGCTTGAAAATAGCGCGCCGTGTCGAGCAGATCGAAGCTGTAATTATAATAGGAATGACCCGTGGAGAAGAGCTGCCGATAATTAGACAGGCAGCTATCCATCGCGCCGCGCCGCAGAACGATGATGCGCGCATCCGGCAAAGCACGATGAATAAGACCAGCATTCAGAATGTTGAGCGGCATCTTGTCGACTGAGCGCTTTCCCGCTTCGCCCATCGCCTCCAGCAATCCCTCGACAAATGACCGGTAATCCTGGCCGATCTGACTCAGATCCTGCCGGGCCAGCGCATTGAATGTCGGTGGGTCCAGCACGTAGCGGGTTGCTGTCCCGGCCTGGCGCTTGACCAAATCGGCAAAACTGTTGAGCTCCCCGACAGAGCGCACATCGGGATGGGACGATAGGATCCGGTCCACCAATGTCGTGCCCGTCCGGGGGAGGCCCGTGACAAAGATGGGCGCGGTAGCGTTCGCGACGTTCGGGCACGGTCGGTCTTCGGCGACAGACGTTCGTGCCGCAGAGGCTTGGGCGGTAGACGCGGCAATGGTCCGCTTGGCGGCGTCGATCAGGGCCATGTCCCATGCAATATCATGGCCGACGGCGGCTTTCTTTCCGGCCTTGGCCTTGGCGAGCCAGTCGAGGCTCTCCGGATAGCGGTTCATATCCTCGAGCGTCTTGGCGATGGCGTGACCGATATGCAGGGCGGCATCAGCATCATGCGACAGGCGATCAAAGGATGCTTCAAGCGCGCTCAGCCTGTTCTCATCATCGGTCTGTCGGCGGAGTGCCACGAGCGCGGACATGGCGCGGTAATTGTCCGGGTCGCGAACAAGCGCGGCTTCGTAAGCGTTTTCGGCCGCGTCGAATGCACCGGAGAATTGCAGGGACGCGGCAAGATTATAATGTGGATTGGGCTGGGATGGGTCAGCGGCAACGACACGTTCGAAAAAGGGCACGGCGCGCTCATGCAATCCGACACGGGACAGGACCACCCCGATCATGTCGTTGACGGATGCGCGCCGATCATTTTGCTCGATCTGGGTCTCTGCTGCGCGCTCGGCGGCTATGCGCGCGTCCATCTGCCGACCGCATAGCGTATAGGCCCGGGCCAGCTGGGCCTGAAGGTAGGCGTCGTTTGGGTCGAGCTGCACAGCCTTGCCCAGCAACTCGATCGCCTTGGCGTGATTATCGTGATCGAGCGCAATCAGACCCAACGCGCACACGGCTTCAGCATCGCGACCATTCTGTCTGAGACGGGTCAGGGCCGCAGCATGTGCGTCACGGTAGTTTTTCAATCCGATCAGAGTGAACAGGGACGTCAAAATATGCCTCTCATAGCTTCATCTGGCCGATCTGAAGGGCGCATGATGTACAGATTGCATCATTGGAAGGCAAAAACGCCCAAAAATGTGACCTTTCTGCATCACTTGGCGGAAAACAGGGCGTTTGTGATGCTTTTATGAACTTTGGTCTCTGCCAGATAAGGGTTTGGACGCTAGGCAGGCGTGCGAAGGGACAATTTCAAAAAGATAAAGGGGTTAAAACCATGCTTCCATCCATCACACGGCGACGATCGGCGCTCTGCGCATCGGCGAGTCTTGTCGGCCTGTTGGCGAGCGGCTCGCTCGCCGCGCCCGCTCTGGCGCAAAGCGCCAGTGCAGATGACGAAATCATCGTCACCGCGACGCGTCGCGCAGAGTCCATCCAGGACATTCCATTCAATATTGCGGCGGTCGGTGCCGCCCAGATCGAAGAACAGGGTTTTGGCGACATTGCGCAACTGATCGAATTCGTTCCGGGCATCAATATCGTCGATCAGGGCGGACGCGACGGGAACCGGATCGTTGTGCGCGGTCTGAATGCCGACCCGATCTCGGGCGGCGGCGGCGGTGCCGGATCGGACGGAGGCGGAACCGTATCCCCTTACATCGGAGAAATCCCGCTTTTTGTCGATTTGCGTCTGAACGATCTGGAGCGGGTCGAAGTTCTGCTCGGCCCACAGGGGACGCTCTATGGTGCCGGTACGATGGGCGGTGCGATCCGCTACATTCCGAAGCGGCCACAATTTGACGACTATAGCGTCGAAGCCCGCGCCGATGCCTATAGCTATAAGGAAGGCGACGGTATCTCGACGGATATTGGCTTTACCGTCAATGTGCCGCTCGGCGAACGTCTGGCTCTGCGGGGCAATGTCGATGTTCTCGACGATAAGGGCTTCATCGACTACCCATTCGTCAGCCGTCTGCCGGGCTTCTTCAATCCCGACCCGGACTTTACCAATCAGGCGGATGTCGACGCCAATCTGCTCCGTGTCGAAGACGCCAACTATGAAAAGGTACAGACCTATCGTCTGGGCCTGCGGGCTCAGCCGACGGATTGGCTCGATGTCAATCTGACTTATTACGGCCAGGTCGCCAAGAATGGGGGTCGAACGACTTCCGGCCTGCGCGGCCCCGTACCGGCGGGCGAATATGAAGCGCCGCTGCGCGTGGTCGAACCGGCCAAGCTCGATACGGAGTTATGGGCCGTTGAAGTGACGGCGGATCTCGGTTTTGCCGAGCTGACCTCGGCCACAGGCATTTCGGAAGAAAATTTCTACGGTCAGCGCGATCAGACCGATCTTCTGATCAGTCTGGAATATTCCTATGAAACCTTCCCGACCTTTACCGGCTTTACACTGGAAGAAGAGAAGTCGGAGCGGATCAATCAGGAACTCCGTCTCGTCTCCCAGAATGAAGGCCCGCTCGACTGGATCGTCGGCTATTTCTACAATCAGGCGAATAATGTCGGCATCAGCTCCGAATTCACGCCGGGCTTTGGCGACTTCGCCTTCGGGCCCGGAACGTCGGCGCAGCTCAATGATCTGGAATATTATGCGGTCGGGCGCTCCGAACTGGTCGAACAGGCCGTATTCGGCGAGATCGGCTATCAGCTGACGGATCGCTGGGACGTCACGGGCGGTATTCGAGTCTATAACTATACGCTGGATACGGCGGACGCATTCCCCGATCCGGTCAACCCGCAGACGACCGTCTTCTTCCCCTATTTCGGCTGTCCATCCGGGCAGTGCGGCCTCTCGCTGGAGGCAGCCGATCGGGATTCGACCTATCCGCTGGGGCTCAATCAGGAGTTTTCGGGCGAGCTGTTCAAGCTCAACACCTCCTATGAAGTGTCCGACGCCGCCACCCTCTATGCGACCTTCAGTCAGGGCTACCGCATTGGTGCGTCTAACGGCCTTGCGCCCTGTCCGGATGTATTCGTGCCGGGGCCACAGGGTCAGTGCGGCCTGACGCCGGGACAGCAATTCGGCCCGAATGCTGGAGATATTGCGCAGATCAATGAGCGGGAGTTCTTCCCCGACACGGTCGACAATTTCGAGATCGGGGCCAAGACGCAGTGGCTCGACGGCGATCTGACGCTGAATGTCGTGGCCTATTTCATTGACTGGAAAGACCCGCAGGTAGCGTCAGCCTCTGTCAACGCCAACCTGCCGATCACGGTGAATGCGGGTGCTGCCGAGTCCAAAGGTCTCGAAGTGCTGGGCTCTTGGGCCGTGACCGACCGGTTCAATCTGCGGGGCAACTACTCCTATGTGGATAGTGAGCTCTCAGAAGCCGTGCCGTCACTGGTTCGAACCATCACACCGCCGGGCTTTGGCACGGCGTTCGAAGATGGTCAGGTGGGTGACCGCCTGCCGGGTTCGCCCAAGCATCAGTTCTCCGTCTTCGGAGATTATGAGCAGCCCTTCTGGAATGGCGACTGGTTTGCCAACGCCGCGCTGACTTATCAGTCCTCCGTCCTGTCGCGCACGGGCGGCAGGGGCAGCTCGCTCACCCTGCCCAGCTATGCGCGCGTCAATGTCGCGACGGGCTATGGTGAGGATAACTGGCGCCTGACCGTCTATGTCGACAATCTGTTCGACGACTATTCCGAGACGTCCGTGACTGGCACAAGCCTGTCCAGTCAGGCGCCCAGCGGCCTGACGGTGCGGTCGTTCCGGACGAACGTGCTGCCGCCGCGTTCGGTCGGCGCAAGGCTGCGAATCACCTATTAAGCGCGCAGGATCGATTTGCGCACGTTTGAGGCTCTCCCGAGAGGGGGAGCCTTTTTTTGGGGGCCTATATACCTAGCTAGCCAACTTCCGGGCGCAGCGATTGGCTAGCTATTGGAGTTGACACGAGTCGGGGCAGGACTCATGTCCTGCGCGTAGTGGATGTGAGCAAACGATGGCACAATCAGTAGCGATAGCCAATGAGTTCCTCAAACGACGCCCTTTCTCGCAAATGCAGTTGCAGAAGCTGGCGTTCATTGCCAACGGCTTCAATCTTGCAATCAACGGAGAGCGGCTTGTCGATGAGACCTATAAGGCGTGGGACCTAGGCCCGGTCGAGACGTATCTTCGCGATCATATCTCGCGATGGGGCTCGCAAAACATTCCGCGTCTTATCAGCGAGCGCGATCGTGGAAGTCAGTGGCTTTTTGAAAAGGATAAGCCGACTGGCGAGCCTTATCGCGCAAGATTGAGCGTTGATGAAAATGCCGTCGTAGAGCAGGTGTTTCGCAGATACGGTAGGTTGAGTGCCTTCAAACTTTCCGAACTGACCCACTTGCCGGACACACCATGGTACCGTGCGTATCAAAAAGGTCGCAACACAGACATTAGCGACGATGATATTATAGAACATTACACAGATTTGCTTCGGAGTTCTAAAGCCACGGCATGAGCGGATTCCGTCCTGAAGACATCGGCGGTGTATCCAACGAGCCGCCCGAAACTGATTTCGACGAGTCTCAGAGCGAGTTTTATGCTGAACTGGTTGCTCAGCTTCAAACTGATCTCAGCAACGCGCAAGGCGAGAATAAGCGTTTACGCGATGAAAACCTGCTTGTTGAGGCTCGGGCGCGACTTATGGAGCCTTACGCGAAAAACGTGTTCGCTTTCGTCTGTGTCTACTGCATAGGGGTTTTTGTCCTATTGCTCCTTCAGGGAGCGTGCGAGAGTTTCGATCTCTCTGACACGGTTCTGGGTATTATCGCAGGGAGCACGGCTGTCGCAACACTTGGTCTGGTTGGGATTGTGCTGAAAGGGCTCTTTGGTCCTGACGGATAGTAGGGCTAAGCGGCTAGCCGTCCTCGTTCAATACCAGATGCAGTTGCTGCCCCTTTTTCGGGAAAGCCCGATCAAGCATCGCTTTGAACTGATCCCAAGTCGCAGATGCGCGCATCAAGCCGATGACTGCGTGAAGATGCTGCGCGAGCGCTGGGTGACCAATATCATCGGTAAGGTATTGATGATGGCGTTGCCGCCGGACACCTGTTTCGGTGGTAGGATTACGTTTCTGGAGCTCTTCAAGAATACCCGGTGCTAGACGTTCATAAACAATATCGTTCGTGTATTTACCTACGACACCTGGCCGCGCTACCGACATGGCATTCCAGTTCCATCCGCGCAGCCGGAATATCTCTCGATAAAATGCGTCCGGGAATCTCTTAGCCCATGCCGCGAACTCTTTCTGCAAATACTTATCTAGGATCGCTTGCAGGGCGTCCTTGTCGCGAACGGATTGATAGCCCGTTGCCTCGTCAACGAGCGCGACAATACCTAGTTCAGCAAGACCACGCATCACAATTTCGGCTGCTTGGGCCCTGTCTGCTTGTTGCGGATTCAGCAGGCCGTCCTGACGCGCCTGTAGCCAGATATTACAAATTTCTGGCAGAGCTTCCGCAGGGTAGCCTGTAACTTCACGCTCCTTTTCGCCATGGCGATAAGTGATCGGCTTGAGGGGCCCGTCAAGTAACTCCTTGGTTATAAAAGGAAGAAGGCTTCGAGAGGCGAGAAATACAGGCATATGGGCCCCGCCGCTCTCGAACTCTGTTTTCAGGCGCTTTGCTGCGCCGCTTCGGCCGCCTAGCGACTCTGCAATACCATTTTCTGATAAGACCCGGCGGCCATCCTTAAGCACTGCGCATGGAATCGATACTTCGCCGATGCGCAGCGTCCCTTTATGAGTGGCAACATTATCGGGTATTGCCCCTGCTTCTTTCTCAAGGCGCTCTTCCTCAAGGGGCGGATTGCTGCCGTTTGTCACAGCTTTAGCCAGGGCGTCGAAATCGACATTCAGCGGCTCGATCTCTCTAGGCATTGATTAGGTCCTTGTAAGTCAACCGCTTCCCTGCAGCGTTGGCGATAGTTCCGGCGATGAAGTCTAGAGTAGAAAGGCAGCGCGTGTTGTGGCGGTGCGAGAACTCCGTCACATAGCGATGCAGGTGCTTGGTGCTCATGTAGTGGTAAATGCCGTAATGGCCGCGCTTGAGCAGCGCCCAAAAGCTCTCAATGCCGTTCGTGTGGGCTTGGTCCCGCACATACTCGCCAGCGCTATGGCGAACGAAAGCGTGAGTGTAGCCGTGGCGCTCTAGGCCGACATAGGACGCGGCTTCGTCTGTAGTGACGCGAGCGCCCTCCGGGGCATTGGCGCGGACGAAACCTTGAAGGGTGTGCTTGCGCGTGTTGGCGACGTGCTGGGCGCGAACCTGGCCGTCCTGATCACGCATCCCGACCACGACAGACTTGCCGACCGTACCGCGCCCCGCATTCAGCTTCTTGGATGCGTGCTTGGACTTCTCTTTGCCGCCCATGAAGGTCTCATCGACTTGCACGTCGTCATTCATCGGGCCTTGGTCGCCGTTGGCCATCCACGTCTCGCGGATGCGCTGGGCAAGAAACCACGCGGTCTTCTGCGTGACGCCAAGCTCCTTGGCCATCTGGACGCTGGAGATACCCTTGCGGGCCGTGGTCATCATGTACATGGCCATGAGCCACTTCTGGAGAGGAAGGCGGCTCTCTGCCAATACCGTGCCTGTGCGGACGGAGAAGTGCTTGCGGCACGACTTGCAACGGTAGGGCATGGGCTTGTGGTTTTTGCACTCGGAAACATCTTCGCTTCCGCAGTGGCCGCAAGTGGGCTTGCCGGCCCAGCGCTGGTTCTCGAAATAAAGGCGGGACGCCTCTTCGTTTGGGAAGCGCTCGAAAAACTGGAAGAGGCTAAGGTCGGACATGCCGCCTTAGAACATAACTAGCCAAGCATGGCAAGGTAAATCTGGCTAGTTAGGTATATAGGTCCCTTTTTTTTTGCTTGTTTCCGGTGCCGATGCGCTGTGGCTGCGACATCGCCGCGCAGCCTTGCCGTCATACATGACCACCTGTGGAGAATCGTTGCGCAGGCGGGATGGTTATACACCCTCGTTCACACAGAGGTGGACAGCGACCGCTTTCGTTTCGGTTTCGATTCTTGCAATAGGTTCAAAGGGTTAGAGTGGGTCCCGTTTTTTAACCCATGACAATTCTGTGACGGCGGGGCGAAATCTTTGTCGCGAATCCAAGACCTTAACGAGTTGTTAGCCTTGTGATGTCCATGGGAACCACACAAGGTGTTGACGTATTGAGGGAGCGCGACACTATATGTAGTCAGAAGCTCCCTGCTTCGTCTCACCACGAAAAACAGAGGCGAGCCCGTGTCAAAACCGGGTTGCGGGGATGTTTCGGACGAAAAAGGGACGATTTGATCGGCAACGATCTGGGAATCTGGGGGACTGAGAGCATAATGAGCATGAGCGAAGACGAGTTTGGCAAGGATCTGGACGTGGCCGAGATGGAGGCCCAGGAAAGCGCACAGCATGCCGTCGATGCGCTGATGGCCCGCGCCGCCATGCCCAATCCGAATCAGATGGGCAGCCCGCCTCTGGGCGGCGGCAGCGGCAAGACTGCGCGACAAAAGCCCAAGGCCGCCAGCAGCAAGCCGCGCGCTCGTGCCCCGAAACAGGACCGCACGCGCGATGCGCTGCTGACGGATTTCGGCAAGAAAACCCTCGTCGACCGCTATCTCCTGCCCGATGAGTCCTATCAGGACATGTTTGCGCGCGTCGCCGCCGTCTATGCCGATGACGACGCCCACGCGCAGCGTCTCTATGATTATATGAGCCAACTCTGGTTCATGCCCGCCACGCCAGTGCTGTCCAATGGCGGTGCCGGTCGCGGCCTGCCGATTTCCTGTTTCCTCAACAGCGTCGACGATAGCCTTGAGAGCATTGTCGGCACTTGGAACGAGAATGTCTGGCTGGCGTCCAACGGTGGCGGCATCGGCACCTATTGGGGCGGCGTGCGCTCGATCGGCGAGAAGATCGGCCGGGCCGGCAAGACGTCTGGCATCATTCCCTTCATTCGGGTCATGGACAGCCTGACACTGGCCATCAGCCAGGGCTCCCTGCGACGCGGCTCGGCGGCGGTCTATCTCGACATCCACCATCCGGAGATCGAGGAATTCCTGGAAATCCGCAAGCCATCCGGCGATTTCAATCGCAAGTCCTTGAACCTGCATCACGGTCTGAACATCACGGATGAGTTCATGGAGGCCGTGCGCGACGGTGAGGAATTCGCTCTGCGCAGCCCGGCAACGGATGAGGTCATCAAGACCGTCAGTGCCCGCGCCCTGTGGCAGAAGATCATCGAGATGCGCCTGCAGACGGGCGAGCCCTATCTGATCTTTTCCGACACGGTGAACCGCCAGCTGGCCGAACATCAGCGCGATGTCGGGCTGAAAGTGCAGCAATCCAATCTCTGTGCTGAGATCATGCTGGCCACAGGTCAGGACCAGTTCGGTCGCGACCGTACCGCTGTCTGCTGCCTGTCATCGATCAATGCTGAAACCTATGATGAGTGGAAAGACCAGCCGGGTTTCATCGAAGATGTCATGCGCATGCTCGATAATGTGCTGCAGGACTTTATCGACCGGGCGCCGGACGGCATGAGTGATGCGGTCTACTCCGCCATGCGCGAACGCTCCGTCGGTCTCGGCCTGATGGGCTTCCACTCGCTGCTGCAGAAGAAGGGCGTGGCATTTGAGAGCGCCATGGCCAAGTCGCTCAACATGCGTCTGTTCAACCATATTCGCAGCCAGGCCGATGCCGCCAGCGTCAAGCTGGCCCATGAGCGCGGTGCTTGTCCGGATGCTGCCGACGCCGGCAAGATGGAGCGCTTCTCGCACAAGATGGCCGTCGCGCCGACCGCGTCCATTTCCATTATCTGCGGCGGTACGTCCGCGGGCATCGAGCCGATCCCGGCCAATATCTACACCCATAAGACGCTGTCTGGCTCATTCACCGTGCGCAACAAGTTTCTCGAAGAGGTTCTGGAACGTCACGGCAGAAATACGGATGGCATCTGGGCCAATATTCTAGAAGCCGAAGGCTCAGTCCAGCATCTGGATTTCCTGGAGGATCACGAAAAGGACACCTTCAAGACCGCGTTCGAAATCGATCAGCGCTGGGTGATCGAACATGCAGCCGACCGCGCGCCGCTGATCTGTCAGGCGCAGTCGCTCAATATCTTCCTGCCAGGCAATATCGATAAGTGGGATCTCCACATGCTGCACTGGCAGGCTTGGGAAAAAGGCGTCAAATCGCTCTATTACTGCCGTTCCAAATCGGTACAGCGGGCCGGGTTCGCCGGTTCCGAATCACCAAAATCGGATATGGAGGCCGCCATGGAGGCGGCTGCACCGACCGATTATGAGGAATGTATTGCCTGTCAGTAGGCGGCCAATCGGGACGTGATCGTTCCGTAACAATGACCCTTATCAAGGCCCGGACCGCGTGTTCGGGCTTTTTTTACGATGATTATGCGCCTTCGGTTAAGTAAAGCGTGTCATCATTGCCACAATTCCGTACCAAATGCTCGCTATACGGGTTCGGCACGAAACTTGCTCTTGCTAAATGATGGCACCATCCGCTTAATTTGCAGGAGACGGAACCAGAACGGCCCAAATGGATTGGGCAGCTATCGCCAGGCTATCCGCCGACGGCGATATGAACAGGGTAAAGGACCCGACATGTTGGTTGGAACCAGCACGCGCAGGACGGCAGGACCGATCCACACCGCCGCGATTATCGCGGGCGCGGCGTTGCTCATCCTCATGTCTGCCGCTCCGACCTTCGCGCAGGACGACAAGATCACTGCCGACCTGCAATCGATCCCGCAACCCGTCCAGCCATCCGCATCCGATGGTCTGACATTGAATCTGGCCAGTGGCTCGGTCGATCCGATGGGGCGCTTTGACCTCGATATTCCGAATCTCGACATGCCCAACCTCAATCTGCCGGTTGATGCGGTGGGATCGACGCTCTTTCGTCTCGATCTGTCCAATCCGGCCTGTCTGAGCGGGACCAGCACATGCGATCGCCGCACGGATAGTATCGATTTGGGCCTGTCACCTTACATCACGGCGAAGAAGGATAGCGGCATCGATCTGGTGCTGCGACCGCGCGCCAGTTTCCGTTTCGACGACAATAGCAGCTCCGCACTTGTCGGCGCCGTCGTCGAGATCGGTGAAGATCTGCGCCGCGGGTCGGATTTCAAGACCAACACCTGGTATCTGTTCGCCGGAGCCGATGCCGAAGCGCTGACCTTCTCGCCGGACGGCATCAGCCAGCTTTCATCCGGCCAGTTCCACTTGCAGGACCGGATTATCGTCGGCGATGCGCAGGCGGGTCTGGGGTACCGGATCGGCGACGCGGATGTGTCCCTGTCCTATCTGCGCCGCGAAGCCCAAGCCGAAGGGTTCAGCTACAATGAAGACGCGGCTGCCCTGTCCTTTACCTGGAAACGCTAGGCACGACCCCAGCGGGACCGCCTCAGCAGTCTCTAAATTCGTAAAATTCAAGCGTGCGATCCTCGGCGCCGTTCTACGGATGATGAACAGGCGCACTGTTCAGAACGATGCCTTCTCCTTCATTCCGCTCTCGCCGACTTGACCGGCGAGCCATCACCCAACCCTCTCTGCTAGTCGCGACAACAGGCGATTGGCGGGTCGGTCGAGCCGTCCTGAGCTGAGGAATTGGAATGGGTTAGACAGATCAACCCCAAGCTCTGCCGCGGAGTCCGCTTTTTCTTTCAACGCCCTACCACCGATCTGTCTAACCCAATCCACCCCCTCATAGTTCCATGTTGTTTTACCCTAACCTGCTTCTGACAGGTGAGCGTATCGGTCTATGTTCCGTCGCGGCTAGATGGATGCTTGCGGGTTGACGACAAGCCGCTAAAGCTGGGCTGAAATCATCAGGGACGGCTCGCACATGCGCTCAATACATGAAATTCCGCTATTACTGCTTGTCGTCGTTGCCGCCGCAGCCGCCTTCGGTTTCTGGGCCATGGGCGCATCGGAACTCGCCGCGCCGATCAAACTGGGCGATGTCTATATTGCCAAATCGATTGCAGGGCTGGCCAAGGATGCCCTGTTCGTCCCGCTCAAGCCCCTCATGTATGCGCTGATCATCCTGTCGATCGGCAGTTCGATCGCGATTTCGACCGGCGGTCTCGGGGCCAAGTTCGTCCGTGTTCTGCTCTTCTTCGTCAGCTTTTCCCTGATCGGTATGGCATTGGCGATCACCGCCTTCTTCCTCTTTTCCGACCTGCCGATCTTGCCGGATCCGGCCTCGATCGGGGCGGGTTCGGGCGGAACTGACCCAGTCGCCCTTCGCAGCCAAGATCTACGGCGTTCTGACCAGCGCATTGATGATCTGTATCTATACGGGCCTGATCTTCGGCGCGGCCCTGAAGCGGCTCGGCCTGGGCCGGGAAGCGGATGCGATCAGCGACATGTTTATCGCCGGGTTCCGCAAGTTCCTGCAATATACCATCCCGCTGGCCGTGTTCGGGTCGATCACACTGGCACTGAATAGCCCCGGCGGGGTGCAGACACTGGGCAATCTCGTGCCGCTGCTCATGCCCTATATGTTGGCGATGGTGCTGGTCTGGATCGTCATGATTCTGGTCACGTCGGCCATTCAGGGGCGCGGTATTGGCTTCATCCTGCGGGCCGTTCTACCACAGGCGCTGGTCGCCTTTTCGACCTCGTCATCCATCGCCACGCTGGTCGCGACCAAGAAAGCCTGTAACGATATGGGCGCGAATGGCGATGAGAGTACGCCCTTCTTCACCATCGGCGCGACGATCAACATGGTCGGCACGGTCATCGGCCTGCTGTTGATGAGCCTCTATGCGATGAAAGCCTTCGGCATCGACGTGAATATGACGGACGCGCTAGTCGTCGGTTTCCAGTCGCTGGTCTTCGCGACGGCTGCCGCCGGTACGCCGTCTGCCTCCGTCGTGCTGTTGCAGGATATTCTGGTCAGTCAGGGCGTATCAGCTGAATATGCGACCTATGTGACCGCGCTGATCATCACGATCGACACGCTCATTCTCGATCGTCTGCGCACCGTCATGAACACGCAGTCCGATAGCATGAGCACGGTCAACGGGCTGAAGCTCTACTACCGCAAGCCGCGTGTCCTGATAGATGATGCGGGCTAGGGCGCGATCACGACTATGCGGTCTTATGTAGGGAACCTGAAGGGCTGTTTGCGCGTCATTTCCGCAAAGGAGTGACCGCCATGATGACAGAGCAAAGCGCGAAAGCGGATGCCCGGCGCAGTGCCCAGACGGCGCCGCAACCCGATCCGGAGGCCGCACAGCGCGCCCTCCATGATGCGGCCGCCCATCCGCGCCGCATGCCGGCGCAGCGTGTCAGCCAGACACAGACAAGCGAAATTGCAGGGCGGAATGTCCACCGCGCGATCGATCAGGTTATCAGCGAATTTGACGATCCCGACGCACACAAGGTCGAATAATCCGATCCCGCAACCGCGCAGCGTTCGACCAATCCTGGACCGATAACGATCAGGCGCGCAAGCTTGCGCCCAGCTTCTCCGCGGCCTTGATGATCTTGTTGCTGACGGCTTCGATCTGGGCGTCGGTCATGGTGTCGTCAGTCGGTGACAGCATCACATCGATGGCAAGGCTCTTATAGCCGTCATCAATGCCGGGGCCGGCATAGACATCGAACAGGGTAACATCGCCGATCAGGGTCCGATCCGCGCCTTTTGCGGCCTTGATCAGCTCGCCGGCGGCCAGGCTGTCCGGCACGATGAAAGCGAAATCGCGATGCACCGGCATCAGATCGGACAGGGTGAGAGCGCCTTTGCTCTTGCCCTTGTTCTTGCCGCGGGGTGCGGGAAGATTTTCCGGCCAGATTTCGAAGGCGACGACACGCCCTTCAACCCCCAGACGCTTCAACACGCGCGGATGCAATTCGCCAAAATCTGCGAGCACGTTCTTCGGACCCATCTGCAGGCGGCCCGACCGCCCCGGATGCCAATAGTCCCCGGTTGGCTTGGATAGCTGCAGATTGGCGATATTCGCCCCCATCGCGCTCAGTGCAGCCAGCACATCGGCCTTGGCGCTCAAAGCTGTGATCGGGTCCGCTCCGGCCCAGTCGCGGGCGGGTTCAACCCGGCGCAACCCGGCTAGCGTCAGGGCTTGATCATCCGGTTCCGTGCCGCGGTAAACGGGCCCCAGCTCGAACAGGCTGGCCCCGGGATAGCCCCGATCGGCGGCCGTCTGCCCGGACAGTAGCAGATGGATCAGCGCGCTCGGGCGCATCACGTTCAGCTCGCGGCTGATCGGATTGTCGAGGTGGAGCGCATCCTCACCGCCGCCAAAGGCTCTGGCGTGATCGTCCAGCACGAAGGACCAGCTGACGGTCTCGCTCAGACCCTGAAGGGCCAGCGCCCGCCGCGCCAGCCTGGTGCGGCTTTGCGTTAATGTGGCGGTCGCTTCGCGTCGTCCCGGCAGGGGCGGCAAAGGCGTGGAGGGCAGACGCGCGAACCCGGCAATGCGGGCAACCTCTTCGACAAGATCGGCCTGCAAGGTCACGTCCCGGCGCCAGGTCGGGACGGATACGGTCCAAGGCGTACCACTGCCCTGCCTTTGAAAGCCGAGCGCAGCGAGGATCGCTTCGATCTCGGTGTCGCCAGGTGTAAATCCGAGGAGTTGCTCGACGCGGGCCGGGTCGAAGCTGACACTATCCGGTGCGGCGGGGATATCCCCGGCAATGTCGACCGTGCTGGCCTCGCCGCCACACAGATCCAGCACCAGACGCGTCGCCATTTCCATGCCGTCGCGCATAAAGCCCGTATCGATGCCGCGTTCGAACCGGTATTTGGCGTCGGAATTCACACCGAGCCGCTTGGCCGAGCGACGGATGGTCAGCGGGTCGAACACCGCACACTCGATCAGAATATCGGTTGTATCGTCGGACACGCCGGAACTTTCACCGCCGACGATCCCGCCCAGTCCGAGAATGCCGCGCTCGTCACAGATGGCGACATCATCCGCAGTCGCGACATAGCTCCGGTCATCGAGCGCGTCGAATTGCTCATTTTCGCCCATCCGCACGATGATCGAGCCGCCGGACCCTCCATTGACCCTGGCCAGATCATAGACGTGAAGCGGACGGGCGCGGTCGACCGTCATATAGTTGGTGATGTCGACCAGCGCCGAAATCGGGCGCAAGCCGATAGCCTTCAGCTTGGTCTGCAGCCATTCGGGCGACGGCCCGTTCTTCACACCGCGCACGACACGGCCGACAAAGGCCGGGCAGGCCTCAGGTGCTTCGATCAGGACAGTCTGTGCATTGTCAAAATCCGGAGATACGGGACCGATCGTGTCGGGTTTCAGCGTCCCGATACCGGTCGCGGCCAGATCCCGCGCAATGCCGCGCACGCCCAGCCAATCGGGACGATTGGGGGTAACTTCAAAGTCGATGACGGGGTCGTTCTGGCCCACCACATCGGCGACAGGGGTGCCCACGGCGACTTCGGGCAATTCGATGATGCCATCGCTATCCTCGCCAAGGCCGAGCTCATTGGCGGAGCAGAGCATGCCGAAGCTCTCCACGCCCCGGATTTTGCGCGGCTTCTTATCGAGGCTGAAATCAGCACCCGGAATATAGGTGCCGAGCCCGGCATAGGCGACATAAATCCCCGTGCGCGCATTCGGCGCGCCGCAGACAATGGTCTTCTCCCCGTCCCGGGTCGCGACCTGACAGACTTGCAGCTTGTCGGCGTCGGGATGTTTCTCGGTGGACAGGATGTGAGCGACCGTAAAGTCTGAGAGGGCCGCTGCCGGGTCGACAACGTCTTCGACCTCGAGCCCCGCCATGGTCATGGCGTCGACGATCTGCTCAAGCGTGGCCTCGGTCTCGAGGTGCTCTTTCAGCCAGGAGAGGGTGAATTTCATGATTCTAGTGCTTTTGCCTTAATCGTGTCGGCCATAGCGGAGAACTTTTCTGCCATTTCTTGATCCATCGACTTTTTATAAGTGTCGGTATAGCCGTGATATCCCCTGCCAGAAGATTGGATATCGAAAACAGCTATCTTTCCATCGTTCATTTCAATTATTTGGTGTTCCGATAGAATGAGCTTCACCTTACTCAAGGTTTTTGGATCGTCCGATCCAGCTAGTCGGCAGAGAAGCTCTATTTCTATCTCTCCTTGGCTAAACTGAAAGGATGTTTCCCCATGTGGGGGGTAAAAAAGATTGTTAAGGCTCAAACCATTTCTATCGACTTTTATTCCAGCAAACTTATTTCTAACGTGAGTTGTTCCAGCATACCATGTTGTGAAATTTTGGATTTTCTCACTCTGCCGGGCTGTGATGTAGAGGTGTTCAATTAAACGGCCAGCATTCCCAGTGGAATATAAGAAGACGCTTACGCTAAGCGTGGGCTTTGAGCTATCATCTTCCGAATAGGCTATAAAGAATTGGGAAGGTCGTGAAGCCTTAACCGTTCCGCGCCAAAAATTTGTCGCATAAACAGCAAAGATTGAAGCTCCCAGCGCCAGCGCAGAGATCAGTATGCTCAAATGGGCAGCTTCAATCACGACAACCCACTCTCCAGACTTGCCTGCAGCAATGGGCTGAAGCCGTAATGTCCGAGCCAGCGCGGGTCGCCGGCGAACATGTCGCGCAGGTCGGGCATGCCGTATTTCAGCATGGCGAGGCGATCGACGCCCATGCCGAAGGCGAAGCCCTGATACTGGTCCGGGTCGAGGCCGCAGGCGCTCAGCACATGCGGGTGAACCATGCCGCAGCCGAGAATTTCCATCCAGTCATTGCCTTGGCCGATCTTGATCGACGCGCCGTCACGCTCATAGCGCACATCCATCTCGGCGGACGGTTCGGTGAAGGGAAAGTGGTGCGGACGGAAACGGACATCCACGTCGGTTTCGAAAAAGGCGCTGACGAAATCCATCAGGCAGCCTTTCAGATGGCCCATATGAATGTCCTCGCCGATGACCAGGCCTTCGACTTGGTGAAACATGGGCGTGTGGGTCTGGTCACTGTCGCAGCGATAGGTCCGGCCCGGCGCAATGATGCGGATCGGCGGCTTCTGGTTCATCATGGTGCGGATCTGCACGGGGGAGGTGTGCGTGCGAAGCACTTTCTGGCCCACAGCGGCATCGGACCCGCTGGAATTTTGGCTTGGCTCTGGCACCATGAAGAACGTGTCGTGCATGTCGCGCGCCGGATGGCTGGGCGGGAAGTTCAGAGCCGTGAAATTGTGAAAGTCGTCCTCAATGTCCGGCCCTTCAGCGACCGAAAACCCCATATCGGAGAAGATGACGGCCATTTCTTCCATCACCTGCTGAACCGGATGAAGCGTCCCCTGGGGTCGCCCGACTGGTAGCGACATGTCGAGCGTCTCAGACGCCAGAGCCGCGTCGAGGGCGGCGTCTTCCAGTGCGGCCTTGCGCGCTTCGATCAGCGCCGCAACATCGGTCTTCAAACCGTTTAGCGCCGGACCCATCACGGTCTTCTCTTCAGGGCTCATTCGACCGAGACCGCGCATCAGCAGGGAAATCTCGCCCTTCTTGCCCAAGGCTGCGACCCGGACATCATCAAGGGCGCGCAGGTCTGCGGCCTGATCGATCCGGGCGGCAAAGTCGGTCCGCAATGTATCGAGATCGGTGGGAGACATGTGGCTCATGGACTAACTCTTGAGGCCCGCAATGAGGCTGAAGGCGGCGGCGCTATGGATGGCGCTCCCTAATGGGACGGCGCGTTCTGCGCAACCACTCGGGGGCAGTCATGAGAGGCGGTGATGTGGCGGGAGTCATGGGCGGCAATCGATTCCTCGAGCGCTGATCTTAGGCGGGCCGCACTGGACTGGAATGGATCAGGCGTGACGGACGCGCCGCTTGGCACCCTCGAACGTGGTGCGGTTGGTCGGCTGTTTTCCGACAGGGGCGACGGCTACTTCTGGCTTGCGGTACAGGCCGGGCGCGCCGTCTACGGTTTCGAGACCGAAGGCTTCGCCGCCGACTTCTTCGTCCGCGCCGAGGACAAGATAGCCATAGGGTTTCAGGCAAAGCGACAGGCCGCGCATCAGCCGGATGCGAGCCGGGCTCGTATACTGGCTGAGGGCGCCACGGAACAGGACGATGTGAAAGCGTTCCTTTTCCATCCGGTCGGACATTAGGTGCATATCCTGAAAACGGACGCGTTCGCGCAGCGCGTCGGATGCGATCCAGTCGGTTGAATTGGGCGACGGGTCCGGGGTAAAATGACTGACCATGTCGCGCGCGGACAGGCCACGCTGGACTTCGAAATGAGTATAGCGACCGGCCCGGGCACGCTCCAGCGCCTGGCTCGGATAGTCGACGCCTGTCAGATAGAGCTCCGCCTGACCGAGTATGTCGCGACCTTGGGGGCTCTGCGCCCGCATCGCGACGGAGTAGACGTCCTGCCCCGAGCCGCAGCCATGACAGAGAAGATCAAGTCGGCCCCCGCCCCGGGTCTGGGCGAGATCGCGCAGCGCAACATCGAACAGCGTGTTCAGAGAGGCTGGATCGCGGTTGAAATGGGTGTCCCGTTCGACCAGCGCGGACACGACCTGCACTGCCAGCCGGGCCTGTCCGGATGAAAACAGTTCCTGAACCATCGCATCAAGCGAGGCGTAGCCTTCGCGCCGGGCCAGATTGGCAAGCCGTGTCTCGACCAGAAACGCATGGTCGGACCCCATACGCACCCCGGCCAGCTGCAGGGTCAGTCGCCGCAGGGCTTCGTAATAACTCGGACGGAGACTGAGCGCACCTCGCATCGGATCAGCGATGCTCCAGCAAGCCCGCCATGGCGAACTTGGATTCGATAATGTCAGAATCGAACGGCTTCATGATGTATTCGTCCGCGCCAGCCCGTAAAGCTGTCACGATCTGTTCGACGCTACGTTCCCCGGTACAGAAGAGGATGGTTGGCATCGGTTCTCCGAGCTGATCGGCGACATCGCGCAGGGCGCCGATAAACTCCGCCCCCGCCACATCCGGTGTCTTCCAGTCGAGCATCACCACGGCGGGCAGGGCGTTGCGGCACAGATCCAGCGCTTCGAGTCCGGACTTGGCCTCGATCACCTCATAGCCCAGTTCGCGAATGATGCGCGCAGCGACACGCCGGACCATCGGGGATTGATCGACGATGAGACATTGCGGGCTCATGACGGGGCATCCCCGGGCTTGCACATCAAACCGCCATCCATCAGCGCGGCCAGCTGTGCGCGCAGATCCCCTTCCGTTTCCGCCGTGATCATCGGCGGTGGTGGCGGGGTTTCGGTCAGCGGATCAGGAGCTGCATGATCGCCCGGCGTTGCGAGCGCGCCCTCAGGCAGCAACAGGGTGAAGGTATCGAAGCCGGAACCGGAAATCTCGAACCCTTTTGCGGCGGTGCCGATGTCCAGGCGTCCCACGCCCTGCAGCGGCAGAGACCCGGCAATCAGCTCTGAGAGTCGGTCGAACAGGCAGGCTTCGACGTCGGATTGTCCGGATTTCGCAATCCAGACATCATCGAGCGAATGGGACAGGGACAGGACCTTGCCATATTGCTGTCCAACCTCCAGCAGACGCTGCATCAGAGCCGGGAGCATGAAGTCGATGGGTTCCGTGTGATAAGGCCCTGTCGGAGCAACCGGGTTCGGGCCGGACGGGGCGTCCATCGGTTCGGTCTCGATCGTGGGATCGATCGCGATCAACCGCGATAGAGCGGCGCGTTCGTCCGGCGTCGCATGCGGCAAGACGCTGCTCAGCGTATTTCTGGCGATCGCCATCTGCGTATCGGTGGCGGGGCGGGGCGTGTTCGCGCACGCAGCGTTGGCCATTGGCTGCGGCAGAAGCTCGTCCAGTCCGGCTTCATACTGGCTGAGCAGTTTGTTGAGGACGAACAGGCGTCCATCGACGCGTGTCCAGTCGATCGGCAGATGAGCGTTACAGCGTTCGATCAGGGCCATCACATCCTGCGCACTGCGGTAGATGGCGCGCGCCCGCGCCCGCTTGGCGTGACGCTGGATCGTATCGAGCCGCTCGCAGATCCAGACGGGATCACGACCCCGCGCCGGGCGGTCGCCGCCCGGGCTGCGATCAGCGTCGATGATGGCAGACATTTCCGATCCTGCCGCCAGACAGAACAGGCGCGCCCGCGTCAGATCATCACCATCCCGCCCGGAGGACGCACGGTGAAGCGTCGCGGTTGGACGGGCAAGCTCGGTCGACGGATCGCCGGCCTGCGCGTCCGGGGCGGCGCTGTGAGAGGTCACGCTCATGCCGTGGAGCCGAAGGGAGTGAAAATGGGTCGCATCATGGTGGCGACCCTCTTGTCCGAAAAGGGTTAACTCCGCGCTAAATGAAAGCGGCTGGATCGGGGCAATTTTATGACAATCCTGTCAGTCCGGTCGACTGTATCAGGCCGGAAAATCAGGCCAGAAAATCAGGCAGGGAAATCAGCCCGGAAAACGACTTTTTCGTCCTCGGCAGAGGCGGTCACATGGCCGCCGCCTTCGCGGGCCATCATGCTGGCATAGAATGGCTGGATGGAGCGCCCATCGAAACCGTGGTCTGGCGAGCGGCCATTCAGCGCGCGCTCGACCGTTTCGTCCAGCCGGGCCCGCGGCCCGACCGCCACGACACTGAGCGCGTCCGGTGTGCTCGACAGGGTAACGGAGCCGCCGCGCGGCACGGCCTGCACGCCCAGCATGGCAAGGTTCAGTAGCAGTCGCGCCCGCGATTTCTCGACGCCGTCAGCATGGAAGTCATAGACGATGTCAGCCTTGGCATCGTCGAACATGTCATCGACCAGTGCGGTGATTTCGCCCGTCCCCAGCACGCCGGGCGCTGACCCCGCCGCTCCGAAGGCCAGACGCAGAAACTTCAACTTGGCCGAAGCCCGTCTCGAACTGGATTTTATCAGCGCCAGCGCATCGTCATGCATGTCCGCATTGCTGTCATCATCGAGGATTTCGATGGCTGTGCCCAAGGCCCCGACGGGGCTGACAAGATCATGACAGATACGGGCGCACAGCAAGGCGGCGAGGCTGGACGGGGTCAATTTCGGAGGCGTACTCATAATAGCGCTCATAACCGCCGTCGGGCACATGGCAATAGGGGACAGATGGCGCAATAGGGGACAGGCGGCACGCCTGGCCCGCTCTTGTTCAGCACAAATTGTGGTTCAATCGTCCTGATCAGAGATCAGGGCGATGGCGGCCTCCAGAGCGGGATCACGTCCCTCGCGCAGGCTGTCGATCGTATCCGGCGCGGCGATGTCGGGTTCAAGACCGATGCCGTCCTCCACCGGGCCGCTATTATTCTCGAACCGGAAAACCGGAACCCTCAGACGGATGTTTGATTCCGGCAGGGTAAGGAAGAAGATTGTTCCGGCGGTCGGCCCAGCAGGGTTTCCTCCCGTTTTCTCGCCGATCAGCGTCACATCCCGTGCCGCGCGCAGCGTTGCGATCAGATTGGTGCTGCCGGAGCTGTTATTGCGGCTCGTCAGGATCGTGAGCTTGCCATCGAAGCGGGAGGAAGCTGGCTCGATCCTGTCGGTCTCATCGGAGAACATGCCGCGCAGCCTATATTCGCCCTGATCCGTTTTGCGGAACGCGAAGCGGGGTGGATTGATGGCGCGTTGTTCCCAGGTGCTGATATAATCGACATAGGCATCATGATCGATCGTCTTCATGATGTCCGCCGTTTTCATGCGCCGTTTTTCACTGATCAGATAGGAAAAGAGACCTTGGCTGGCCTCGGTCGAGCCGCCGCCATTGCGGCGCAGGTCCAGGATCAGATGGTCCCGGCCTTCTGACTTGAGCGCCTCGAAAACAGGGCCGTAAATCGTATCGACATCCACAGGCTCGCGGTAATTGACGAATGTGTCGACGCGTAAAACCGCGCCATTGTCACCGATCCGAGTCAGGCTGACCGCATCCTTGAAATTGCGGCGACCGGCATTCGCATTCAGGGCCGACCAGGCTTTGAACCCGACGCGGTCGAGCTGAATGGTCCATTGTTCTCCATCCGGGCTTTCCAGATCCAGTGTCGCCGTCGCAGGGACGTCCCAGAGAAGCGCGCCGAAATGATCGACGGCGCCGCCCTTGAACTCGCCCGATGCGCCCATTTCCGTGTCTCGCACGTGATCATTATAGCCATCGACCGGGAGATAAGGGTGCAGCGCGGTGCGCAATTCGTCAATGCTGCGCCCATCAATGCTGAGGATTTCGTCACCCGCCCTTACCGGGCTCCCTTCCGGTGCGCTCCGGATGAGAGCGCGCTCATCCACAATAGTCCAGGACAGCGGCAGATAGGCCGCGTCCGTATCGCGGGCCTTGGCCAGGTCCCGGGGCAGTTCCGCCTTGGTATGGTCGCAGCGGATCTGCGCCAGTACGGCAGAGATCTCCAGATAGAAGTCGCCGACGGAAAGCCCCGCTTCCCGCTGATTGCGCTCCAGGATCGCCTGCCAGGCCGCATCCAGCGTCGCGACATCCGTGAAGCGCGTATAGCCGGGATGGATATCAGCATAGGCATTGCGAGCCAGGGCGACATTCTCGCGAACGATCTTTTCCGACAGGCGGCGCTCCTGAGGGTGCTCTGCATGGATCGCCGTGGCGGCAGCTCCGGCGGGCGGGCTCTGAGTTGTGCTTTGAGGTGTCAGTTGCGCTGCGCAGAGTGAGGCATTGCCCAGAAGGGTGGTCGTCAGAATCAGGGATTTGAATGTCGGTGACATGTGAGAGCTCCATCAAGTGCGATGGATCTTCTCTGACGGCGGTCGCTCCGAGCTGCGCCTCAATACGGGTTTCGAGACCGCATTTTCTGGATATGCGACGGATTACGGGCTTTGAGACGCTTCTGACTGTAGGTCCGAGGCCCGGCGACGGTTGCGAAATTGCGTCGGCGTCTCATGGGTGAATGTCTTGAACACCCGGTTGAAGGTCGCCTTGGAATTGAAACCGCTATCCATGGCCATGGACAGGATCGAGCCCTCACCGGTTTCGAGGAGGGCCTTGGCATGGTCGATCCGGGCGCGATTGACGAAGCGATTGAAGCTGTCTCCCAGCGACTGGTTCAGGGCCCGGCTGACATAGCTTTCATTGGTGCCGAGCCGCCGCGCAACGTCGCTGATCGTCAGGCGCGGCTCGAGATACCAGCGCTGATCGATAATGGCTGAGCGCACCCGCGCGCTGAGATCATCAGGCAAGGCATGGTTGTCGCTGACCGTCATGCGTGGGGCTGGCGCAGCGATATCCATCTTCGGGAAAGGGGCGGTCAGTCGCCAGGCCGCGTCAAGCCCGACCCAGGTCAGGACCGATGTCAGAAGCAGGAGTGCCGGGAAAGTTGCCGGATAGCTGAGCGCCACTGCAAGCGACAGGATTTCCAACCCGGCATAGATAGTCAGACCGATACTCATGGCGACGATCAGATTGCGCAGCCAGACAGGATCGAAGTCGCGTGCCGCCGACTGGGTCTGATCCAGAAAAGTCAGGTAGCGCCCCCGCCCCCGCCAGATCAGGACGATGGAGAAGCCGAACAGGCCAATCCCCAACAGGCTCTCCATGGGAATGATATAGGGTAAGTGAAACGCATCGTTGAACGCCCATTTGGCCGGCGTATCGAACAGGCCGTCACCCGGCAGCAGGAAAGCCCCCGTATAATAGGCAGTCTGCAGCAGGCCGGGCAACAACAACCAGCGCCGCCATCCAAGCGGGCCGCCCCGCATCAGATTATGGGCATGAATGACCAGGAGCGGGCCAAGCCACAGATCGACGAAGAAAAGTGGACAGAAGGTCAGCCAGGGCCAGATTTGATAGGCCCCGGCAAAACCGATGATCTGTGGGCCCATGGACAGGCCGCCCAGGATTAGAAACAGACCCAGCGGACGCGCGGCGCGGGCTTCCACCCGACGCAGCAAGAGAATGAGCCCGCAGAGAAGTAAGGGCAGCACGACCATGACCATCATGGCGGATCGCCAGTTCATGATGAGGTCGGGCGCATCGTTCACACACACGCCGTAACAGGCCGTGCGCCGCGCTGGCAAAGAAAAAGCCGCCCAGAGGCGGCTTCATGAAAAGACTTGGGGTAAGGACGCTATTTGCGGGTCCACTGCCCGTCTTCGCCGAGCACCATTTCGCCGGGTCCGGCCTTAGCAATCTGTTTTTCGCCAGTCAGCCGGGCCACAACTTCGATTCGAACGTTTTGTTCGCGGGCCAGACGGGTATAGACCTGCTTACGGCCAATATTGATTTCATTGACGGCGGCCCGCACTTCGCGGGAAGCGTCGGCAGCGATTATACCCAGATAGCCATCGATCTGTTCACCGACTTCGCCCCGTGCCTTGGCGGCGTCGACAATGGATTTCGCATTCATACGGGCCTCGGCGACATTCGTGCCTGTGCCGTGCAAGGCAACAGCCCCGCCGACGAGCAATCCACTTGCGGCCAGTCCGGCAATTATCAGCTTTTTCATACCTGCCTCCATGTTATGCAGGGGACCCTAAAACAGGTCCGGATTTTCGTTGATCAGTTCTTCGACGTCGTCATCGAGACGGACGCGGACTTCCTGATCGATCTTGATGGCAAGTTCGACCCGAATAGGTTCTTTTGGCGCTTCGACCTTGTGCGTGACCGTACAGCCCGCGACAAATACGGTCGACGCCATCGTCAATAGAGCAAAAGTCAAACGGGTTTTTGCACGCATCATGATCTGATCCTAGTCGTTCCGATCTGAACCTCGCATGAAGGATAGGTTCAAGCAAGCCGTCGACGCGCCGCAATGAGGCGAAAAATAGCTTTCCCGGGAACCGTGTGCCCGTCCTGCCGTTGCAGCATCGGCGCATCGCCGTTAAAGCGGCGCAAATTCTACCTTTTGCGGAACCTCACATGGCCGAACTCTTCACGATGAGCTCCCTTTTCACGCTGGGAGCGCTCATTCTGCTTCAGGCCGTGTTGGGCTTTGATAATCTCCTTTATATTGCGATCGAAAGTAACAAGGTCGGCGATCCGGTCGCGGCGAAGAAGGTCCGGACATGGGGCATCGGCATTGCCGTTGCGCTGCGGATCATCCTGCTCTTTGTCATTGTGTCGCTATTCGGATTGCTGGCTGAACCGCTCTTTGCTTTCAGTACCGCTGTGATTGAGGGCGAATTCACCCTGCAGGCGCTAGTGACGATCCTGGGTGGAGCGTTCATCATCTATACGGCGGTAAAGGAAATTCACCACCTGCTGCAAGTCGATCATATCGAGCATTCCGAAGGATCCGGTGCGCGCTCAGTACTCAAAGCGGTCGTCTTGATCGTGGCGATGAACCTCGTCTTCTCATTCGATTCCATCCTGTCCGCCATGGCCATTGCCAATGTCGAAGCCGCCAATATCGTCAATGCGGCGGGAGCGACCCTGCAGGAATTTGCTGGTCCGACTGAAGAATGCAAACGCTTCCTGATCAGCAATCCGGTTGCCGGCGCAGTCAGCTGTGAGCCGACAAAATCGTATCAGGTCCCGCTGATGGTGATCGCCATCGTGCTGTCAGGTGTCGCCATGATCGTTCTGGCCGACCGGGTCACCAACTTCCTGAAGAAGAACCGCATGTATCAGGTGCTGGGTCTGTTCATCCTGTTCCTCGTCGGTGTACTGCTTGTGACCGAGGGCGCGCATCTCGCCCATCTGAAACTGTTCGGCTATGAGCTGAGCGCGATGAGCAAGTCGAGCTTCTATCTCGTCGTCGGCGTGCTGATCGTTACCGACATTATCTCGAACCGCTATCAGAAGCGCCTCTGGGCGCAGAAGCAGGCGGAAATGATGGGCGCCGATTCCGAGATGGCGGGCATTGCCGCTGTCGATGAGTTCAAGAGCGGAAACAGAAAAGCGCCGTCGCACTCGGCCTGACACTCCGCTTCAGATTGCGCTTCACCCGGTCACTTTCAGGGTGAAGCCCTCAGCAGCACCCATGCAAAAGCGCGTTCAGCGCCGGACAAAGAACACGGTTGAATATTCGAACGCAGGTAGCTCTTCGGGGTTCACACCCTGTGGCGGGATGAACGTCCAGCTTTCGATCGCCGTCTGCATCGCGTCGCCGAACTCATGGGACGGCCTACTGTCCACAACCGTCACCGTTTCGACAGCCCCGTCGCTGTCCAGTGTAATTGCGACACTGGCTCGCGCGCCATCGACAATCTGATTGTCGTTGATCCGCGGAGACCGGATCCGTTTCCGTTTCTTGATGGACAGGGTCACAATCCGGCCATCTTGGTCGACAACGTCGATCGCGTCCTTTCGGGGTGAGCTTTTGCCACCCGCGCGAGCAATGCTGAGACGGGCTTGGAGGCTTTGAAGCTCATCGTCGTTCGAGTCGGGCAGACTCCGGTAAAGTGAAACCGCACTTTCATACGCCTCGACCGCCTCAGGATATTCTTCGGCATCTTCAAGGGCCAAGCCTTTCAGATAGAGAGTGGCGGCGTAAGTCTGGGATTTATCCTGATCGGAGGCGCGTAATGCAATGAGCGCCTTATCGGCATAGGCTGCCGCGTCCCGGCGCTCCCTTTGGGCGGCGCTGCCTCGTTTCGTCTTGGCCGGGAGCGTCTGTTTGGCCAGTGTCAGATAGACCTGTGAAGCCAGCATGGATTTTTCCTGACCGATGCGTTCCAGCTGTTTGGCAATCCCGCGGAGCTTGCTGACGGCCTGGCCTTTGCGCGAAGCCTCCAGATAGGCTTGGGCCGACTGATAATCGCACTGGATGGACTGTGCGAGACTGTCGTCGGCGGCATAATGTTTTGCGCAATCTTCATAGGTTTCTGCAACCGCCAGCCTGTCGTCTGTCTGATTCAGAAGACCCGCCATGACATAGGCTGCGTAGCCGGCACGCTCATGATCATCGCTCTGATCGCTTTGCTGGTAGAGCGCCGTGGCGATCTTCATGGCCCGGTCCATGTCGTTCTGACGGAGTGCGGTCTGCAGCGATTCCATATGCGCGCTTGGGGTCTGCGCGGCTCCGCTGTGCGCCCACAACAGGACGACGGACGATGATAGGGCGAGCAACTGTCTCATGACGCACCTTTAGAATGTGTTCTTCGGGTTGTTCAAGACGATCTGGCACGTCAGGTTGCAGATACGGCGCGGTTCGCCTTTGTGCTGGTTCACAGGTTCATCAGCGCCAGTCCAGCGGCAACGATCAGCGCGAAAAAGAGCCGTCGCGGACCGAACCCTTCTTTCAGGAACAGCCAGCCGAACAGCGCACCAAAGATGACGGCGCTTTCGCGTAGCGCGCTGACCCGCGCCACTTCGGTCAGATCCATGGCAAACAGAATCGCGCCGAAAGAGAGCACCGAGCCGATGGCTGCAACCACGCCGTAGCGCCAGATCTTCAATCCGTCGGCGATCAGGCGTCGCCCGCGGATTGCCCATCCGGCCAGACCCAGCTGAATCCCGTCCAGCACGAACAGCCAGACTACATAGGTCACGGCCTGATCTGCGAGACGGACACCGCGCGCATCAAGGACAGAGTAGGCGGCAATTCCACAGGCGGTGAGGCATGCGAAGCCAAGCGCGGCCTGCCCGACCTTGCGCGTCGCATCGGTGAAGCCGGGGCGGAACACGAAGCCAAGCGTTCCAGCTGTCGCGATCATCAAGCCGGCCCATTCAATTGGTTCCAGGCGCTCACCCAGAAACAGCAGAGCGGCGATGGCAACCAGAATGGGAGCACCGCCACGCATGACCGGAAAAACAAGCGACAGATCACCGCGTGACAGCGCATTGATCAACCCGAACTGATAGAGGCCGTGCGCCAGAACGCTGAACAACAAAGCCAGCCAGAGCGGCCCCGTGGGTAGCGGCACGACGAAGATGAAGGGCAGCAGGATGAGCGTTGACGTGACGGCCAGTACGACGCGCGCCATCAGAATGTCCCGGCCTGCCTTGACCACGGCATTCACGGCTGCCAGCGTCACCGCACTGAAAAGGCCGAGGCCGATCGCGATCAGATCAGCGTTCACGAAGCATCGTAGATAGAGGCGTTGGCCGCCCGGAACTCTGCCTCGAAACCGGGCAGGTGCAGCACCTCGATGCCGTGCGATGCCAGATGTGCGAGTCCTGTCTGCCGCGTGAAGGTTGCGTCTTCGGCGACGGCGTAGATGACACGTTTCACGCCGGCGCGCACCAGCCACTGCGCGCAGCCGGTCGGTTTCGAGGCGCGGGTCAGGCAGGGTTCCAGCGTCACGATGACGGTGTGAATGGGCTCAGAGGTCTTTGTGAGCATTGCCTCTTCGGCGTGATCTTGCGGACCTGTTTCACGGCTATAGCCGGTTGCCAGAACGTTCAGGGCCGCGTCGCAGCCCAGACAGCCGACGGCAAAGGCGGTCTCGCTGGCGGGGCAGCGTGCGGATAGGCGTAAGGCGGTCGCCATATGCGGCCTGGCCCGGCTCAGCAGCAGATCAATATGGTATATCCGTGTATCGCCGAGCTTTTCGGTCTGCGTCACATGCAGGTTCGCAAGAAAGCGATTCAGATCGTCGAACAGGCGTGCGTGCCCCCCGTCGCCGAGTCGGCGCGGACTAACGGCCAGACGCAGGTAGCGCGACTTTGACAGAGCCAGGCGCAGGATCTGCGCACCGCCTTCGATCAGAACCTGTCCGAAGTGGCGCGCTTCGGCGAGTTGCACGACCGCGTCGATCGGGTCGCCTGTAAAAGGTTCGACCGTTCCGGGCGCGCGGGTTGGGTTGCGCGACAGGACGATCTTTTCGCCCATGCCATCCCGGAAAAAGGCCCGGTCATGGGGAATATCCCCTGAGCGTGTCACGACCAGTTTGACCGGATCCGGCGACAGGCCTGCCGCCGCACGGCTGGCCCTGTGCCTCTCTCCGCGCGTGGCGAGCGACGGATCGTCCCGGCGCAGGGTTTCCGCGCCAATCACGATCATGTCCATCTGGGCGCGCAGCGCGAGGACGGCCGCCAGATCCTCTGGCGACGACAGGACAACGCGTTCGGACGAGCGGTCGTCGAGATAGCCGTCGGCAGAAACGGCGCAGGACAGGGTCAGCGTGACCATGCCCGCGCCTGTGACGGGTTCGCCCAAGATGCGCAAGTGATGCTAGATCAGGCTGTCTGCGCGAACCCAGTCGAGGCCCTGCGCTTCGGCGACGGCTTCGATGGTCAGTTTGCCTTCGCAGACATTCAGGCCGTTCAGCAGATGTGGGTCCTCGCGCATCGCATCTTTCCAGCCCATGCGGGCGATGCGCTTGGCGTGATGGACCGTCGCGGCGTTCAGGGCATAGGTGGATGTTCGCGCTACGGCGCCCGGCATGTTGGCGACACAATAATGGACGATGCCGTCGACAATATAGATCGGGTCGTCATGCGTCGTCGGACGGGAGGTCTCGAAGCATCCACCCTGATCGATGGCGACGTCGACCAGCACCGCCCCATCCTTCATCAGGCTCAGCATGTCGCGGGTCACGATTTTGGGAGCCGCCGCGCCGGGGATCAGCACAGCGCCGATAACGAGATCGGCTTCGGCCAGACGTTTCTCCAGAACGGCGGGGGTCGAGCGCTCGACCTGAGCGCGCACGCCAAATTCATAGGCCAGCTTTTCCATGACCAGATTGGACCGTTCCAGGATCGTTACATCGGCTTGCATCCCGACAGCCATCAGCGCGGCATTATAGCCGACATCGCCGCCACCAATGACCAGAACCTTGCCTGAATTGACGCCCGGGACGCCGCCGAGGAGCACGCCGCGCCCGCCATTTTCCTTTTGCAGCGCATTGGCTCCGGCCTGAATGGACAGGCGGCCTGCAACCTGGCTCATCGGTTTGAGCAGGGGCAGCCCGCCCTTGTCGGACGTCACCGTTTCGTAGGCGATGCAGACGGCGCCGCTGTCGATCAGCTCGCGCGTCTGTTCGGGGTCGGGTGCCAGATGAAGATAGGTGTAGAGAATCTGCCCCGGGCGCAGCATGGCGCGTTCGACCGCTTGCGGCTCTTTGACCTTCACGATCATGTCGCATGCGGCGAAGACGCTCGCCGCATCGGGCTGGATGGTCGCGCCTGCCGCTTCATATTCTGCGTCGTCGGCCCCGATGCCGCAGCCTGCCTGGGTTTCGACCCAGACGTCATGGCCGTCCGAAATCAGTTCGGCGACCGCTTCGGAGGTCAGCCCGACGCGATATTCATGGTTCTTGATTTCTTTGGGTACACCGATGCGCATGACAGCCTCCAGCCGGATCACGAATATGCGCGGCGATTAAGGGCTTCGCAGGGAGAAAACTGACGATATAATCTACCCATCTGGACGAATTGCGCATAATTATCCGAACATTGCGCCGAAAGAGTGGACGAAATCGATGATTGAAGCGACAGACCGCAAGATTTTGAGCGCACTGCAAATGGATAGCCGACGGTCGGCAGCGTCCATCGGCGAGACTGTCGGTCTGTCCGCATCGGCCTGTCATCGCCGGATCAGGCTGCTGGAAGATCGGGGGGTGATCGAAGGCTATGGCGCGCGCCTCAATGCGGAAGCACTGGGTTACACAGTGACATTCTTTGTCGAAGTCTCGCTCGAAGGGCAGAGCGAGGCCATTTTGGGTGCTTTCGAAGGCGCCGCAGATGCCCGTCCGGAAGTGCTCGAATGCTATCTGACGACCGGGAATGCCGATTATGTTCTGAAAGTGGCCGCTCTGGACACGGAAGATTTCGAACGAATCCATCGCCGGGTGATTTCCGGTCTTCCGCATGTGACGCGGATCCAAAGCAGTCTGGTGATGAAGACGGTCAAGCGATGGCGTGGCTACCCGGTACGCTAGCGTGCCTGTCATGCTCCGGATTTTATCGAGAGGCCGTGACTCGACCGTGATCGATCATCGCTTTAGGGGCGGCTGAATGAATCGCTGGTGGGATTATTGGCGCGCTGTCGGGGGGCGCATCAGCTGGGATCGTAGCTTGCTGCGCGGCCTGTGGGTCGTGCCGTGGCTTTACGGTCGTAGCGAGCGCCGCCCGTCGGCTCGACCCGGTTCGATCGCCTTTTACCCGCAACCAGGCCTGCCTTGGTACACGCTGCCGCTCGCCATGCGGCGGACCGCAATCCGGCAGACGCGCGATCTTAAATCTGCTGATGCGGTCATGATGTTCGATGACCGGACCCGGTCGGATCTGACCCCGCCGGACGTGTCCGGGCGGCTGCTGAATCTGCGCGCGACCGACATTTCTAAACAGCATGTCGGCGACGTTTTCAGACGCGTTTTCGGCTATGATGTCTCTGTCGATCCCTGTGTCCATATTGGTCCGATGGTCGAAAAGGCAGACGTCAACGGGGTGCATGATGGTCGCATCGTGACAGGTCCACTCGAAACCGCCCAGCCTGGACAATCCTATCAGCGGCTGGTCGAGAGTGTGATCAGGCCCGGTGTGACGGAAGATCTGCGTTGCGTCTGCGTCGGTGGCAAGGTTGCCGTGATCTTTCGTAAGGAAAAGGCGGCGCATCAGCGCTTCAGCACCGTCTATCTGGAAACCACCTTGTGCGAGGCGAACACGGTCCTCAGCGCGCAAGAGCAGGCGCAAGTTGCGGCCTTCTGTCATGCGATGGGGCTTGATTTCGGCTCCATCGATATTTTGCGCGATCATGCCGGGGACGGGCGGATCTATATTGTCGATGTCAACAAGACCTGCATGCCGGTTCTTAGCATGGCTGTGGGTGAGCTCGACCGGGCGCTCGGTCTGATCGGCGCGGCGGTGGAAGACCTAGTTCTCGGGCCAGCTGTCGAAGCGTAGCCTGTGTCCGCCCAGTTCGCGTGCGGCACGCTCGTGACAGGACAGATAGAGCAGTTGCAAGGGGTCCTCGCCGCTACCGACATAGGTCAGCACGTCGAACATGCGGGCGCGGCGGTCATCATCGGCATGGACCAGCGCATCGTCCAGAATGACCGGGCAAGGCTGCCCGCCCCGTGCCAGCAGCCGCGCAAAGGCCAGACGCGTCAATATGGCAATCTGTTCGCGCGTCCCACCAGACAGCCGGTCCAGCGTATCATCGCGCCCATTCCGCAACAGGCCTTGTGGGCCGAGTGTCTCCGACAGGCTCAGATCGGCCCCATCGATCACACGCGCCAGCAACGGGGCCAGTTCGCGGCGGACAGGAGCCGTATATTCAGCCTGGAGGCGTAGTTGTGCCTCTGTAAGCGTATCGCGCAGCAAGCTCAGCGCCCCGGCCCGCTGACGATGACGTTTGATCGTCTCGCGCAGCGTGTCGCGCTGTTCCATCAGCGCGTTTGCCTCGGTATCAGGGTCGCTGCGGTCCAGCACACCGCTGCGGCGGGCTTGCAGCTCTACGACCCGGCGTTGCAGCTCTTCCAACTCCGCTGCCCTGTTGTCCCGCACCTGAATGAGGCGGTTCAAGCTGGCCTTCAAAATATCGGGATCGGTCCGAACGCTGTCCGTCAGCCGTTCCAGATCCGACTGTGCCGTTTCCAGTCGGGCCTGAGCCGTCGCGGCACTTGCAGCCAGTTCGGACTGACGCGCGCCGCGTGCGTCCAGCGCGACGTCTGCGGGCAGAGCGGCCATTGCGCGGCGATGCGCATCCAGACGCGCCCTTGCTCCTTCCAGCTTTCCGGAAACATCCTGCAAGGCCTCTTCGGTGACGATGCGCTGCGCCGATTGCTGCGCGATGTCAGTAGCAACCCGGTCCGGATCTGTCGCGCAATCGTCCGGCTCGGCGTCGTTCAGTTTGGTTTCCAAGGCGGCAATATCACGCTCCAGAACCTGCTGATGATCAATCAGCCTGTCGCGTCCCTGCGGTGCGATACGGGCAATTTCGCGCTCAAGGGATTCAAGGTCGGACGCAATGTCGACGCGGCGCCGGACGGCGTCGGCGGCAGCGGCATAATCGGCGACACCGATGGTATGAAGCCGCGCTTCGATGTCACTTCGCGCCGTCTCGCGTTGTATTTTCAGCGCGTCCGCCTCCGGCGCATCGAGCCGGATGTAGCCCGCACCCGGCAGGGTCAGGACCGTCGTCGCGTCCAATGTCACCGACCCTGAAATGATAGGTTTTCCGTCGATCTCGGCCTGCGCTCCCGGAAGCAGGTCCAGACGCAGCGTCACCTCGACGCCTGAAAGGGCACGGTCCAGACGATCGATGGTCGCTTCCAGCGCGCCGAGCTGATCCAGTCCGTCGCGATCGATCTCGGGCAAGGCGTCGCGGGCCTGAATCTGTTCTGTGCGGGCGGCGAGTGTCGTATCCAGTGACGACAGACGCGCCTGCAATTGTTCCAGCGCGATCTGCCGCTCTTGCAGACGATTCGCGCGGGCCTTGGCGGCTTCCCGTTCGACCTGTCTGGCCTGCTCCTGTCGCAATTCACGCAGATCGGCATCGATCCGTGATTGCTGCGCTTTCAGTTCGTTGCGGCGGGCTTCGTGGCTTGCGATCGCAGCGTTTTCGTCCGCCATCCCAGCAGCAGCGTCGTCATAGGCCCTGACGTGATCCAGATGTCGCGTCAGGCGGTCATTGGCGCGCTCGGTTTCAGCCTGAAGACGCTGCTGGACAGCTTTTGCCGTCTCCCAGTGCGCCCGGGCGGTCAAGGCGGCATCCAGCTCGTCCCGCACTGCGGCGATCCGGACGTCAGCATCAGTGTCGTCCTGCGCTTGCAATGCGGCCAAGGCGGATCGGGCGCGGTCCAGCTCGCGTCCGATCTGCCGGGTCTGATCCCGCCGTCGCTCTGCGTCCAATAAATCTGCTTCGATCCGCACCAGCGCGTCTTCGGCGGCTTTCAACGGACCGCCAACACGGGGTCGTCCCGTCGCGGTCAGCAACTCCCCCAGCGCGGCTTCGGTCCGGGCGAGATAGTCCCGTGCCCGGTCACCGCCGACCAGAACCGACATTTCCGTTTCGACCTTGGATGCGACCAGGCGATCGTCATCCTGCACGGCATCCATGGACTGGCCCTGTTCAATCCAGAGCAGGCCGGACGGGCCACGCGCCTTATCGATCGTTCCCATAATAGCGGCCATGCGTTCGTCGGCTTCGCCTTTCTTGGCAAGCACCGCGCCTGTACTCCGGTCGATCAGCTGCGCATCCTTGCCGCGCTGATAGGTCTTGATCAGGCGGTAAGCCGTGCCGTCATGGGTAAAATCGATTTCCCCCGTCGTGGCACCGTCATCGCGTTTGACCGGATGGCCGCGTTTGCCCCAGCTCGTATGCCCCTGCAGCAGGAAGAGCTGCAATCCCCGCAGCAGGCTCGATTTGCCTCTTTCATTATGGTCGGCAAGGACGTTCAGGCCCGGAACGAGGCCCTCGACCGCGACCCCCTCGGACCCGAATGGGCCGAGATACCGGAAACGAAACCCGTCCAGCCTCATGACGCGGCATCCGTGGCGGCAAATGCGAAAAGCTGTCGCAGCGCGTCCGTCGCCTCAATTCGCTGCGCTTGAGACAATGTCGGGTCCTGACGCATCCCGTCCAGCGTTTCAGCGGCGGCCCGGACGGACCCTTGCGCGTCCAGAGCGTCCAGATCCTCTGCCACGATCCGCAGGTCGACGTCGTCTTGGCCGCGCATCTCCAGATGGGCGCAGCGTTCTGACAGCTCGCGGACAAACTGTTCGAACCGGGCCCATTCCGCCACACTGGCGCTGCCGCTCACTCGAATATTCACCAAAGTGTCGCGTGCAGCCTGGCCTGCATCGACACGCTCGCGGATCGCGGCAATGGCTTCGTCGATTTCGCCCGTCCGGAGCGGGGTTGTCAGGACCGGCCAGTCGAATCGGGCGGTTGCAATGTCGGTAACGATGGGGTTGCGACCGGCCGAAGCGATCTCGACACAGAGTATCTGCCCGCGATCGCCGACCTTGTGTCGATCCGGCTCCGGCGTTCCAGAATAATGGGTGCGCTGATTGATCGAGCTGCGTCCATGCCAGTCACCCAGCGCGAGATAATCCAGCTGCGCTGTGCTGGCCCGGTCCGGCGGTATGATCTCATCGGTTTCGCCACTATTTTTTCCCGCATCATTTGTGCCGAAACTGCGAATGCCGCCATGCGCCAGGCCGATACGGATGGCCCCATCCGGCGTTTGCGCACCGTCCATCCAGCGGGTCAGATCTTCGCCGTGGTGCAGCCTCTGCCACGGGGCGGGCAACAACCACACGCCGGGTTCCATCTCGACTGGTTCGGCGCGTCTCTGCGGGCGGATATGATCATGTCCGCAGGCTTCGACGCGGTCCCACAGACCGTCCGCATCGTCGCGGTCATGATTGCCCGGAAGCAGCCACCAGATCAGCTCACCGAATTCCGCCATGATGTCGAGCGGCTGGCGCAGAACATCATGCCCCGGCAAGGTCGTATCCCAGACATCGCCGGCGACAAGAATGTGCCGGCAATCCGCGTCACGGGCCGCTGTTCCGATCCGTGCGATCACATCCTGACGCTCCGCCCGCAACCGCCCGGACAGGGCCGGGTCAAACCGCGCAAAGGCCTTGCCCAGTTGCCAGTCGGCTGTGTGAATGAAACGAATTCCCATTGCCGTTCTGTTTAGCAGGGCGGACGCCGGAAGAAAGGCGTCAGGACCGCCTTAAGCGCAGTCCTGCGAAAGCAGGGAACGGGGCCGGAGCTGTGGACAGAAATCATAAAATATGTTATACAAGACGGGCTTCGCGATTGAATTAAAATGGTTTATTTTCAAGCGCGGCAGCGGACGGGTCGGTTATCATGCTTCCGTCAATGAAAGTCATGCCTGTGACGGTAACAAAACGATCCCTTGATGGAGACGTCGCCATTGGCGATGTCGTGACATTGCAGGACCGAATCGAGCTCATGACGGTCGAGGCCGTCCGGAGCGAAACCTTCGGACTGGTCATTGATTGCTGCTGGTTCGATCGCAAGGACTGTCTTCGCTTCCGCCGTTTTCCCGTCAGTACGATCGACATTTTCCCGCGCGCCGCGCGCGAACGCGATCTTGAGACCGGGATGGAAGTGCGCCTGCGCTCGCGCGGGCCCGTTATGACAATCCGCCGAATTTGTGAACGGGAATCCCGGACCTTTGCCGAATGTGTCTGGACCGGTCCCATGGGCCGCGAGCGGCGCCGTCTTTTTCCGCGGTCCGCGCTTGTTCTGACGATGATCGAGCGGTTTGAAGGCTTGGGCGGTCAGGAAATCTAGACTTGCCGGGTGTGCATGACGCGACCTGCTTCGCTTGAGCGCGTCTTTAAGATCATTTTAAGGTTGGCGACCGAACCTGAGGATATCTAATTTCAGGCGGCGCGACGTCATGTCCGACATGTTCCAATCCATTCTGGACACGCATCCGGATTATATCTGCCGTTTCGATGCGGACCGTGTGTTCACCTATGCCAATCAGGCAGCGGTCGATTTCTTTCGAATGGACCGCGATGCGCTGATCGGAAGTCGGCTCCTCGACCGTGTGCCGCCGGATCAGCGCTCCGAAGTCGATTCCCGGCTGACGCTGCTCTCCGAACGCTCCCCTGCCAGCACGACGTTGCACAAGGTGATGCGCGATCAACGGCCGGTTCACATTCTCTGGACCAATATCGCGGTCTATGATGAAGGCCGGCTCGTCGGATATCAGTCGGTCGGGCGTGATGTCAGCGCCGAGACGGCGCTGCGCCGCGAAATCCGTGAACAGGCCAAGACGCTGGACCGGGTTCAGCGCGAGCTCCGCATGGTGTTGGACGCTGTGCCATCTCGCATCTGGTACAAGGATGACAAGAACACGATTTTGCGGCTGAATGCGGCGGCTGCCGACAGTATGGGCCTGAGCGTCGAGGAGACGGAAGGTCAGAACACCTATGATCTGTTCGGAGAGGCTGCCAAGGCCTATCATGACGATGATCTGGCCGTGATCAATTCGGGCGTGGCCCTGCGCGGCAAGATCGAGCCCTATACGCCCAATGAAGGCGATCCGGGCTGGGTTCAGACTGATAAAATTCCGCTGGAGCTGAACGGTCCAGAGGACCGGCGCATTCTGGTCGTTTCGACCGACATAACGGATCTTAAGGAGAAAGAGACGCTGCTGGCTTCGATCAATCGCAATCTGGACGACTTCGCCTCTCTGACATCACACGATCTGCAGGCCCCGTTGCGTAAGATCGGGATTTCCGCCGAACTGCTGACGCTCGAACATGGCGAGGCTTTGCCGGATGGAGCGAGCGAGCATCTCGAAGAAATCGAAAGAGGGGTCCGGCATATGCGCGGCCTCATTCGCAGCTTCCTGAAATTCATGCGCGCCTCCCCGCACGAAGTCGACTTCGATACGGTCGATCTCGGTCAGATTCTGGAAGACTTTGCGGCGCGGGAGCGGGACGCCATCAGCGATGCAGGCGGCACGGTAATACTCCCGGACGGACCTATCAGCGTCAGCGGCAATGCCGACTTGCTCGGCCAGGTGTTCGGAAATCTTTTCCAGAACGCCCTGAAATATCGCAGCCCGGACAGACCCCTTCGGGTTGAGGTTACGGCCCAGCGCGCACTTCAGAACTGGGTCGTCGACGTGATTGACAATGGCCGTGGGATCGATTCAGATGAGCATGACAAGGTGTTCGATCTGTTTGGCCGGTCCCAGCCGCAAAAAGGCGTCAAGGGATCGGGGATAGGTCTGGCTCTGTGTCGGCGGATTATCGCGCTGCATGGCGGGTCGATCGATCTGGTGGAACGCGACGGCCCCGGCGCAACGTTCCGTATCCATTTGAATGCCCGCAGGAGGAATGAATGACAGCTCGCATTCTCATCGTCGACGACAGCACATTTGACCGGCGCATGATCCGTCGCGCCATCACGGCGACCGGCAATGACCTCGAAGTTGCAGAGCTGAGCCACGGCGCGCAAGCGGTCGAAATGATCAGACGGGACAAGCCGTGCATGACCTTGCTGGATATTCGCATGCCCGGGACAGACGGGTTTTCGGTTCTGTCTGACATCCGGTCCACAGCCGCCATTTCCGGAAGCGTCGTCGTTATGCTGTCAGGGTCCGATCAGCCGCTGGATCACAATATGGCGCAGGAACTCGGTGCGGACGCCTATTACGTAAAGCCCGAGTCCGCCGCGGACTATATGGAACTGGGCCGCAATATCTGCGACACCCACCTCCCCTGCCTCAACGGCACCGTCGAACCTTGAGCGCAAGGCAATAACTGCCTTTTGGCAAGGCCAAGCACGGCAATCCGGCGAGCTGGGCTGTTCTGGTTAAGCTTATCCAATTCTATCGCGATCGAGAAGCCGCAGACACCATCACGTCCGAAATTTAGTACGCCAGCACCCTGCAACCCTGTCAGCGTTACGAGCTGGGCTTGCTTGCTCTGCGGCGGAGGGACCATAACGGGGCGACTGACGTGAAACTCGCGATATCAGTCGCATCTGGCCTGCACCGTATCTTAATCAATCGGCCTCCGATTATTCAGGCGCTTCGATCACTCTGCTTTGAGCGTCGAAGCAAACGGTACATCCAAGGCCGCTTTCTCAAAACAGGGAAGAGCATCACCATCAGAGTCGCCACCCGATCAGATCCATTTGTCCCATGGGTCGCTCCTGGAGCGGCACATAGCCTTCTCTGCGTCTTTCCCGGTGCGGCCTCACCAACATGGCCTGCGCGCCCATATTTTTGTGATGCAAATCGTCCGCCGTAGCGTGTCGGGCTGGCCAGTGCGTGTTTGGTGGCGCTGTGTCGGTTCCATGATTTTATCTTCGCTAGACTATGTCTCAAAAACCCGAAGGCGAGCAAATATAGCGCGTTGCCATCGGCGTTTGTGGGGCTTAAGCTGGTGGACTAGTCGCGTGAATCTAGCCTTTTTTAGAGTTGTTTTTAGATATGCCACAGGTAGCAGTGTTTGGTGTCGGTCACTGGGGGAAAAACCTCACGCGTATATTCGCGGAACTCGGCGCGTTGAGAATCATCGTTGATCACGACGAGAAGACTGCTGCCAAGTACGCCGAAATGTACGGTGCCGTCGCTATGACGAAGGAAGAGGCACTTGCCAGTGATATCGACGGCGTGGTGATCGCGGCACCGGCCGAATATCACGCACAACTAGCCATTGAAGCTGCGACTGCCGGCAAGCACGTCTATGTCGAAAAGCCTATCGCGCTCAATGAAGATGACGCGCTGGCCATGATCAAGGCCACGAAAGATGCGGACCGCATTCTGATGGTCGGCCACCTGCTGCAATATCATCCCGTCTTTGTCGCCTTGCGAGAGAAGGTCCGGGCCGGCGATCTGGGCAAGCTTCGCTATGCTTACAGCCACCGCCTGTCGACCGGCAAGTTCCGGGTCGAGGAAGATGCTTTCTGGTCGCTCGCCCCGCACGATGTGTCCATGCTGCTGGCCCTCTTTGACGAAGCACCGAGCCACGTTCGTCAGAGCGGTCTTGATTTCGTGACGGACGGTATCGCCGATGAAACCCGTCTCGACATGGTGTTCCCCTCAGGGGGGCGCGCCCATGTCTTTGCCAGCTGGCTGCACCCGTTCAAGGAACAGCGCTTGGTCGTCGTGGGCGAAAACGCCATGGCAGTCTTTGACGACGTCAAGCCCTGGGACGAAAAGCTGGCGCTTTACAGGCACGTCATCGATACGTCCGGCCCGGTTCCGGTGCCGCACAAGGCCGATGTCGAGTATGTTTCTGTCCCGCCAGGAGAACCGCTCAAGTCAGAATGCCAGCATTTCCTTGATTGCATCGCCAATGGCGACACGCCGTTCACGGATGGTGAGGAGGCCTTGCGCGTCCTGCGCGTCATGGCATCGGACACTTTGCCGAAACCGATCTGATCGCAATCCTGAAACGGATGGTCATGCGGTGTGCACTGCAGAGGCGTGCGAAATCGCGTAAGTGACCACTCAGACCCAGTCATTCTTCCTGCCTCAACGCTGACGCAGATATCATACGGAGCCACTCCCATGCAGTTTATCGACCTCCACGCCCAGCAGGCTCGTCTCAAGGACGAGATCGAAGGGGGCATTGCCGATGTCCTTAAAAGCGGACGTTACATTCTGGGTCCGCAGGTCACGGAATTCGAGGGCAAGCTGGCCGCCTTCGGCGAGGCGAAACATGCCGTTGGCTGCGCAAACGGTACGGATGCGATCCTGTTGCCGCTGTTGGCTTGGAGTGTCGGGCCGGGTGATGCGGTTTTCTGTCCGTCCTTCACCTATTGCGCGACAGCCGAAGTGGTCGCGCTGGCGGGGGCCACGCCGGTCTTCGTCGACATCGACCGCGACACCTACAATATGGACGTGAACAGCCTGAAGCAGGCCGTCACTGACGTAAAAGCCAAGGGCGAGCTGACCCCGAAAGCCGTTATCGCCGTGGATCTGTTCGGCCAGTCCGCCGATTACGAGGCCCTAGCCCCGGTGGTGCGCGAGAACGGGATGAAGTTCATCTCCGACTCTGCACAGGGATTCGGCACGACGTTGACGGGCAAGCACCCGCTGCATTGGACCGACTGCCAGACGACGAGCTTCTTTCCGGCGAAACCGCTCGGCTGCTACGGCGATGGCGGCGCGACGCTGACCAATGATGACGATCTGGAATTCAAGCTCCGCAGCCTACGGGTTCACGGCAAGGGTAAGGACAAGTATGACAATGTCCGGATCGGCATGAATTCGCGGCTGGACACGTTGCAGGCTGCGATCCTGCTGCCCAAGCTGGCCGTGTTCGCCGACGAGATCGAAAAACGCAATGTGGTGGCCGCGCGATACAAGGACGGCCTGTCCGGCGTTGCGGATCGCATCCCTGTCGTGATGGATGGGGTGGTGTCCACCTGGGCGCAATACACGATCGAGGTTCCGGACCCGTTCGCCTTCGCCGACGCGCTGAAGGCCGAGGGTGTGCCCACGGCTCGCTACTATCCCAAACCCGTGCACATCCAGACGGCTTATGAGCATTATCCCGTTGCGGGTAATGGCCTGCCCAACACGATGGACTGTATCGATCACATCATTAGCCTGCCCATGCACCCCTACCTGTCCGAAGAGGACCAGGCGAAAGTGATCAGCGCGGCCAAGACCGCACTGGCGTAAATCGCGCCGCATGGTTGCCGGGTCGCAACAGCGGCCCGTCGGCCCATCCCATGGGGGCAAGGTCATGAAAGGTCGTCTCGCATTTCTCGAGCGATGGTATGAGGGGGTCAAGGCCGCCGCACGGCACAAGAATGCCGAAAGGACATTTGCCGGCGTCTGTTTCGTCGAAAGCTCCTTTTTCCCGATCCCGCCGGACGTCATGCTGATCCCGATGGTCCAGGCCGCGCCGGACAAGGCGTGGCGCTACGCAACCATCGCGACGATATTCTCGGTGCTGGGCGGAGCTTTCGGCTATCTGCTCGGCATGCTGTTCTTCGATGCGCTCGCGCTGCCTGTGCTTAATGCGCTCGGCAAAGCGGACAGCGTCGCGGACTTCTCGGCCCGGGTCGAGCAATATGGCGCAATCGCCGTGTTCGGCGCGGGACTGACGCCCTTTCCCTACAAGGTCATCACCATCATGAGCGGCGCGCTGAAGATCAATTTCGCCATATTCATGGCGGCCTCGGTCATGGCGCGGGCCATGCGCTTCTTCCTCGTCGCCTGGATCGTGAAAACATTCGGTCCGCGCGCTGAAGCCATCATGAAAGAGCATTTCGGCTGGTTTACCGTCGGACTGTTCATCCTGCTGGCCGCGCTCTACTGGCTCTATATCACCCTCATGCATTGACGGTGGCACGTTGAGCGTCGGGCGGGTTGAATAGGGCGGCGCTTTGCCTTACTGGCCCCGCGACGGACGTTCCCTCGGGTTCCCGGACGGCCATATTCTTCACGACATCCACACACGCAGCCGCGCCCGGCGGCAGTATCGGGGCATTACGATTATGAAACAGGAATTTCTCGCAAAGGCCGAGACGGGCGACCTCGTCATCGGCATCGTCGGGCTGGGCTATGTCGGCCTGCCGCTGGCAGAAGCCTATGTGGCCCAGAATACGCGGGTCATCGGTTACGACATCAGTGAAAAGCGCGCCGCACAGCTCAATGCGGGCGAATCCGGCATGAAGCACATTGCAGACAGCCGTGTTCAGGAAATGCTGGACAAGGCGCTGTTCAAAGCGACCGCCGACCCGGCCGATCTGAAGGAGGCTGATGCCATTCTGATTGCGGTTCCGACTCCGCTCGATATCCATCACCAGCCCGATCTGTCCTATGTGGTCTCCACATGCGAGACATTGGCCAAGGTCCTGCGTAAGGGCCAGCTGGTCGTGCTGGAATCCACCACCTATCCCGGCACGACCGAAGAGGTGATGAAACCGATCCTGGAGACGTCCGGATTGAAAGGGGGCGAGGATTTCGCATTGGCCTATTCGCCGGAGCGCGAGGATCCAGGCAACAAGAATTTCGAAACCGCGACCATTCCCAAGGTCGTCGGCGCGGATAGCGAGGATGGCCGGGCCATGGCCAAGGCAACCTACGATATCATTGTCGATACGGTGATGGTGTCCAATGCACGGACTGCCGAAGCGACCAAGCTGGTCGAGAACATCTACCGCTGGATCAACATCGCCGCCGTTAACGAGATGAAGGTCATCTTCGAGGCGATGGACATTGATATCTGGGAAGTGATCGACGCGGCCAAAACCAAACCGTTCGGTTTCCAAGCCTTCTATCCGGGTCCGGGCGTGGGTGGCCACTGCATCCGCATCGACCCCTACTACCTGTCCTACAAGGCGCGTGAACACGGCCTGTCGACCCACTTCATCGAGTTGGCGGGTGACATTAACACCAACATGCCGCGTCGCATCGTCCGTCGCCTGCTGGAGGAAATGAGTCTGAAACAGAAAAAGGCGCTGGCGGGCTCGAAAATTCTGCTCGTTGGACTGGCCTATAAAGCGGATATTGACGACATGCGCGAGTCGCCTTCGCTGGAACTTATCGACATTCTGAAGGAACATGGCGCGCATGTGTCCTATTACGACCCCATGATTCCGGAAATCCCGACCACGCGCGAACATCCGGAATTTGCCGGCATGACATCTGTTGACGACTTCTCCGGTTTCGACGCGGCCGTTATCGCCACCGCTCATACGGGCGTGGATTACACCGCGCTTTGCAAGGCGATCCCACTCGTCGTTGATACGCGGAATGCCACATCGGACATCATTGCCGATTTCCCTGACACGATCGTCAAAGCTTAAGGAGCCGCCCATGTCCCAAGTCAAGAAAATGGATGGCGGCTGGTCTGTTCACGAAAGCGCCTATGTCGACGATAATGTCGAGATCGGCGAAGGGACATCGATCTGGCATTTCGTCCACGTCCTGTCCGGAACACGGATCGGCAAGAACTGCTCGCTCGGGCAGAATGTGATGGCAGGCCCCGACGTGACCATCGGCGATGGCTGCAAGATCCAGAATAATGTCGCGCTCTACAAGGGCGTGGTCCTGGAAGACGGCGTTTTTTGTGGTCCATCCATGGTGTTCACCAATGTCACCACACCGCGCTCAGAGGTCAATCGTCGCAATGAATATGCTACGACCCTGGTTCGCAAGGGCGCAACCATCGGCGCCAATGCCACGATCGTCTGCGGTCATGAGCTCGGCGAATATTGCTTCATCGCCGCTGGCGCCGTCGTGACCCGGGATGTGACACCGCATGCCGTGATGGCGGGTGTGCCGGCCAAGCGCATCGGCTGGGCCAGTCATGCTGGTGAAATGCTCAAGACGGATGATAAAGGCGATCTGGTCTGTCCGCGCACAGGCGACCGCTATGAGGAACGCGACGGTTCGCTGCATCGCCTTTGAGCGGTTCGCAGTTGCCGGTCTGCGGTCTTGCGGAGCGATATTTCCCCGTTAAGCGTCGAGCCATGATCGGGTTCGCACTATGACCGCGCCAGCTGTCGCGGCATCTCCCTATTCCAGGCGGTATAGCCGGACACTGGAAGGTCTGCGCGCGATCGCGGTCCTGTTCGTCCTGTTCCACCATCTGGGATTTGAGTGGGCGCAGGGCGGGTTCATCGGGGTCGATATCTTCTTCGTCCTGTCGGGCTATCTGATTTTCGGACTTCTGTTCCGCGAATGGCAACGGTCCGAGCGGATCGATCTGGCTGATTTCTGGGCCCGGCGCATGCGGCGGCTACTGCCGCAGATGATACTGGCAACAGTGGCCATTGCAGTCCTGGCCACGCTGTTCTGGCCGACCGATTATGCCCCGTCGGTTCGCAGGGATGCGCTGGCATCGCTATTCTATGTCGGCAATATCCGGTTTGCTCTGACGGCGCAGGACTATTTCCTGATGGACGGTCCGCCCAGCCCGGCCTTGCATCTCTGGTCTCTGGGTGTTGAGGAACAGGTTTATCTGCTGCTGCCATTGATAGCGGTCGGACTGGGTCTGCTCGCTCGGCGTTGGGGCGGACGGGTGTTTGTCGCGGGTCTGGTGCTGCTCGGAATTCTGTCGTTCTTGCTGGCCTTGTGGGCCTCCTACGACCGTCCGGTGGCAGCCTTCTACTTTCCGCACTACCGTCTCTGGGAATTTGTCGCAGGCGCTCTGGTTGCCGTCCTGTTCGGGGCCGGGAGCGTCCACCTGACGAAACGTCGCCGCCAACTGGCGGGGTGGACCGGCCTGGTTCTCGTCCTGGGCGCGGGATGTCTGACCCGCGACGGTAGCGGCTTTCCCGCGCCTTATGCGATACCGGCCATTATCGGCAGTGTGCTGGTCATACTATCGACACACGGGGAGGGCGAAAATCCCGTGCTGGCCCATCCGGTCATGGAATGGATCGGGCGCCGCTCCTACGCGCTCTATATCTGGCACTGGCCCGTCATTCTTTTCCTGCGGCCCTTGTTCAGCGGCTGGGTCGGGGAGCAATGGATATTGCTGGCGATCTCGGTCGGGGTTGCGGCCATGACCTACAGCCTGATCGAAAATCCGATCCGCAAGGCGGCAAGATTGACGGCGCGTCCACGCCGCGCGCTCAGCGGTTTCACGGTCGCGATCATTGCCGCGGCAGGCCTTGTTCACACAGTGTCGGCCCTGGACAGTTTCAGGACACCTTTATCGGATGCGGAGATCGCGCGCCTGCAGGCCATGCGGGATATTTTACCGGACAGTTATGATACGGGTTGCCATCTCGACAATGGGCAATGGGAGCTCAGGGAATGCTGGTTCGGACCGGTCGAGGGGAAGGCGGTCTGGCTGGTCGGAGACAGTCATGCAGCGCAGTGGTTACCCGCCTTGCTGGCCGCGGGATACAGGGTCCGCAATCTGACGAAGTCCTCCTGTCCGCCGGTTCTGACCCTGATGCATCATCCCGGCACCCAGCTGGATTTCACCGATTGCCTGCAATTCAACCAAGCGATCCTGGAAAGTCTGTCCCGACAGAAGGGGAACCCGCTGGTCCTGACCTCCGGGCTGACGGATTACATTGGCTGGATCAAGACTGAACAGGGACCGCCAGCGGTTGACGTGGCGACCGCTCGGCGCGGTCAGGCGCAGGGATATCGCGCCATGCTTGGTGCCATTCAAGCAGCTGGCGCCCGACCGGTCATGCTGGCGGACACGCCGGTCGCGGTCGATGGCTGGTGGGATTGTGTCATCAGCGGTGCCGCAACCTGTGCCAGGCCCGCCGCTCAGGCGCTCGCGACATCGCAATGGGAAATCGCGCTGGCGGACGAATTGGGTATCGCACGGGTCGATCTGAACGCTCTGATCTGTCCGGGAGGGTCCTGCCCGGTCCGTCGCGGAGCGGATCTGGTCTATCGTGATCGGCACCATCTGTCCGACCGTTTTGTTAGGGGCCTGAGTGACCCTCTGGCTGCCGAACTTGAAGGTCTTGAGAACTGATGGCCACTATCCTGACGCTTGGCGCTGCGTATCAGTTTGGGCGCCGCTGGTCATGATCTGAGATCAGGGCGCGCGCGTCACGGCGAAGAAGATGGCCAGTGACGGAAATTCATGCTCGCCATTTGCGTGCAAGAAGCTTATCAGCACCGTCATCGAGCCGCGCGACGCGACCTGAACTTCAATCATATGGATGGGACATGGCGGATCATTCGCCTCTATCGGCGGTCGAAATGTCCGAAACTCGGTCTGCGCAGGTGCGGTCCAATCTGCGCAGCGCCCTGCGCAAACCTCGGCTCTGGTTCTATCTGGCGTGGCATTACGGCCCTTCGACGTTACAACGGATACAATCGCGCGCAAACGCTTTGCGTCAGGGTGCGATTTGCGCGGCGCTCGCTGTGCTCGTCTCAGCCTGTGCAGACCCTGGCTTTGATCAGACACCGCGCACAGCTGAAATACCGCTGAGTCAGGCCACTCATGCGCCGCAGATATTCTATGCCGATACCACTCGTGAATGCGGTTTCAACATCATCGAAACCGTGCACACGCGCACCTATGCCAATCAGGGCGATATAGAACTGTGGTGCCGCGACCCCGCCGATCGTAGCCTGATCGACGATCTTGATTTCAAGCGCCTCCCCACAACTCATGCGACGACGGCGCGCTCGCGCATACGCAATGTGGAAGGTTACTTATACGACACGCTGTCCAAGCGTGTCTTTAACGGTCGAAAATGGGTACTTGTCGAAGATGGCGCTTTCGCTCCGATCCCGGATTACCCCACACAGCTTGTCTGGCATCAGGTCATGGAGCCCGGATCGGATTATGACTACATACAGATCGGGCGCTATTATAAGGGATATATGGGCTATTCCGTGTTCACGGATCGCGGCTATCACGGTAGCTTCGACGGCTATTTTTCCGCGATCACCGCCTTCGAGGACGACGTCATCGTCAATTTCGACCGGCAGGTGAAACGCTACGACATTCCCATGCAGACCCATGACGATATTCATATTCTGAATGGTGAAACCGTCGATGCCGAGGATAATTGGATCTACGGTTTTTTCCCTTACGACGATGTGCTGATTTATGGGTCCGCCGTTCGAGGGAGCGTCAATCCTAACGGTCCGTTGACGATCTATGACGGCGAGACGCTGGACACGCATATTCTGCCGTCGGCTAATGCCGCTCGCGGTGAAGCCCGCGAATATTACAGCTATCTGCGTTATGGTGATGATGTGCTGATCGGCACCTACCCGTCCGGCTATCTCGTCAACTATTCTCCGGATCGCGGGTTCACTCTGACCGATAGCCCCGAGAACACCTATGATTACGCCTACCGCGAAGCGCAGTCACTGACCCTGCTGAAAGGCAACCCCTTGGTGGGCATGTATCCGTGGGGCGAAATCTTCGAACGTGTGGACGGGGCATGGACCGTGAAAACCCTGTTCGACGGAATCCGGGATACGGGACGTCTCGTTCCGTTCGACAAGGCCTATCGCGAACGCTTTGATTTGAGCGAAGAGGAATTTGGCGGTGCGGGCATTTTCGAACGCTACGCCGATATATTTGCCTCTCTGCCGCCCGAACACCAACCCGCGGATCTGACCGATGCCAATCAAGTCGCGCTTGCCAAGGCGGCGGGCATCGATACCACCAGCTGGGGCCTGCGGATCACCCATATGGTCGTTATGTCGGGGGAGCTCTGCGTGGGAACTGGCAACATGGCGGGCGCTCTGTATGACGCCGATGTTCATGACTGGATACCGAAACGCTCTGCCGACTGGTATGGAAACGTTTTCTGCGCCGATGTCCCTGGACACATTCTCGTGAAAAAGAGCCAGAGCCGGGGTGCGACCGTGCAGTTATTGGGTGACCGGATCGTTATCCGAAAAGATGGCGAGATCGTTCAATGGGCCGACTGGTAGGCGGCTGAGAGGACCAATCGCCGATATCGTTTGCGTTCAGAGAAGTCCCGCATTTACCGAAATTCTCGCTCGCCATCTGCAGGCAAGATGCCTATCACCGCCAAAATTCGACCCGGGTCCGTGCGACCGCATTTATCAGGACTGATGGATAGAAGATGACGGAGCTTTCGCCTGCCAGTTCCCAATCTGCGCCAGATAGCCCTGCGCCGGAGCGCGCCTGCGTCTTGTCGGCTCCGGATCTCAGGGCTCTTGCCCGCGCCGATATTCGTGATGCGCTCCGCAAGCCTCGGCTCTGGCTCTATCTGGCCTGGCATGACATTCGCGTACAGTTCGAGCGCTCTATTTTGGGGCCGCTCTGGATGAGCTTGCAGGCTGCGGCCTGGATCGTGGCGATCATTTTCGTATTCGGCGGCATCATGGGTCCCTACCGGGAATATGCCGTCTATGTCGCGATTGGCATCGTCCTTTACAACTTCATCACGGCGGTCGTGACGGATTCCAGCGATATCTTCATCCGCAACCGGATCGTGATCCATTCCTATGCCAACCCCTACAGTGCCTATGTGATGAAGCAGGTGACGACGGCTCTGATTCAGCTTGCCCTGCAGTCCGGCATCGTCGTCATCGTTTTCATCGCCGCCGGTTACCCGGTCGGCCCGCTGGCATTGCTGGCCGTTCCGGGACTGGCGCTCGGCGTGATGATGGCAATGGGGCTCGCCCTGTGTTTCAGCCTGCTCGGATTGCGGTATGGCGATTTCCGCTTCGCCATGCTGGCCATCATGCGGCTGGGACTGTTCATCACGCCGATCCTGTGGACACAGGACGGTGGCGGTTGGGCCAAGCAGCTGGCCGCGACAGTCAATCCGATGGCCCATTTCATCAACATCGTCCGCATGCCCTTGATGGGACAGATGCCCGATCCGATCAGTTACGTTATCGCGGTCGGGTGTATCATCGTCGCCGCTATTCTGGGCTGGTGGTTGTTCGTGCGCTTGCGTCCGACCATTCCAATGTGGGTCTGAGCCGTGCTTGAATGTGAACAGGTCAGTGTGCATTTTCCGTTGCGCCGGGCGCGATTGCGGCGGAAGATGCTGTCCGGCAGCGCTCAGACGGGCGGGCGGATCATCACGATCGACGGCGCGCCCTATGTGGCGGCTCTGCAATCCATCGACTGCCGTTTCGGCAAAGGGGATTGTGTTGCGCTGGTCGGCCATAATGGCTCTGGCAAGACCACATTGCTACGGACATTGGCCGGCATTTATCAGCCCGTGACCGGACGGGTCACGGCGCGAGGGCGCATTTCCACCATGTTCTCCTCAACCCTGTCGCTGAGTGACATGGAAACGGGTCGTCAGAATATCGGCGTATCGGCTGTCTTGCACGGCATCTCGCCAGAGCGCCTCGCGGAATCGATGGGCGACATCGTAGATCTGTGTGGTCTTGGCGATTTTATCGATATTCCGGTCGCACTTTATTCCGACGGCATGCGGGCGCGGCTGGGTCTGGCCATGGCTATTGTCGGCGATCCGGATATCCTGCTTGTCGATGAGGCGATGACGACGACGGACGCCAGATTCCTCGCCTCGATCCGGGCGCGGACGCGTTATTTCGGTGGCGCGGAGACCGTCACCGTGATCGCAACCCATTCCCATGACATCACCGATACACTCTGCAATCGGGCTGTCTGGCTGGAACATGGTCATCTGAAAGGCTTTGGCGACTATGATGTCATCATGCAGCAATATCGCGACAGTCGCGACGCCGGGGATGGCTGACGGGTCTGAAGTGTTCGTCTAGAAGGCCGTCATATTGCTAGGCGAACCCCAGCCCGCATTCGGGTCCGCGCCCGCGCCGACGCCATCGAATATGAAACCGGACGCTGACATGTCGATTGTCAGATTGTCGTGAAAACTGGCCACGAAGCTGCGCGACGGACCGAACAGACAGGCGGACCCGGACCCGGTGCGGGTCACGGTCATGTTGTAGGTTTTCAGATATCCGATCGTCGAATCGAAGAACAGGAAGGGGAAGCTGCCCGCACTATCGAGCTGTATATCGATATTGACGAATTCCAGACTGGTAGAGGCACGTAATTGCAGCCCCCCGGAATAACCGGGTGCGTTCTGGGCGTCCCGGACGCGAATTGTCCGGGTCACGTAAGCCGAGCCATCGCTGGAAAGCCCCCGGAACTCCAACTTGGCGAGGGGATAGGCCAGGCTGATCATCCAGTCCCACTCGATGTCCCCCAGAAGAAAGACGACCGCCCAGCGACCCACGGGCAAAACCGTCGCAAGACCTTGAACGCTCTGTACCGCCTCACTGATCGACCGGCCCGTGGCGGTGTCGTCTCCGTTACTGGGATCAAGGTAGAGCGTGTCATAATGCCCGAGCCCGCCATTGGGACGACCATGCAGGACCGGCGGGAGATCCACGCCCCCCGGAAAGCTCACCGAGCCGCTATCCGAAATCCGGATCGCGTCATGAAACTGCGCCCCGTCCGGGCTCGTGCTGATCGCGAAATCGGCCTGGGAGCCAAGCTGCATCGCAACCCGCCCCGAATAGCCGGACTGGAACAGGATGCCTGCGACATTGTTATCGCTGGCACGGTTGAGGCTCAGACGCACATCCCCAGATCCGGGTGTAATGTCGTCATGGCTCAACAGGATGGCGTCAGACTTGACTGCGAGCCTGTTCGTGGAATCCGCCTGCGTATTGACACCGAAGCGGCTCGCTTCGGTCTGTGCGGCGTCGCCGGACTGCCAGTCTCCCTCGTGATGTGTCAGGAACAGTGCTTCATCGTCGCACCAGACACGCTGTCCGGTTTCGGGGCTCATCGCCCACCAGGACCCGCCAATCAGGGCCGCAATCTGTCCGACCGCCGCGTCACCGAAGCTACCATTGTCAGGAACGATGAACCTGTCGCCCTCCGCGGCGTCGGGTGGGGGCTGTGTCAATGTGCGGGACCGGACCGAATGACGGTTTGCGCTTTCCAGACGCAAGACGGCCTCATTGACCGTAACATGCTTCTGCGCTTGCGCCGGCGCCAGCAGGGGTAGGGATAGGTGAGGGCTCTGCGTCATGGATCGGGGTCTCCGTTCGTTGGAGCCCCAAAACTAAACCACGCTCTGAATTGGGGGATCTGTTTTCCGAAAACCGGTCCTGTTCAATGCTTTGCCGCCATCCTGCCCGGGGGTCTGTCTGCGCGGGATGGGTCGTTAACGGTGCTGGCGGTATGAAAGCGCGTCCCTGCAGCCACGCAGATTCGCCGCTTGAAAGCTTTTGGGCCGGGGTCTATAAGATGACATTCAAATTACGACCTGCACCGCTTCGGGCTTTCCGCTATGACAATTATTACGCAAGACGCCGTTCGCGCGGTGATCATCGACTTTGCGGCACATGAGAACCGCAAGATTGACGGCGAGGTCACGAACGACCGCAAATTGCTGGATGATCGCATTATCGACTCGCTATCGTTTCTAAACCTGATCATGTTCATGGAAGAGCGTTTCGGTATCGAGCTTGATCTGTCAGACTTCGAGGCGGTCGACTTTGAAACCGTCAGCGATCTGGCCGATGCCTTGTCAGATATTGCGAAAGCATAAGCGGGTCCGGACCAGACCGTGCCAGAGCCCGAACGCTACTCTCTTGGTGAAGTGATCCTGACGCTCGTTTTGGGCATCATCGCTTTTGTGGCCATTGCCGGTCTGGAAGCCCTTGGCATGCTGTCCGGTGAATCGATAAAGGCTGCGTTCGCAGCTCTGGAAAATACGTTCTGATGTTTGCCGATCCGCAGGCCTATCTGCTTGTCTTGCTGGTGAGCGTCGCGCTTTACTGGATTATCCCGTCGAGCCTGCCAAAGCTGCGCGCTTTTGTTCTGATCATTATCTCCGCAGTGTTTCTCTTCACTGTGTCGCCGCTTGCGCTTCTGGCCCTTGGCGTCATTACCCTAACCGCGATCATAACACTGCGATTGACGTTGCAGAAAGGGAGTGCGCGCATTGCCTGGCTGGGTGTGCTCGCGATCGTCGTCGAGTTCTTCATTTTCCAGTACTATAATGCCCGCTCGGCCAATATCGTCGTGACCTTCCTGGTCGTCTACGGCATGTCCTATGTGGCGTTCCGATCGATTGCGGCCATGCTGGACTGGAAACTATACAAGCGTCGGCCCGAGCGCGCGCCGTCGGCTCTGGATTTCACACTCCTCAATACGTTTTTCCCGATCGTGCCGTCAGGTCCGATCGAAAAGCTTGATCGCCTGCGGGTTTCCGCGCTGGGGCGCAAAGCGGAGCCGGGGCTGATCGGTTATGGCGTCTTGCGTCTGTTTGTCGGCCTGTTCATGGTCGGTTTTGTCGGTGACAGGATCATCCTGGCCAATCTGACCCCCATGCAGGAGATCTATTATGGTGAGGGCGCAGGGGTCTCGATATTGGGAACCTGGTGGTTCTGCATTCTGTCGCTGCTCTACCTCTATGCCAATTTTTCGGGTTTCATGAGTATCGCCATCGGTTCGGGCGCGCTGTTCAATCTGAAGATATCTGAGAACTTCAACTGGCCCTTCATGTCGACGAACATCCAGGATTTCTGGAAGCGCTGGCATGTCACACTCGGTGAATTTGCCAATCGTTACATGTACTTTCCGATGCTCAAAGTGTTCAAGGGCAACCCCTATATTTCCATTTTTATCACTTTCGTCCTGGTGGGTGTCTGGCATGCCATCAACATGCAGTTCCTGCTCTGGGGCGTGTTCCACGGTATTGCGCTGGCGCTTTACGCCTTCCTGTCGCGAAAAATCTTCTCTCCGGACATGGGCGCAGGGTCAGTTCGCCTCGTGCGGGCCTTCGGTTGGTTGGCGACGATGCTGTTTGTGTGCTGGGCGTGGACGTTCGCGGCATCTCCGACTATCGAGGGTAGTTGGCGCATGACCGGTCGCCTGTTCGGTCTGGGTTAAGCGGCAGATTGTCGAGGCGATTATGAAAAATGTGAAGAAATGGGCCTGGGTCGCGCTGTGTGTGATCTCGATCATCTATGTCCTAGCACACTTCCCGCTCGGTGCCGCCGCCCCCGTCTACGGAGATTTCTGATATGTCCGTCGACGCACTGATTGTTGATCTGGCTAAGCCTTTCAATGAAGAGGGTCGCAAGGCCTTCCTTGAAAACATTTACTACGCATCCTCGGCCATCGTTCAGGCGGAGGTCAGCGACACGGCGGTCACGCTGCACCTATCTGAAGCGGTTGATCGTCAGGCGTTGCACGCCGACGTATCGGAACTCGCCACCCGTACGGCCAAGAGTTCCCCCAAGAAGGGGTTCAAAGTCGTGCGGGATCATGACGGGGCCATCCATTTCGACAAGGACCCTTACGAGACGCTTGTCGAGCGCCGTGAAGTCGTCCCGACCGATGCAGGTGTATTCGTGTTTCAGGGCGAATTTCTAAACCGACTTAAGGCCATGGACAGTGTGTTTCGATCCTACGCGCTCGGCGAAGGCTCGACAGAGCAGTTCCTGCCGGTCACGGTTCCGGTCAGCAGTCTGCAGAAGGCGGGCTATCTGAAGTCCTTTCCGCAGCATGCCTACTTTAGTGCGCCCGTTGATCGGGATTTCCAGAAACTCAAACATGTCTCCGATGTTGCGGATGAAGGCGCCGTGGCGGCGAACAATCTGGCTGGATCGGACCGCATCCTGTCGCCCACGGTTTGTTATCACTGTTTCGAAAGTCTTCGCGATGTGGATCTGGACGGTGATGTCACCATCACGGCGGTCAATCAGTGTCACCGTCACGAGCTGAAAAATGCGCAGTCTCTGACCCGGTTGCAGACCTACACGATGCGCGAGCTCGTCTTTTACGGAAGCGCGGATTATGTCGAGGAGCGCCGCCAGGCTGTACTCGAACATCTCATCGCCCTGCTGAGCGCATGGGATATGCGCTACAAGGTCGTTGTGGCCTCGGACCCGTTCTTCGCCAGCGGCGCGGAAGTGAAGAAGGCCTTTCAGCTACTGACCGCTTCCAAGCTCGAAGTGCAGGCTTATCTGCCCTATGATGATCGCTGGATCGCCATTGGCAGCTTCAATAATCATCAGCAGACATTGACGGAACCCTACAATATTCGCCGGCAGGGCGAGGCGACCCATTCGGGTTGCGTCGGCTACGGTTATGAACGGCTCCTGTTCAGTCTCTATTGCCAGAAGGGATTTGACGCGTCCAACTGGCCCGCCGATCTATCAGGGGCACCTGCACCTGACGGGCCGGCAATCTAGGGCCGCGATCATGAAGATCGTTCCACTGGCCGAGGCTGACCTGGATTGTACGGCGCGCCTGACGCTTGGTCGCCTGAACGTGCTGGCCTATCCGGAATTCTATAACGGTCTGGGTCTCGAAGGCGAGGCGCTGGACCGGCTGAGTGCGGACATGTTCGACGTGTCTGAGGGCGAGCTGTCCGACACGATCGTCGCAATTTCGGATGAGGATACGCTTTGCGGTTATCTGTCGGCCTTGCCTAGCGACGACTTCCGGGCCGCTGCCTCACGCACGGCGTTCGCTGTTCTGAAGGGCGTCGCGCGCGATCAGCGCAAGCCGGTCATGGCGCATATGCAGGCGATCGGGGCAGGCCAGGACGCCCTGCCGGCGAACACCCATTATCTGGCGCGCATTGCCGTAAGCCCAGACTGGCAGGGCAAGGGTATCGCGGCGGAATTGATGGACATATTTGAAGCGCAGGGTGGCGGGTGCGACCATGTGCTGCACGTCGCGGCTGACAATGCTCGCGCAATCCGCTTTTATGAAAAGCGGGGTTATGAAACGGAGAGTGGAAGTGACTCCACTCTCCTCATGCGCAGGAGGGCGTCATCATGATTATTGTCAGATTCCTTGCTGCGCTGATCGTTATCGCCGGTCTGATCTGGAGCCTGGCTTTCTCGCAGAGCGCGACGGCCCGGTATCAATATTATGAAAACTGGTTCTCGCCAACGTTCCTGAACGAGGATCCGGTCGATGTCGTGATCATCGGGCGGAGCGGCCTGCAAACCGCGATCAATGCCGACAAGTTTTCAGCCGAGCTGGAGGCCGTGTCGGGCAACCCGCAAAAGGTGATCGACCTCTCGAAAAGCTGGTCAGGTGCAGATACGCAACTTGTTCAGGCGCGGGACATCCTGGACAATGCCGATGTCGAGACCTTGGTCGTGCAAATGTATCCAGATGTGGCGCGGGAGCATGAAATGTTCTTCGAGCTGGCGACCTATTCGGATATTTTCCGCGGCAGCTTCGCCTATGCCGACATGAATGCGGTCGAGAAATTGCAGCGTGCGCTGAGCCTGTCCTTGCGCAAATGGTCTTCGAGCCTGTCAAAGCTCGTTGCCGGTGAGTTCGAGGCGCGGCGCAGCCTGCCGCCGACACGCGGTAGTGCAGACCCGACGCCAGCCCCCGATGCCCAGAACGATCAGGCGCAATCCGATTGGGCGGCAGCCGTGGGAGCGGACTGGCAAACCAAGCCGTCGGATGTCTGGGATATAACGGCGAACTATGATGCACGGAACCGTTTCTTCTATCAGGAGATCGTCGATCTGGCCGAAGAACGCGATGTCCGCCTCGTATTCCTGTTTTTACCGGAGCTCTACAATGCGCCCATGAATCCCGATTTCGTGACGAAGTTGCGGGATAGGTACGGGGCAATCGATATTCTGGCTCCGACGGTCGACGATATCATCAATATCTATCCGGACGCCTATGCCGATCACGGTCACGCCAACGAACAGGGGCAGGACTATTTCAACCGGATGTATGCGCAGCAACTCGATGCCTTGCTGAAGGGCGTTGCGCCGTCATTCTATACGGTCGACGGCCTGGCTGACGGGGGACAATCCGCCACGGAGGCACTGATCGAGCGTGCCGCCGAAGATTTGCCCAATGTGATCGACGGTATCGACCTTTCGCCTGTCGCCGACGGCCTGATCCGGGACGGGGATTTGACCCTGATTGTGCAGGGCCGGGCCGATTATGGCTTGAACGCGGAATTGCTGATTGTTCGTTTCTACGACTCCGCAGCGCTGATTCAGGTCTATAATGATATTTCACCCAGGCGCGCCGAAACCTACGAACTGGTTCAGCCCATTGAGCAGGTCGGGGGAACTGTCGCGGCGCAAGTCCGGGCTATCTTTTCGCGCGAATGCTCTGCAGCTGGAGAGGATTTCGGACAGATCATCGAAACGCTCGATGCCGAGCGGGCTCGCACGACCTTACGGGTTTCGCACCAGTTCATTTATGACCACAATTGTGCCAAGCTTGTGTTCCAGGTGCTTAACGCATCACCATCAATCCCTATAACACTTCGATTCGACAGAAACGTCGCATCAATTCAGGAAGGCTAGACAGCGCCATGATAAACAGAGCTCATAAGGGCATTACTGCTGCCGTATTGACCGGTATCTTGCTGGCAGGGTGTTCGGATGCGCAGGATCCGGGCGGAAGCGTCGCCGTTACGCCCGTCAAAGAGACACCCGTCGAACAAACACCAGCTTCACAGGACGTTAGTCTGGATCTGGATACTGCGCTCGTGCCTGTTAACGACCGTCAGATCCGGACGGGTGGCGTGTCTGTCCTGCTTGATGGTCGTGCCGACTATGTCGTCGAGCCGGATGCCTTATATATCCGCTTCTATGATAGTCTGCCCATGGTTCAGGTTTTCATGGACGCGAAACCGGAGGCAGGTGACGCCTATGAGCTGTCCCTCGATGTGGAACAGGTCGCAGGCGACTATGCGGCCAGGGTCAGAGCAATTTTCTCCCGGGATTGCTCGACATCCGGCGATGACTTCAATCAAGTGGAACAACAGCTCGGCCAGGATGCCGGTGAGGTGACGATCAGTGTCCCGCACAGTTTCGCCTATCCGCATGACTGCACGAAGATGGTGTTCCAGGTGCTCAATGCCTATCCCGAAACACCGCTGACACTGCGTTTCGATCCCAATGTTGCGACCGTAACAGCCGATCAATAAGGGTTAGGTATGACCTTTATGGCTAAGTCCCTGCTACCCTGCTTTGCGGGCTTAGCCATCATAATTTCGGGGTGTACGGATTCAGGGCCGTCCTCAGCCGATGTCGGTCAATCCAACAACGGCGACCTCGCCGTGGCGGTCAATGCGAACTCGCTGACGGACTTCTGGAATGCGGATGTCGTTTCAGGGGCGGACTTGTGCAACGGCATTCGAGAGGCCGTGTGGCGTTCACAACCCCTCTCTTTGCTGGAAGTCCACAATAGCCGCGAAACGGCACAAGACCCGTCTTGCCTGGCAGCCTTGTCCTATATGAAACTGAATGACCGGATTCCGACTGTCGAGGCGGACATCCAGTTGATTGGCGATCTTGTTCACGCCCACACGGCTGGTTTCAAGGCGGCTGCGGATATTATTGCCCTGACAGAGCCCGGCACGGGGTCATGGATGACCGGTCTGGTCGATCCTCAGCGTCTGGCTGATCGAGGGCCGTTCATGGACCAGTTCCGGACCGCGACGGCCTCGACAGAGGTGCGCGTTCTGGAAGCGCGGGATAATGGCGATATGGCGGCAGAGCGCGACGCGTTGTTGCCCTATGCCCATGCCGGTCATGCGCGGGCCATGATGGATTTGGGCATGATTCATTATCTGGAAGCGGGTCATCTTGGTCGCGACGCCATTGCCTCATACAGGGCGGCGGCTTTTCTCGGCGAGGACAGGGCGTTCTGGTCCCTCGGTGCTCTCGCATTGCGAGAATATGCGGCCGGGCGTGACATGATTGCACCTGAGGGTACGCTGGAGCCAGGCGCTATTCTGGCTTTCGCCAAGGACAATTTCAGTGCGGCTCATATGGCCGGGCGATCAGACGCACTGGACTATCTGAGTCGCATTGCTCAAGTCGAACAGGCTGGAGGTGTGCTGGATGCAGACATGCTGGACCTTTTCAGCAATGTGCAGCCCGTTGGCCGGACCTTCTGGCAGGCTGACGACGTATTCCGGATTTCGACTTCCGTACTGGACCCGATCCTGAACCGGTCTTCCATGGTCGATACGTCCGCCTATCCGGATGTCCGCGTCCGGTTCGCCTATGATACGGACAAACGCGCCTCGGACCAGACCTATATTGCGGGGTATGAGATTTGGCATGTGGATGATGCCGTGCGCCGCCTGGATTCGGTCACCTTCGAGGATGGGTTGCAAACGGTTCCTGTCTCCGCCTGCGATAGCTGGTATGATATGGATGCGTGCGAATTTTCCGCCGGGCTTCGGCTGACGCTGTCCGACACGGTCGTGGAGGCAATGGATTCCGGCTTGGTCGTGCTTGAATTGCATGGCCCTGCCGGGCTGACCTATGCGCCCATTCCCCTGTTTCCTGATTCTGACCGGATTAGCCGGCGGGTCGAGGCGGTCGACAATGTGCTGGTCTATCCGGATCTGACCTTCCAAGCCTACAATGTCGCCTTCGGCGGATCACTCTACATCGAGCCACGCGGTAACGAAATCTATGCGGTCGACATCGATCGGCCGGAAGATCTCTCCGTCAAGAATTCGCATCATAATTACCGGTCGGCCCTGGTCATAGGTCAGAGACTGGCTGAACTGGGACAGACCGTCCTGCACGTTCCGCAATCCTACCTAATCGATCGTCCAGACCTGCTGGATGAGGCTGAAACGCTGACGATTGTCGGTCATGACGAATATTGGGATCCGAATATCAAGGCCGCCATGGAGCGCTATGTCGACACGGGCGGCGACATGCTGCTGCTTTCGGGCAATACGGCATGGTTCTATGCCAACATGCTGGACCGGACCATGGGGATCAACAAGGGATCGGAGCCTGTGAGTGACGATCCTTTCAACCTGGGCTTCGATTATGCGGGAAGTGGCGTCAACCTGTACTTCCCACGCGAAAACCGCATCGAGCATATGACGGGCATGTCTTATGAGACGGGCGGATATTCGCTGCGCTATTTCCTGTCTGATGACGCCGCGGCAGAGCGCGGCATCACGCAGGATCAGATAAGAGCGTCCGGCCCGCTTTACGCGCTGGCTCCGGATCATCCCGTTTTCGAGGGTCTGGACCTTCAGCCCGATGCCCCGTTCTGTCGCTCATTAAGCCTGCTTCAATGGGAAATCGATGCCCTGCCCTTGATCGGCCCGAACAAGGATTTGCATCTGCAATGGTCTGTCTCAGCCAACCGCGAAACCACACCTTTGGCGGCAGGCTATGGCTTCAACCCCAACTTCCCTGCGGTCAATGCGCGACCGTTTCCAGGGTTGCTCCACTATTCTGCCGTGCTTGGTGAAAGCCGTTATGGCGACGGGCGGATTCTGACGCTCGGCTCCATGGGTGCATATGGTCTGGTCCGTCACCCGGACACGAAATGCCGGGCGTTTGCGGATAATGTGCTGACTTACTTTCAAGACTAGATTAAGCCGCGCCCGGCAACGAGCTGCGGGATGCAGTCTCGCCAGTCGGATAGGGGCGTGTCATGAATTGGCCAGTACCGGATCGTGTATTCCGTGAAGAGTTTTACCGGATACAGCGTTTACCGCCTTATGTGTTTGCGGAGGTCAACACGCTGAAGGCGGAACTTCGGGGCGACGGGGCAGACATCATTGATTTCGGGTTCGGCAATCCGGACCGTCCGACCCCGCCCCACATCATCGACAAGCTGGTCGAGGCGGTGCGCAAGCCCGGCGTGACAGGCTATTCCGCCTCGCGCGGGATCCGGGGGCTGCGCGAGGCGTGCGCGCGCTATTACGACCGGCGCTTCGATGTGGCTCTGGATCCAGAAACGGAAATCATTGCCACTATCGGCTCCAAGGAAGGCTTCGCCAATCTGGCGCAGGCAATCACGGCGCCGGGCGATGTCATTTTTGCGCCTGATCCATCCTATCCTCTGCACGCATATGGTTTCATCATTGCCGGAGCGGTCATTCAGGGCATTCCGGCTATCACTGCCGAGGAGTATCTGCAGGGCGTGAAGGAGGCTCTAGCGAAAGCCGAAAAACCGCCCTTGGCGATCGTGATCTGTTTTCCTTCCAACCCGACGGGCCATACATGTGATCTGGCATTTCTGGAAGAAATCGTGGCGATCGCAAAAGCCAATGATATCATCATCTTGTCTGATCTGGCTTATTCGGAAATCTACTTCACTGATCCGCCGCATTCCATTTTTGAAGTGCCGGGTGCGCGCGATATTCTCGCCGTCGAGACGACATCGCTGTCCAAGACCTATTCGATGGCAGGCTGGCGCATGGGCTTTGCCGTTGGCCACGAGAGGCTGATTGCGGCACTGACGCGGGTCAAGTCCTATCTCGACTACGGGGCCTTCACACCCATTCAGGTCGCGGCCTGCGCGGCGCTCGACGGGCCGCAGGAACCGGTCGCGGAGGCGCGCGCGACCTACAAGGCGCGGCGCGATGTGATGGTGGAAAGCTTCGCGCGGGCGGGGTGGGAGGTTCCGTCGCCCGATGCCTCCATGTTCGCGTGGGTTCCGTTGCCGGACGCCTATAAGGAGATGGGATCACTGAAATTTTCTAAATATCTGATGCGCAATGCCTCGGTCGCGGTCTCTCCCGGCAATGGTTTCGGCGAGAATGGCGAGGGCTATGTGCGGATTGCGCTGGTCGAGAACGAGCAACGTATTCGCCAAGCGGCGCGCAACATCAAACAGATGATCAAACGGGACACAGAAGGAGCATGAATCGCGAATAAAGGGCGCGCTTATCCGGCTTGCAGTTGACGGTCGGCTGCTCTATGAGCCCCAAACGTTCGTCCTCGGGTGAGGCGACAACATTCACCGACATATTATCAGGTGCTTATCATGACGTCATTCGCCGTGATCAATTATGGCATAGGAAACCTCCGATCGCTGCAGCGGTCGCTGGACCGGGTTGGTGTCGATGCGCAGATGGTAACGGATCCATCCGGTATCGAGGCTGCAGAGCGTCTGCTTCTGCCCGGTGTCGGTCACTTCCGGGCCTGCATGAGCGCCTTCAATGCATCGGGGATGCGCGGCGCGCTGGAAAAGGCCGTCAAGGACGGCAAGCCCTTACTGGGTATTTGTGTCGGCATGCAGATGCTGTTCGACGGTTCCGAAGAAGGGGATTTCACGGACGGGCTAGGCTTTATCAAGGGTCGCGTGTCGCGATTCTCGTCTGAGTTCGAAGGGGCTCCTCTGCGTGTTCCACATGTCGGTTTTGCAGAAATCGAAACACGCGATTCGGTTCTGTTTGAGGGTATGGAGCCCAATCCGCGCTTCTACTTCACCCATTCTTTCCGGGCCGCGGACGCGGATCCCAAGGCGATTATCGGTGTCGGGAATTACGGTGGTAGCTTTGCCGCTGCGGTTCAGAAGAAACGCGTCTACGGGACGCAATTCCACCCTGAAAAAAGCCACCGTAACGGTCTCGCACTTCTCAAGAATTACGCCACCAAGGGCTGATACGATGCAACAGGTACGCGTTTTCCCAACTCTGCTCTATCGCGGGCGCGGCATCTACAAGGGTGTCGGGTTCGATGATCACACCTATCTGGGCGATGTCCTCAACGCGACACGCATCTATAATGATGCGGAGGTCGACGAACTCAGCCTGCTCGACATCGGCGCGCGTGCCGAAGGCCGGGCCATCTCGCCCAAGCTTGTCGACAAGGTGGCAACCGAATGCATGATGCCACTATCAGCCGGAGGCGGTATCGATCGTCTCGATCAGGCCAAGGCAGTTATGGATAATGGGGCGGAGAAGGTTGTTCTGAACACAGCGACATTCACCAATCCGGGCTTGGTGACGGATGTCGCCGATCAATATGGAAACCAGGCCGTCGTCGCCTCCGTTGATGCCAAATCCGACGGGCAGGGCGGATATTCGGTTTATTCGACCAATGCCAAGACGCCCGAGGCGGTCGATCTAATCGATCATGTGCGAGAAATGGAATCCCGCGGCGCGGGTGAGCTGCTGATCACCTCGATCGACCGCGAGGGTCGGCGCGAGGGTTACGATACCGACCTGATCAAGGCCGTCGCCGACGCCGTGTCCATTCCCGTTATCGCCAATGGCGGCGCTGGTGGGTTGGGCCATTTCAAGCCGGCGATCGATGCGGGCGCGCATGCGTTGACGGCGGGTAGCATGTTCGTTTTCTACGGTCGCCGCCGCGCGGTTCTGGTCAATTATCCAACGCGACTGCGCCTCAATGCAGCGCTGGACGGGGACATCCTTCCGGCGAACTCCGAAACCATGGTTCACGGGAACTAATCGTCATGGACATGATCAACCCAGACCGCCCGTATCAGATATGTACGCGCTGTATCATGGATACGACCGTGCCGACGATCCGGTTCGACCAGAACGGCGAGTGCAATTTCTGCGAAATGCACGACGTCATGGAGGCCCGCTATCCGCTTGATGAGCGTGGCAAGGCGGAACTGGACCGGCTTGTCGCTGACATTAAGAAGGCCGGCGAGGGCAAGAAATATGACGTGATTTGCGGCACGAGCGGCGGGCGCGACAGCACCTGGACGCTTCTCCTGGCCTGCAAGACGCTGGGTCTGCGCCCGCTGGCCGTTCACTTCGACAATGGCTGGAACTCCGCCATCGCCGTGTCCAATGTCCATAATGCCTGCGAAATTCTCGATATCGATCTCGAAACCTACGTCGCCGACTGGGACGAATTCCGCGATATTCAGCATGCCTTTCTGAAGGCCTCGACACCCGACGTCGAAGTGCCGACCGATGTCGCCATTCATACGGTGATGCACAAGCTCGCCGTCAAGGAAGGCGTGAAGTACATTTTCAACGGCCACTCCTTCCGCACGGAAGGCATTGCGCCCAAAGACTGGACCTATATGGACGGTCGCTACATTCGCGACGTGCAAGAAACCTTCGGCACGGTTCCGATCAAGGATTTCCAGAACTTCAACCTGTGGGACTATCTGAAATTCCACTTTATCCACCGCGTCAAAGTGGTGCCGATCCTCAACTACTTCCCCTACGACAAGCGCGTCGTGGACAAGAAGATCCAGGCCGAGTTGGGTTGGCGCAACTATGGTGGCCACCACCACGAATCGACCTATACCAAGTTCATCCAGTCCTATCTGCTGCCGCGCAAGTTCCATGTCGACAAGCGCCGCACGGAAAACTCCGCCATGATCCGTTCGGGTTACATGACCCGCGAAGAAGCGCTAGACGGGGTCAAGGACATCTATCCCTATGACCCGACATTGATCGGTTATGTAGCGGAGAAATTCAATCTGACCGTTGATCAGTTCAACGAACTGGTCGATCGTCCGGTCAAGAGCTTCCGGGACTACAAGTCCTACTACCCCTTGATCCGCCTGATGAAACTGCCGATCGACATTGCGTCGCGGCTCGGTATCATTCCCCGTCTTCTCTACCTGAAATTCCTCGGCTAGCATCGGCTCGACAGGGGAAGGGGGCGCGCTATGCCGATTGGATTGTCCATTGCCGGATTTCTGGGGTGTTACCTGCTCGCCGCGTTGTCGTTTGCGGCCGTCTTTCAGCGCTGGAAGTTTCCTTTCGCCACGGCCCGGGCCAATTTCGTCTGTGCGGCTCCGCTCGGCCCAATAGCGCTGGCCTGGATTCAATGGGTTTTATTGCGGTTCCTGCCGGGTATGAGCGCCCCGGCCTATATCGGCCTGTCCCTTCTGCCTCTTATGATCGTGATGATCCTGCACTGGAGGGGGCTGACCGAGATCGTCGCTGCTACGGTATCCAGGATACCGGCAGGTCTGTTCGGTTTTCCGAAGGATAGTTACGACCGACGGGCCTGGACCGTGGCCTTCATCTGGCTGGGTGGATCGATCCTGTTGCTGATCACGTCCATACATGCGCTGGGCATGCCGATGATGGCCAGCGACCCGCTTGAATATGCCTCTTTGGCGGAAGTCATCTATTACGACCGCTCGCTGGCGAATTATCCACTCGATCCGTCCAACGATCAGGGTTTCTACGCCCGGTCCGCTCACCCGCCCGCGCTGCACATGATGATCGTGTTCAGCTATTTCTGGCAAGGTGCTGCAGAATCGTCCCGGGTTCTGCGATTCATCAACTTCTACTACATGTTCGCATTTGTGGCCCTGATGGTCCTAGTCGCGCGCGAAGCGAGTCTCGTCATTGGTCGTACGCAGACGGGTCGCGACCGGGATGCGCGCGACATGGCGGGCGCACTCGCCCTGCTTCTGACCTTCGGCGTCCCCTTTTATGTATCCCTGATCGTGGCCTTTCACATCGACCCTATGCGGATCGCCCTCTTCGGTCTGGGCTTCGTTTTTGCCGCCCGCCTGCTGGTCTGGGAGCGCAGTCGCGGAGCGGAGCGGGACGACAGTAAAGGCGATGTGTTGCGCGATCCGGGACTGTTCGCCCCGCCCGTTCTATTGACGGGCATTGCGGTTGGTCTGGGGATGTTCGCTCATTCTATCGGCCTTCTTCTGCTACCTTTCACACAGTTCGCCTATTTCTTCACGACGCGGTCCAGCTTCTGGCGCCGCTGTGCGGTTTGCACCGTGTTCGGTGTGATCGCTTTGTTGCTGGGGGCCGGTCAGTATGTCCAGAATACGATCGATTACGGTGTTCCCTTGCACGATACCGAGCCGATCTGGGAGTTGCCTCAGGTCGATCACAAGACGGATGTCCGCTTCCGCCGCGACTTGGTCACGCTGGGGCAGCGGATTCAGAACGGCCTTCTGGTCTGGTTCTATGCGCCCACGCTTTACGGGTTCGTCCACTTCCTGGCCCTTTTTTCGCTGCTTGCATTCGCCAAGTCGATCTGGCGCAACGTGATGGGCCGCGTGATGATCATGGGGGCCGGTGTATTCTACGCGCTGGCGATTTTGACGATGTCCTTGGGCGTCGACATGATCATCAAGAATATTCGCTACATGCTGACGATCATGCCGTTTCTGGTCGTCATAGCCGCCGTCGGAGGAGGAAAGGTCTATGCTAAGATACTTGCATTTGCACGTCATCGTGCAGACGATCCGGCAGTGGACCGCTAAAGCGTTCACCTGGAGCCGAGGCATGGCCACGGCCTCCTATGGCCGTGTGTCGGAGCGCCGAAAGACGCAGCTGAAATGGCTCGCGCTCGTCCTGTTCGTATTCGCAGCCGCCCTGACGGCCAGACAGACATTCATGCAGGCTCTGGGGCGGACCTTCGTTAATATGGAGTTTGCGGCGATCTGGAGTGCGGATGAAAATGAAGCGCTCGACAACAATAATTTTCCGGGCGCGCTCGTCGTCGACTGGGTCAATCGGAACCTGTCGGATGATGACAAGGTCCTGGTCTATCGTCAGGCCGAATTCGCCTATTACGTCGATAATAACTGGGTTTATGATTTCGATCCCAAGATCATCGATCTCTATGAAACCGCGGAGACCAAGGCCGCCGCCTTCGACTATCTGAAAAGTCTGGGCATTACCCATATATTCGTGCCGAACTACATGCCGGCGACGCTCTATAATACACCTGTGGCAAGGGTCATCGGGGATCCGACCTATTCGCGCGAGCTTTATGTCCATTCGGCCATGCGCATCTACGAGCTGTATGAGACACCGCAGGACTGGCAGTGTGTGCCGCAGCCGCAGACGCAGAATTGGGCGCAGGGCATCATCGGGGCCCGCACGACATTCGAGACGGCAGGCGGTCTGTTCGAACCCGAGCTTGATACGGCAAATCTACAGACCTTTACCATCTTCGAAGACGAAATGTCGCTTCGCAATGGCCGTATAACGGAGCCGTTCGGCGCGGGTGCTCTGGACGATGGTACGCTGATTCTGGCTTGGACCGAGAACATGCTCGACCGTATCGGCTTGCTGTCCGGCTATGGCCCGTTGCATCTGGCGCCGGCAACGCAGATCGATCCCAACGCCATCGATAATGTGAAGATGACCTTTGACGTCGAAGGCGAAGGCTTTCTCGAAATCTGGCTTTACGAATATGATCGTCTCGGCGCTGTCTCTTCACGCCGGATCTGGGACGCCATCCTGTCGCCCGACAAGGGGACATTGAATGTCGAGGCACAGGCCTCCTTCCTGTCGACGACCCGCAGCTACCGCATCCTCGTCATGAACGGGGGAACGGCGTCAGGCTATGCGTCCGTCTTCGGTCTGGACTTGTGCGGATTCAAGACAGGCACGGCGCTGCGCATAGACAGTCCGCCCGTCGAGGGGTTCGAACGCTTTATGGCGTTCGACTTCAAGCCGCGTCTGGACCGTGATATCGATCAGGATGGCGGGACGATCATGATCGGTACGGATTGTCACGAGCTTGACTGGTTCTGCCGCAAGATCGATCTGGCGTCTCCGGGTAGCCGCCTGCTCATGCGCGATGGCGGCTCGGATGACAGTTTGCAGACACGCATGCCCATCGCGTCAGGTTTCACCGTAACGACGGGCGAACTGCACACGGGGTTCAGAACCCTGTTCCAGTGCCGGCTCGGGCGGTCCAAATGGTATCTGGAACGATCGCCTGCGCGGGATGGTTTCTTCGAACATTACATCATGCGGTTTCAGAAACATTTTCAGCCGGCCGGGAATGATGCGGATGATCGCATGGCGCGGTTGAGCATGGATTTCCAGGCTGCGCCGAACACGATCGTGGATGCGGCCATGCTCTGGATCGACGCCGACGGAAAGGAGAACTGCTACTTTCTCGGAGAGCAGGTTATCGAGGACGGGCAGGATGATCTGACCTGGACGTTTCCAATCCCCGTCGATGCATCCGGTTTCACCTATGCTTTTTCCGCCAGTCACGGACTTAAAACCTATATCAATATCGACGTCCGCAATGCGAGGCTGGATGCTGCACCGGAAGGGTCGGGCCTGTTGCCGCCGATCCGTCGTCTCAGGGACAGTGGAACATGACATCCGTTACACGTCAGCGTCTGACCTCCATCATCGGCTTTGTTGTCCTGATCGGACTGATCGGCTGGTATTTCGGCGATGCCGAACGGCGTGCGGGTGTGGTGACGAATATAGCCTCCGTCGGATGGGGCCCGTTCGGGGTCATGGTGGTCGGCATGTTTGCCTTCATCCTGTTCCAGGCCTTCGTCTTGATCCACTCCCTGACCCCATTCGGCAAGCGGGTCGGGTTCTGGGAAGCGTTCGGGATCATCGTCGTCACCTTCTTCACTAACTATCTGATCCCTTTTCTCGGATTCGGCATTCGCGGCGTCTATTTGAAGAAAAAGCATGATCTGAGCTATGCGGATTTCAGTCAGAGCCTGATCGCCATCCTGATCGTCGAATGGGCCATTTTCGCAAGCCTGGCCCTGATCGCCATGGCGGTTCTGTTTGCCAGTGGACATGTCGTCAGCCCCTTCATCCTGATCCTGATGGCCGGAATCGTGACAGGATTTTTCGTCCTGATGGCGGCGCGGCCGTCCTGGGTGCCGGGATTCCTGCCCCTGTCGGGTTTTGCCAAGACGGTCGTCGGGGACTGGCGCCAATATTCCAGTCATCGCGGCGCGCTGTTGCGTGTGGCCTTTTACACGCTCCTCGAGGCGATCGGTTTCATTTTGGCCTTCGTCATCGCCTATAAGACTCTGTTTCCCGCCGTGCCGGCAGCGGCCAGCGTGGTGGCCGGTGCCTTGTCCGATCTGGCGCTTATCATCCGGATTTTACCGGCCTCGGCGGGCAGTCTGGAAGGGGCATTACACCTGTCGATGCTGGAATATAATCTCAGTTTCGAAGATAATCTGTCCGTGGCCCTCGTCACCCGCGCGGCGCTGGCCGTGATCTTCGTTCCGCTAGGCCCCGTCTTCTTGTGGTGGCTGCTGACACGCAGCAAGGCCGCAGACGCAGGTGAAGAAACGGTTGATCATCAATGAATTTCGCATCATTGACACCGTGATCATTTCCTATCCCGGTTGGTCGTTCTGCTTTGCTCGTCATGACATGCAGAAACCATACCGTCCGACAAACCCCAACGAACTCTAAGGCGCTCGCCATGTATTCCGACAAGACGCTTGCTGCGGTCATCCCTTGCCACAATGAAGAAACCCAGATCGAGAAGGTGGTCGATACCATGCCGGATATGGTCGACCGCATCGTGATCGTGAACGACAAGTCGACGGACAAGACCGCCGATGTTCTCGATGCGCTCGCCAAGCGGGACAAGCGCGTGGTCGCGCTTCATCACTCGGTCAATCAGGGTGTCGGCGGTGCGATCGCGACCGGTTATGAATGGGCCCGTGACAATGACATGGACATGGCTGTGGTCATGGCCGGTGACGGGCAGATGAACCCGGACGATCTGCCGGCTCTGGTGGCTCCTGTCGCCGATGAAGGCGTCAACTATTCCAAGGCCAATCGCCTGATCGTTTCCCGGTCGATCGAGAAAATTCCGTTCCGCCGCTTCTTCGGTAATTCCGTCCTGTCCCTGCTCACGAAAATATCTTCGGGCTACTGGCACATTTCCGACAGTCAGACCGGCTACACCGTGGCCGACAAGGATGTGCTGCACACGATCGACTGGCAGGACATGTATAAGCGCTACGGCCAACCTAATGACCTTCTAATCAAGCTGAATGTTCACAAGTTCACTGTCCGCGATGTCCCGACGGAACCGGTCTATAATGTCGGTGAAAAGAGCGGGATCAAGATCCGCCGCGTCGTGTTCACCATTTCGAACATTCTGGTGAAGGGCTTCTTCTGGCGCATGAAGAACAAATACATCATCCGCGATTTCCACCCGCTGGTCCTGTTCTACATGCTGGGTATCTTCCTGATGATCATGTTCCTCCTGTTCGCGCTGCGCGTATTCTGGGTTCTGTTCACAACGGGTGATGTGCCGTTGATTTCGACGATCTCCATGTTCTTCGCCTTCACATCCGGCATACAGAGCCTGTTCTTCGGCATGCTGTTCGACATGCAGGATAATCGTCCGCTGCGGGGTTAATGGACCTCTGTAGGCTCGCGTGGCACCCACGAGCTTATAGCCAATGCGCTTCGTGCGATTTGTGCGCTTCTGTAGTCAGGCGCCGATCATATAAATTCCACGACCGTCCTGTTCTGGCCTCCGTCAATCTGCGCAGGCTTTTGGCGAACATAAGAAAAGGGACGGTTCCGGCATAAAGGGTGAATCTCTAGCCAGCATATCGGGGTATTTCGAACACTTGTGGTGTCAGTTTAAGTTCTGTGCGGAATGACACGATAAGGACGGAATATCTTCAAGCAGTACCTGCCTAAAGCGACCAAGCGTGCAACTCTATGCTTCGTCCATACCTGAGCCGGGACCGATATGTTGACGTTACTATTCCGTCTTCAGCCGGAGTCTGTTTGCTTGCTGAATTTGGCGGATCTCATCATCCGGAGGCCAGTAATTGATGGCTTCTGGCAATCTCGCCAACCCATAATCGTCCTGCAGCAACGACGTCGCTTCGATCATGGCGTAGGGGCTATGGGGTAGCTCGAACGTCTGCTTGACCGAACCATCGATCATCCGTCCGGCCTGCCAAGCTGCGCCGTCGCGTCGTGGAACCTGGCCTTCTTCAGCTCATAGCGGAAGCGGCTCAACGGCTCACATCCGCAGGCGCGATGTACCGGTCTTTATCACGGATGGCACAGCATCATGGATGGCACTGTGTTGATTGGTCGTAGGTCTATGTCACGGCGGGTTGCGGCACGGATGCGCATGCCACGAGCAGAGCCGTGGCATGCGCAGCGATCAGAATCCGCATCCCTGTCAAAAAGCGGCTGGACTTAGAACCGGACCCTGACACCAGCATAAAACTCCCGCCCGACAATGTCGCCTAAGTCGGATACGATATTATAGGAGCTACCATTATCCAGACCGCTCGGAAGGATTGGTCCGAAATTGTCGAAGATATTGTTGACCCCGCCATAGATGCGGTAGCGATCATCAGCCCCGAAGTCGTAGCGCGCGTAAATCCGGTGGAAGAACTCGTCGCCGGTCTTGAAGTAGCGTTCGAAGGATGGATCGGGATCGTTGATGGGGTCGTCCACGCCGCCTTCTTCGAACAAGAGCGTATAGCGCAGTCGGAACTTATCGAGATCGTAGGACATGGTCGCCCGGAACTCGTCATCGGCTGAGCCGATTTCTCCCAGCGACGTTGTCGTGATTTCCTCGCCGCCAATACCTTCGAAGACCACTTCGTCTTCAAGATAGTGGCTGTAATTGAGGCGCAGGTCGAACTCGCCGGGTATCTTTGGAAGCGCGAACTCGTAATTGAGCGTTACGTCAATCCCCTCAACATTTTCCTCGTTCAAGTTCTCCTGGAAGTTGATGACTTCCGTGATGAAGCCTGTCTCCGGATTCCGGGTGATGACGTCGCAGAAACGATTATTCGGAAAATCCGAGGCGGAGTAGCAGAGGCTGACCGTGTTCTGCGTGCTGATGGATGTGATGGCATCATCAATATTGATGCGGAAGTAATCCACGACCAGTGTCAGACCGTCGAACCATTCGGGACGGTAACCGACACCCAACGTAAGCGTGCTGGCCGTCTCCTCCCGAACATTCGGGTTTCCCGAGTTCGGACCGTTGACGGATCCGGGAGGATCGAAGTCCGGGTCCTGTTCCGGATCCGCGAAGTAAGCTTGAATTCCTGGCTCTGAGAGGCAGTTAGCCGTCACGATAGCGAGATCGGCATTCGCCGAGCCGTCACCGGAAATGCCGGTAATCCCGGTTCCATCCGCCAGAAGTCCCGAACACGGATCGTTCAGACCGTCACTATCGGTCCGCGCGGGCGAGAAGAACTCTGTCAGGCTCGGAGCACGCTGCGCCTTAGCGAGGTTGGCCCGGAAATTCAGATTTGGCGTCGGTCTCCAGGTACTTGCCAGGTTCCATGAATAGACCGTTCCAACCGTTGTATAATTGGCAATGCGTGCCGCTGCCTCGGCTGTGAAATTATCCGACAGAGGCAGTTTCAATTCTCCGAAGGCCTCGACCACATCATAGCTCGACTGGACCGATGGGAAAGTTGCAAGCGTGGTCTGGAAGACATCGTTCGTCGTCGGATCCCCGTCCAGCCCGCCAATACTATCGCCGTCGGGATCCCCCGTGGTACTCTGCTCTTCGCGGCGGAACTCGGCACCAAAAACGGCCTGCAATGCGTGCGGCCCGAACTGCGCCAGGTCTCCGGTGACATACCCACCGGCCGAGTACTGTGTCCGGCTTTGCTCACCAAACCCGTTATAGCGAATATAGTCGGCAGCATCTGCCGTGATCGAGTTCTCGCCGAAGATGTTGATCGGCACGCAGCCTTCTGCGCGGCGGTCTGCATCCGAACATTGGATATTGCCACTAACCGTTTCAACATCCAAGGCAGCGCTCAAGCGGGCGAGGTTGATCTCATTCGGGTTTTGCTGCTCCTGTTTGAAGTAGCCATAAGTCCCGTAGAGTTCGAAATCGAAGTTATCGCTCAGTGACCCTTTCAGGTCACTCATGAGGCGGATGGTGTCGCGCTCATTGATCCGCTGATTCTGCCCCACTTCCACAAAGCGGCGGGAGAACGATACGGAACCGGATCGGGTCTCTTCGACTTCCACCGGAATCAGTGGGTGGCTCGACGAGATGTTTCCGACACTATCGGCGTCCAACAAACCGTAACGTGTCGTGCCGGACACGTTCTGGAAACCGCCGATCGTATTGCTTTCGACGCTGGAATAGAGTGCTGTCAGCGACCCTGTCAGATCTGGTGTGAAGTCATAGCGAGCCGTGGCGCCGAGATTGAGGATCTCACGCGAGCCGGAAAGGGTGCGGTCAGGCCGGAAGTTGTAACCGTCCACATCCGAAAAAAAGTCCGAACTGCCTGTGCGATCGGACGGTTGCAGCGATCGGTCGTTGAACCAGACACCGCCGACATTCCAAGCATCACCGCCTTCGAAAACGCCGCCTGGCGTGAAGCTGGAGCGATTGCCCAGAAAACAATGGAAATCATTATTGGCAGGCTCGGGACGACACCCGGGCTGATTGGGTTGATCAGCGAAAGAATCATTGTTTGAGAAACTGGGATCATCGAAACTGATTGGCAGAATGGAATTTGGCCGTGTTGCATCGGCCATGATCATTTTCTCGTCGCGGTAGGTACCGCCGATCAGGAAGTAGGCCCGCCCGTCCATGGCTTCCGTACCATAGGTAGCGTTGAGGCGGAATTCCTCCCCGCCACTCGCTTCCGGCGTAGAGTAGCGCGCATCCGTTTCAAAACCGGTGAAGTCATCTTCGATCATGAAGTTTACGACGCCAGCAATTGCGTCCGAGCCGTAGATGGCGGACAGGCCGCCTGTCGTGATTTCGGTGCGCTCCACAAGGCCGGCCGGGATCGTGCTGACGCTGACACGGTCCGCATTGCCCGAATTCGACACGGCGCGTTTGCCGTTGATGAGAGCGAGGGTACGGTCGTCGCCGAGGCGTCGCAGTGAGATTGTCGAGAGGCCCGAAGTCTGGATGAAATTGTTCGAATTACGCTGCGAGATGCCTTCTTCGACACCCGGAAGCTCCGTCAGGGCTTCCGCAAGGTCGGTCGTGCCAATTTCGTCAAACTGATCGAAGTCGATGACGACAAGCGGCACCGTGCTTTCAACGGCGTCGCGCCGGATCCGCGAACCGGTCACGATGATCTCATCCGCACCCTCGACGGCATCTTGAACCGGTCCGGTGGTTTGAGCATAGGCGGGTTGGGTGCCGACCATCAATGCTATCGTCGCGACGCCAAGTCCCAACACGCGTAATGAAATTGGGCGTTGCCCGTTATTCCCGTTCGCTACGTTCCCGATACCCGTCATATGTCTCCCCTAGGGTGCTGATTTATACAGTGTCCTTAAGGGTGGCGCGCGGACTTGAACGCAAATTCAAAATATGGGAGACTTGATGCGAAAAACGCATGATGCTGATTTAAGGAGATTTTTTGGAGCTTAAGTGGCTAGAAGATTTTGTTGCTGTTGCAGAATTGGGACACTTTGCCCGTTCGGCCACGAATAGACGGATTACCCAGTCGGCCCTCAGCCGCCGCATTCAGTCGCTTGAGTCATGGGTCGGCGCAGAGCTGCTTGATCGTTCAAGCCATCCGATTCAGCTCACCGACATCGGTGAGGCGTTCATCAAGACTGCTCGCGAAATCATCTATGACGCTTATGAAGCCCAAGCAAATGCCCGCAACGATGTCCGTCTGTCCGAAGAATCATTGACGATCGCCTGTCTGCATACCCTCTCGCTGACATTTATCCCGACCATGGTGGGAAACTTGCAAAAGCGCATCGGGTCTTTCCCGACGTCGATTTCTGCAGATATGCGCAGCTTTGAAGACTATATTGAAAGCCTGAGAAATGGATCGAGCGACTTGTTCGTCTGCTACGATCATCCCGCTGTCCCCACTCCACTCGACCTGAACGGCTTCGTCCGGTTCGATCTCGCAAGCACTCAGATATTGCCCTATCAGAAACTGGGCCGCGATGCCCCCGATCTTGATGCCGCCAAAGGGCCCGACATTCCACTGCTCGCCTATTCGCCGACCACTTATATGTACCGGATCGTCGAACACTGCATCGAGGACATGCCGGCTCGAAAGCGGCTGAAGACGGTTTACAGGGCTTCTCTAGCCGAAAGCATTCTCACAGCGACCCAAGAGGGTCTGGGGCTGTCCTGGCTGCCGCGCAACGTCGCGCCCGGAACTGCCGAGGAAAATGGCCTGATGATGGTTTCCGATGCGGTCTCCACAAATGTCCGGATAACCGCCTTTATGGTCGCCGAGCCTATTTCCAAAATTCAGGAAAGATTATTTCAACAGCTTTCGCTCAATGCGGAAGACCTCGTGCATCAGGGCTAACCCGCATTCCGAAGAGAATCTGGCTCAAATGTCGAACGGACTTCAATGTCCCGCATTCGACAAATGATAATACGGCTTCGGCATCGCCATTCCCTGCTTGGCCTTATCGAGGACATTTCGTCACGAAAATCGCGTCGGACATGAGGTCTGTTGAAACCTTCGAAGGATTGTATCCTTCTCAAGGCCATGACCTCGATAGGTCTTCGTAGCAGAGGACAGCCGAAAAATTGTAACCCTTATTTGCGCTTCTCATCGGCGGATTGAAAAGCCGTCGATCAGTCCGTAGGGACTATCTGATATCATATTAGGGGCGATGCATGAACATGGAAGGGTCTGAACCGGATTGGCAGAAACTCCGTGTCAGTCTCTTTGGCGGCTTCAAGATTTTCCAACCAGACGGTCGCGTTCTTGAACTTTCGAATCGTCGTGGACGTGCCATTCTGGCCCTTCTCTGTCTTGCACCGGGCGAGCCCATATCGCGCGACCAGCTCGCCAGACTTCTCTGGCCAAGGCGGTTTCGCAAGCAGGCTTTGGCGAGTCTGCGACAATGTTTGTATGAGCTGACGCGGGAGTTGAGCCCGGTTGCGTCGGATCTGCTGGATGTCTCCCATAGCCAAGTGCGCATCAATCCGGACTGGGTCCATTCAGATCTGACCGGTCTGTTAGCGACACTCTCTGATGGTGATGCGCCGGCCATTATTGATGCGCTCAACAGTGTCTCCGGGGAAACACTGTTGAGTGACCTCACATTTAATGACGAACTCAAGGTTTGGATCGAGGCCAGACGTCTGCAGATCAATGGACGTCTACGTATTTTGGTCAATTCCCGATTGTCGGCATTCGCGGATGTTGGTGACAACACCTCTGCCACAGAGATCGTGCGTGCCTGGTCTGGATTTGATCGCGCAACGCAAAATCAACCCAAAGCCATTCTCGCTGTGCTGCCCTTCGAACAATATGATGATCAGATAGAAGACTTCTTCCTGGCAGATGGTGCCGTCGATGAACTCTGTTCCCGCCTCAATGATGTCGACGGCGTGGCACTCGTGGGCCGGACATCGATCAATGCCGTTTCGGAACAAGGGCTGACCCTGCCGGAAATGACACAACGACTGAACGTCTCGCATATCGTGGAAGGGTCAGTGCGGCGCCGTCAAAATATTGTCACCCTCGACATCCGCCTGGTCGATGGCAGTGGTGGGTATGAGGTCTGGTCGGACCGGATCGAGGGAACGGTTGATGACGTCGTCGGATCACGCCAGGTGATCGGAGCCAACGTGATAGCAGGGCTATGCAAGGCTCTTGGCGTCACCGCGGGTTCGAAACCAGCAAGACGGATGACGGCGAGCCGAAAGGCTTATGCGCTCTATCTCCAGGGCCGGTCTCTTACCCAGAAACCCATGATCGAGAACGCGCTTGAGACCGCGATCGACGTACTCGAACAGGCGCTGTCTATCGATCCGGACTTCGCCGAATGCTGGACGGCTCTGGCGGAGGCGGTGATCTCCACGATCGTTCACAGGCCCAGTCTGGACAAGGTCGAACGCTCGGCCTTGGCGGCTTCCCACGCTGGGCGCGCCTTGGCGTTAAACCCCGAGCAGGGATATGCCTTATCCATTCTGAGCATACACGAATGGACCCGGTATGATCCCGCGAAGGCGCTCGAATACGCTTTGAAGGCCTATGCGCTGGAACCCAACAATTCCGACGTCACCATGCGCCTGGGGTCCTGCCTTCTTTATCTCGGTCGCACGCGAGAGGCGTTGCCCTATATCGAGGCAGCGATCGAGCAGGACCCGGCCTATGGTCGCAACTACGCAATGCTATCCTCCGCGTTTTTCAATCTTGGAGACTTCGAAGCCGCGCGTGAGGCCGGGCAGACTGTCGCAGACCTTGGCATGCCGACGGTCTGGTGCGCGCTCGCTCAGGCCGCGATGGGGGATCATGACGCCGCCGTTGCGACCTACTGCGCGTCCAGGCGGTTTCTGGGAACGGCGATCATGCCGCTCTCCCAGTCGACCCCCATGTCCGAAGAGGCAAAGGATCTGTATTTTGAGATGGGATCGAAGGGTATATGCAGTGGCAATCCCGAAGACCGGGAAAAATACTGTTCCTTGTTGGATTTGCTACACGCCACGTTGCCCAATCCCCACGATCACTCGATCGCATTGCCGGCTGTCTGGATGGGGCATGCTGATCTTGTCATGAAACTCTTCAGAGAGAAGATCCATCCGGCCAATGCCGTCAGTTTTGCGAACCTCTGGTCCGATACCGACCCTGTCAGACGCATATGGCAGCACCCGGACTTCATGAGCTTTGCCGAAGATATCGGCATGGTTGCGGCTTGGGAGGCCTTTGGGTGGCCGGATCTGATTTCAGCGGATCCACGAACGAATTGACGCTTTATTGACGGTCGGGTCGATTGACCACACGCGGCCCTTGGGCGCAATAAGTCGCCACTGCAACACGCACAAAGCAACCCTGTAAGGCGGCGGAGACATGACCCTCTCGACCGCACTGGCGAAGCTTTGCCAATGAAAAAATAAGGGGAACCATCATGACCACATCTCAATCCGGCGAAGGCGCGCTGCACCGCCGCTATGTCGAGGCCATCAACTCCAACGATGTTGACCACATCTTGGCTCTCCTGTCCGATGATGTTGTGTTTCAGGCTCCAGGCGAACCGGAGCTGATCGGCAAAGATGCCATCCGCGAGTGGGGCAACAGTTTTTTCGAAGCGTTCGATGCGCATTGGGACAAGACTGAACTGTCGTTTGAACGCTCCGGCGATCTGGCGATCAGCCGTTATATCTATTCAGCGCGCTATACCGGACGGGATGACAACGCCGTGATGGAAGAGACAGGTAAGGGGACGTGTATCTACCGCCGCGGCGAGGATGGCAGCTGGCGTCTCGCCATCGATAGCTGGAGTACGAACGAAGCGGGAGCCGAAGGGTGAGTTCGGCAACACCGCCCTACGACCTGACGGGACGCGTGGCAATCGTAACCGGCGCGAGCAGCGGTATCGGCAAGGCGACAGCGCGTCTGCTCGCCGCGCGCGGGGCGACCCTCGTTCTGGCGGCCCGGCGGGAGTCGTTGATCGCGACCCTCTCAGAAGAGATCGAGGCGCAGGGAGAGCGCGCAAGCTACGTCGTCACCGATGTCTCGCAGGCGGATAGCGTGGACGCCATGGTCGCGCACGCGATCGAAATGCATGGTCGCCTGGATATCGCAGTCAACAATGCGGGGATCGGTGCAGAGGTGCATTTCGTGACAGATATGCCGGAAGACTATTGGGACCGCGTTATGGGGACTAATCTGCGCGGGAACGCACTGTGTCTCAAATATCAGTCCCGCGCGATGATCGCATCCGGACAGGGTGGCGCGATCGTCAATGTCGGATCGGTCATGTCCTTTCTGGGTTGTCCGGGCGCGGCGGCCTATAATGCCTCGAAAGCCGGGCAGCTGTCACTGACCAGTTCGGCATCGTCTGAACTGGCGCCGCAGGGCATACGCGTCAATCTCATCTGCCCGGGCGTCATCGACACGCCCTTGCATCACGCGATCAAGGGCAATCTGGGGCCCGAAGTCTTCGACGGGGTGAAAGCCCAGACTCATCTGCGACGTTTCGGCCAGCCCGAAGAAATTGCGCGCTGCATCGCCTTCCTGTGCTCGGATGAGGCCAGCTTCGTGACCGGCACGACCCTGACCGCCGATGGCGGCTTCCACCTGACACTCTGAGGAGACAACGCCATGAAATCACACGGTTACGCAGCCCACGATCAAAGCGGAGACTTCTCGCCATTCTCTTTTGAGCGGTGTGATGTCACCGCAGCCAACGATGTCGCGATTGACATCCTCTATTGCGGGATTTGCCACTCGGATCTTCATTTTGCGCGCAACGATTGGGGTATGACGGTCTACCCTGTTGTGCCCGGACATGAAATCATTGGTCGCGTCACGCAGGTCGGTGACGGCGTGACCAAGCACAAGGTTGGCGACATGGTTGCGATCGGCTGCATGGTCGACAGCTGTCAGACCTGCGATCAGTGCGATGTCGGTGACGAGCAATTCTGCCGCGAAGGGATGACGGCGACCTATGGCTGGCCGGACAAAATCTCAGGCGGGGTCACTTATGGCGGTTTTTCCACGAACATGGTCGCGCGGGAAGAATTCGTGCTTGCCCTGCCGTCCGCGCTCGATCCTGCACGCGCCGCGCCGCTACTATGCGCTGGAATTACGGTCTATTCTCCGCTCAAGCGCTGCGGCGTGTCTGAGGGGAGCCGTGTCGCGGTCGTCGGACTCGGTGGGTTGGGGCATATGGCCGTCAAGATTGCCGCGGCGATGGGCGCGCATGTCACAATGATCTCGCGCTCGCCGGGCAAGGCGGAAGACGCCGCGCAGCTTGGCGCGAACAGCTTCCTGCTATCGACCGATGCCGCCGCGATGGAGATGGCCACGGGTACGTTCGATGTCATCATCGACACTGTGCCGGTCCAGCACGACATCAACCCCTACACGCCTCTGCTCGACGTGAAAGGTGAACTGGTTCTGGTCGGCCAGATCGGGCCGCTCGCGGAAACGGATGGGGCGACGCTGATCTTTGGCGGCAAGCGTGTGTCAGGCTCTTTCATCGGCGGGATCGCAGAGACGCAGGAGATGCTCGACTTCTGCGCGGAGCATGACGTCCTGCCGGATGTCGAAATGATCGACATGGATCAGGTGAATGAGGCCTTCGGTCGGCTGGATAAGGCCGATGTCCGCTACCGTTTTGTGATCGACATGGCGTCACTGACAAAGCCGCACTCTGCGACAAGTTGAGCTCGGAAGCTATTGTCAAAGGGAGAGAATACCATGAATTACAAATCAATAGTCGCCATTGCAATTTTGGCATTTACGCCAATTACCGCATGCGGCGAGCTGAGCGATAACCCTCCTTCTGTCGATACCGATGCGGTGGCAGAGGACGTCAGACAAAGCGTTGATGGCATGGTGGCCGCCTTCCTGAGACGCGACGTCGAAGGCGCGACCGAAAGCTTCGCCGATGACTATGTGGGCATGTTTCACGGACAGCCCAATGTCGTTGGCAAGGCGGCCGAGGTCGAAGTGACGAAAGCCCAGATGACCGACCCCGCGCTGGGCCTGACCCTTTCCAACGTGGCAGTCGATGTTGCCAAGGCTGCTGACATGGCGATTTTTACCGCCACTTACGCCTACGACTTCACTGACCCGGAAACGATGACGCCGACGACCGAAACCGGCAACTGGGTTCTGATCTACAAGCGTCAAGCCGACGGGACGATGAAGGTGACGACGGGCATCGTGACCGACACCCCGCCCAGCTGATACCGCTTCTCAGTCGTATTGCAGGTTCAAAGCCAAGTGTACCCTCGTGAGAGTGGACCGTTACAGAGTGCATCCACCGCAAGTGAGACAAACTCAGGAGACGACCATGGCGTTCCAGATCCCCTCTTTCGATCTCACTGGCCGTGCCGCCGTGGTGACCGGCGGCAATCGCGGAATCGGACGGTCGATCGCGCTGGGGCTCGCCCATGCAGTCGCGGCGATGGCGGCGCTGGCGCTCGTGCCATCGAATGCCGTCGCCAATCACAGTGCCGAAGAGGCCGCCGCTCTGGCAGCCGCCAATCGCTTCCTCGCCACCCTGAGTTCGAAGGATAGCGCGGCTTATGCCGCAGCGACCATCCCGGAAGGTCGTGGCACCGGGACCGAGATCAAGGTTGACGGGTCGCGCGTGTTCTTCACCTATACCTTCGAAGAGCTGGTCAAGTTCCTGCCGACAGCCGTTCCGGACGGATCGATCGAGGCGCTTGTCGATCCAATGGTCAGGGTCGATGGCGACATTGCCATGATCTGGTCCGACTACACCTACACCGTCAATGGCGAACTCTCACATTGCGGCACCGATCATTTCGACATGGTGCGCCAGGACGGAGCTTGGCGCGTCTTCAATCTGACATGGACCACCCGTCATGAGGGTTGCGAGGCGTTACTGGCGTTGGCCGATTCCGGCTCAGCCACGACCAACATCGCCAAGGGTAACACCGCCGCGACATGGACGATGGCCGACGCCACGGTCTTCCCAACGAACCGGTCGCTGACCCATGCCGAGGACGGGGTTCTGCTCGGCGACGGGCGTCTGCTGGTGGGTGACTGGGATCACGGACTTGTCGCGCTGTCGCCCGACGGCACGAAACGCCCCTTCGGCCATTTCGCCGCCGCCGGATTCAGGGCGAAGCCCGATCCCCTGTGGAACAGCCCTAATGGCGTCAGTTGGGACCCGAACGGTCGCCACGTGCTGGTTGCGGACATTACAGGTGGCCATATCTACCGGGTCGATACGCAGACCGAAGCTGTCATTCGCCTCTATGATCACCTCTTTGGCGTCAACGCGGTCGTGCGCGATCCTTCCGGCGCGATCTGGTTTACCCAGTCGACTGAAAACGAAGCGGGCGAAAGGTCTGAGGCCCGCATGTTCTCTGCTGGTGACAAGCCGCTCGGCGACGGAGCGGTCTGGCGTATTTCCCCCGAAGACGTCGGCAAGCCCGATCCGGTCGCGATCAAGGTTGTCGACGGTCTCGACTTTGCCAACGGTATCGCCTTCGACACGTCACGGGGGCGGCTCTATGTCGCCGAGATGATCGCCAACCGTGTTCTGAGTTTTGCGGTCGATCCGCAAAGCGGCGTGCTGAGCGACCGCCGCGTGCTCGCCGAGATGCCGACGCCCGACAATCTGGAACTCGAGCTAACGGCGACCTTTGGGCCGTCAGCCCGTTCGCCAACGCCCTATATGTGATCGATCCCGAATCCGGTGCCATGCGCAAGGTATTCGAGCCCACCCCGGAGGCCAGCGCGAAGATCGTCTCAGAGGCGATGCGACGCCAGGCCGAAGGCATTCCGATCCTCCCGCTGCTGACCCCTGACATGTGGGGCCCGATGCCGGGTTTCATCACCGGCGTCATCCTGTCGCCGGATGACGGCCCGATCTATGTTTCCGGCCTCGGCGATGCCTTGGTGAAGCTTGATTAATTCGATAAATCCGGCGCCTTCCAGGCAGGAGGGCCATGATCTCCTGCTAAAAATACGGATTTAGCATTTTGTGACAGACACTAGTGTCGCGATATACGACAAAAAAAGCGATGAAACAGGGAGCCAAAGGACCAAGCGGGGTGAAATACAAATAATTTCAGCCACTTAACTGTATTACGAAGTCGGAAAATGGTGCCAGAAGAGGCATCAAATCGAGCTTATCTTTTCAATAAAAACAGTGTGTTGGTGATTTAGGTAGAGCTGAATGCCATCGTTGATGCCATCAACGACTTAAAATTCCACAATTTACTTGGTGTTTTGTTCATTCGAAGATCTCCGCTGTTGGATTACGAGACTTCGGAGACTTTCCGGAAACCTGACAGTTAGAACTTAGGAAGTCAAAATAGTAACTGCTTCAAATAGCTTTGCTTTATTTGATTGACCTCACGACACTTTATCATCAGCTTCCTAACTGTTGCGTCTGAAGCCATGTGTGGGGACGCAACGATATCTCGACCAAGGATGGATCAAGTGAGCTGACCCCTGTAGGTGATCCACCCGCTAAGTTAGAGCTTGGCGGTTATGGTCGCCCTGTTGGGCGGACCGGAACGCAGTGTAGGGGAGCCCAACAGGGCGAGGCAAGACTGTTTTCGGCGCCGGTGGTTGATAGCCCAGCGAGCTGTGTGGTCTGACGGTGTTGTAGTGCTGCCGCCAGCGTTCGATCAGGATCTGTGCCTCCTTCAGGCTGTAGAAGATTTCTCCGTTCAGGAGTTCATCTCTCAGCTTCCCATTGAAGCTTTCATTATATCCGTTTTCCCAGGGTGACCCGGGTTCAATGTAGAGTGTCTTCACGCCTATACGGCCCAACCAGTCTCTGACAGCCTGAGCCGTGAACTCACTGCCATTGTCGGATCGGATGTGTCCCGGTGGACCCCTCTGAGTGAACAGATCAGTCAGCACAGCCAGAACGTCGTCGTGCTTCAGACTGCGCTGAACGTGGATCGCGAGGCATTCTCGCGTGTGCTCGTCGATTACGGTTAGCATCCGGAAGGCTGTGCCATCGTGGGTCCGATCCGCGACGAAGTCGTACGACCAGACATGGTCCTTGTACTGAGGCCTGAGCCGGATACAGGAGCCATCGTTAAACCATAAACGCCCACGCTTAGGCTGTTTCTGTGGAACTTTAAGCCCTTCACGTCGCCAGATGCGTGCCACCCGCTTCGTATTCACCGTCCAGCCTTCACGGCGCAGCAGCGCCGTGATCCGGCGATAGCCATACCGGCCATACTGCTCTGCCAAGCGGATAATGTCCGCGGTGAGCGCTGCCTCATCCTCTCTTGGGCGAGGCAGCTTTCTTTGAGTGGAGCGGTGCTGGCCAAGAACCTTACAGGCCCGGCGCTCAGAGACTTTGAGCGCTGCCTGCACATGATCCACGGCCAGCCGACGACGTGAAGGGCTTAATACTTTCCCTCAACAGCCTCCTTGAGAATCATCGCATCGAGTGTGAGATCTGAGACCGCCTTCCTCAGCCGCATGTTCTCCTTCTCCAATGCTTTTAATCGACGCGCCTGATCGACCTTCAGACCCCCATACTCGCGTCGCCATCGATAGTAGGTCTGCTCCGCAATGCCGAGCGATCGACAGATCGCCTTGGTCTCCTCGCCTGCCGCGAGCCGGACATCGGCCTCACGCAGCTTTGCGATGATCTGTTCAGGTGTGTAGCGTTTCCTCGCCATATCGTGCTCCTTCAAGCGCAAAATAGCCAAAAACTCTAACTCTCAAAATGAACCACTTTTTGGGGGGCAGGCCATGTTTCTAATGTACCGCTCGATAGATTTTCTAACGGCAGACCTATCCTCCAGCGGCCATACACGGGACCTCTGCACCGAAACGAAGTCGTATGCCGTGCCAAGTCACGCCTCGGATGGCCATGGCGTCTTATTGGGCATAACTGCGAGAATTTCTACCGGTATTGCCGAGGTGAGCTTGATGTAAGTTGGCAGGTTCTGGGAGTGATGGCCTTGGGGCTCGGCTTGATAGCGGCAAGCCGCAGATCGTAACCAACACCTATTTATAGCAACACTCTAGGCTTGCTATCATTGCGCCCATTGGCCGTTTTTCTGAGCAACAGAGGAGGTGGACTTAGTTGAAATGCCAAAAGGGCCAGACACGGACTCCGACCCAGTGTCCTTTATAAGCGCTTTAGATCACTCACCGCAGCTGTAGTTCGGATCAAACTGGAAGCTTACCGAATGTTCCCGACATCGCATTCGAAAAGTCGAATTGGAGCATGTCAAGCGGAAAGCTGGGATCTGATGGTAGTGAAACACTCCCAGTCGTGCGCCAGTGCATCGTATATCTCGGAGGCAAACGGCTCTTGTCTATGTGCTCCAATAAAGTGGACTCTCTGCAAGAGTTTAAGTTCGGGAGGGTGTTGTAGTCTTTTGGTCAGAAGAGCAGCCTCATACTCGAAATGAGCAGAACTCAGGCATTTGAGGCGGTCTTTGTGCCCAACGACCGAACTGACAACCTTCTGAATTCTCGTGCACTCATTTAGCGCTTTGGCTAAAGCTCTCTTCCCAATGCGCGTGTGCTGATCGAACACATAGCCTGGAAGGCCTTTTACGACCCCGCTTTCCGGCATTTCATCCGATGTAATGGCTACATGGTTTGAGGACTCGTAGCTATCTGCTTGAAGCACAGCCGATAAAGGCAAAGCACTACGGGTTAGCCGAACGCCTTCGCGTAGGATCACCGAAAGGCAAACGCTGTCGAGACACTTATCCAGCCTTTCGAAGAGTCTTTCGTGATCTGCTTCGAAATGTGGTTCGGGTTGGAAAGCGCGACCGCACTCGACACCGGAAAGACGCCAAGCGATCAAAACCCTCTGAATGGACGTGAGTCTCTCATCGTCCAAGCATTCAAAGGCGTCATCAAAGCTCAAGCAATCAATCTTTGAAACAGCTTCGAACTCAGCGGGATCATGAACGGCAAGATGCAGATGATGATTGGCGACCTGTGACTTCGAAGCGTTGGCAGCACGAGAGAGAATAGAAGCGACCTCTCGCCACTTCGCGCTTGGAAAGCCTTTACGAGGCGCAATGGACAGGGCGGATAAGATCAAGTCGCGATCATGGGGGCCGATATCTTCAAACAGACAGGTAGCAAAGCGTCTCCAGAAACGGGCTGGCTCATTCAGCAAGAGCGCCTTAGCGGCTGAAAGAGCAAGCCGACTGTCTGCCCGCCTTATTGATTTCTGCAGGAGGGACGATGCGGTGTGAACATCAATCGTGAGCAACGGCGCTGGTTCGATCTCAAAATCGCTGGCGGCGGCTTCAACGCTATCTCTGACAGCCCATAATAGCTCGTTCATTTTGACCTCCATTTTCGCTGGAGGTCTTTTGCGGTTCACCCTGATCTTTCGTGGCTGAACCTACGAATGAGGCAATGATTAATGCAATGAGGTGGAGCTGCTATTGACACAAAATATCGCTTCACCGTTTCAACCAAGCGAACTCGCCGGAAACCCTAATGACGCCTGAGAAAATGATGCGATTTAAAAAACTGAAAGCCCCCTCACACTACTGTTCAAAACCTGATTGGGGTCGCCATGATGGTTGGCTTTTGACCCATGCGATGCTTCTCTGAACGTCAATAAGTGTCCGTCCGTCGACCTTAACGGCTTTCAATTTTCCTTCACCCAGCAAGACGTAAGTTTTGCTCCGGGACATCCCAGCAAGCTTGGTCCAATCTTTGATGCTTGCAAAAAATGGTTGCTCTAGGGCTTTGCCGTGATTTGACATGAACTGTTCCTTCCTTGGAAATTTGTTCCGAAGGTAGGAGGTGATTTTGAAGTCGTCGAAGGCGCTAAATCGAAGAAATGTCGACATTCACGACTTCAGAGTTCGCTTTCAGGAGCTTTCCAAGCTTCGATCTTCTTGGATGCGGCATCCAATAGAGAGCGTTCAGTCAACTGCTGGCTGACTTCATGTTCCGGTCTATAAATGTACGACATAATCAGTGGCAGACACTGAAAAAACTCGTGTGTGGGATGGGAGTCTATCTTGTCTTTCGTTCGTGCAGGGTAGGTACCAGTTGATTCATGCCACAGGAACAAGGCTTCTCCCGCGATGATCCCTATGGATGGATGGACCCTGCGCCCTGGAGAGGGGGCGAAATCTTCGAAATCTTCGGGGTCAATCTCTAAGAAGAGATCATGAACACTCATAATTCGAGCAAGTGACACATCAGGCTTTGGTTCTACAAATCGTGGGAGGTGCAATTCAACGAAGTCCAAGAATAGCGTTCTTGCGTCATCGCTCAGTGAACGCCACGCAGCAGCGCTTCTCACGTTTGCTTTTATTATGGTCTTAATCGCTCTAATTTCCTTCCTTTTGAGGGATTTTACTCTCCCTCCAACGTCGACGACTAAGGCCTCTTCGGCAATGAAGCGGATTATCTTGGATACACACTCTCTAGCTTCTCGATTTGACGCGCCATCTGCAATGCAAGCTTTTACCAAACGGTCGATCAACTCGTTCGGGACAGTTTGAATGGCCGCGTCTATAAATGAGGGCTCGGACATTCAGCCAGCATGTCCGAAAAACCCAAATCAAGGAAGTGACATTAATTGCAAGCCAATCAAAGCATGCTGCGGATTTCCTCCGCCCACCATTCGGCCATTTCGACGCGTTCATCCCAGTAGACAGAGCGGTTATAGGCGCGCCGCACCTGATCAGCTCCGATGTGGGAAAGCTCCGCCTCTATTGCGTCGATGTTCCATTTTCCAGACTCATTGATGAGGCTTGAAGCACTTGCCCGAAAACCATGAGACGTTGCCTCATCTTTTCGAAAGCCCATGCGACGTAAAGCCTGATTGAGCGTATTCTCACTGATAGGTTTGCCGTAAGACAGGATCGACGCGAACGTGAGTGTTTGTTGTGCTCCGTAAGACCTGAGTGAACGAAGTAGATGTATCGCGGTTCGGGGCAAGGGCTTTTTATGTTGCCGCCGGGATTTCATTCGTTCCGCAGGGATGGTCCAGGTGCCTTTCTCAAGGTCGAATTCTTCCCACACAGCTTTACGGAGTTCGCCGGGCCTTGGATAAAGAAGCACCATCAGTTTGAGCGCAGTTCTGATCTCTAGCGAACCACCTTGATAGTCCCAAATCGCCCTGACAAGCTGCTCAAAATCCTCTTTTTTGGTCAAGGCCGCCATATGTTTCACTGACGGAGCAACGAGCGCTCCTTTAAGAGCCTGTGTGGGGTCGCCGTCAGCGCGAGCGGTAGCCACGGCATACCGGCACACCTGACCGATAGTTGATCTTACGCGCTTAGCGGTTTCGTAGGTTCCTCTTGCTTCGACTTTGCGAAGCGCAGGATGAACGTCGCTCGCTTTCAACTCCTTGATCGGGATGTCGCCGATGGTTGGGTTTGCAAAACCGATGAGCCACCGCTTCTTTTTCAAAGTAGCCGGAGCTAACTTATCTTTCTCGAGTTTTTGGAGAAGCTCTTCAGCTACATTCGCGAACGTAAATTTTTCCTGAGAAAGCCTCTCTTCTTCTATCTCTTTTTCTCTTGCTCTCGGATCAATGCCTTCCGCGAGAAGTCGCCGAGCGTCCTGCTTACGTTGCCTCGCCATGGAGAGCGACACATCGGGATATACCCCAAATGAAAGCGTTTTTTGCTTGCCTCCGAAACGGTAAGCCATCTTCCAAAGCTTCGTCCCGTTAGGTTTTACCTCGACAAACAAGTTCTCCCCGTCCGTTTTGCGGTAGATTTTGGCGGCGGGTTTGAAGTTCCTGACCTTCGCATCTGAGAGTTTCATGTGATGGCATCGCCTCAAAAAAGTTCGTTGTGAGCTCCTTCGATGCCATTGAGAATGCCAGCAGACAAATCGGATGCCATCAGATGCGCTGGGACATCATAGGACAGGATAGGCCTGAAAATTTCATACAACTGTATGAAATTTAATGATTTTTGGACAGAATGGGATAAGGTGGGAAGAATGAATGGTGCCCAGAAGAGGACTCGAACCTCCACGTCCATACGGACACCAGCACCTGAAGCTGGCGCGTCTACCAATTCCGCCATCTGGGCACGTTATTGGCAAGGCGCGCCCCATAGAAAAGGTCCTGCCTGGCGTCAACGTCTTATTGCGTTCCCATTGCAGTCGGGTGGGGTGGTGATAGAGGGAATGTATGACTGTGCCGTCCGTTACGCCACCCAGCATGAAGACCATCGGTGTGCTGGGCGGGATGAGCACGGCGTCCACCCTGCAATATTACGAGCTGCTCTGTGAGTTGAGCGCGGAGCGCCTTGGCGGCGTGCACAGTCCACGCCTGCTGATCCATTCCGTCGATTTCGGTCAGGCGGCCCATTTGCAGACGGAAGGGGCCTGGGGCGCTTTGGGCGATATGCTGGCTGCACAGGCTGAAGCGCTGGAACGCGGCGGCGCAGACATGATCGTTCTGGCATCGAACACGATGCACAAGGTCGTGCCGCGCATGATGCGGGATGTGTCGATCCCGCTTGTTCATATCGCCGACGCAACGGCGGAGCGGATCACGGCGGCGGGGTTCTCCCGCCCCGGCCTGATCGGGACCCGTTTCACCATGGAAGATCGCTTCTATCTCGACCGGCTGCGCGGTCTCGGCCAGCAGCCCATCGTTCCGGCGCCTGATGATCGGACGCAGATTCACGACATCATCTATGAGGACTTATGTCGCCAGGTCGTCACGGCGGAGGGCCGGGAGGCCTATGTCGCCATTGCGAAACAGTTGAAGCAGATGGGGGCGGACTGTCTGATCCTGGGTTGTCCCGAAGTGGGGTTGCTGCTTGATCCGGATAATAGTCCGCTGCCGGTCTTCGATACGACGCGCATTCATTGTGAAACGGCGCTGGAACGCGCTCTTTGAGCCGAGTTGCATTTCCTTTCAGTGTCCGCGATCCCGACTTTTCTAACCATCTCGTCATGAACTGGTACGGGAGTTGCAAAGTCGATGCTCAGCTTAACCTAGCGAGGGGCTCGACCTATGAAACTCAACCGTCTTCTGTGCGCTGCGGGCGCATTATCACTGGCTGCGACCGGCTGTGCCTATCAGGGCAGCAGCTACGGCCATAATTCCTGGTCGGCACCGACCTACTCATCCTACGGAACCTCCTATGGGGCGTCCTATCGTCCAGCAGGCTATGGCGTGCAACATATTGGCGCTACGCGTCTCGAGCTCGAAGTCGGCGCGGAAGAATTCATCGATGGTGATATCATTCAGGCCGGTAATGCGGTCGGTCCGATGACAACCACGCAGACAGGCTATTCGGATGCGTTCAAACGCGGTTACCGGGTTTCCGCCGGTCTGGCGCGTGACGTCCGTCCCAATACGACGGTTCTGGCGCGGGGCTTCTACAAGGAAGCCGAAGGCGAAACCGGCGTGCCTGTCGGCACGATTGGCGCTGTCACCGTCAATGGTCAGTTTTCCGATTATAAGAGCTACGGCGCTGAACTCGGACTGCGCCAATATGTTGGTGCCGGCCGCTCAGGTCTGCGGCCTTATCTCGGCGCGACAGTCGGTGCGGAATATATCGACGATATCACATTGACCACGGCTGCACCGATCGCGCTGAACGAAGCGGGCTGGGTCCCGACTGCGAGCGGCACGGCTGGCATTGAAATGCCTGTCTCACGCACAGCGAGCCTTGCACTGGAATCCGGTATTCGCTGGTCCGGCAGCCAAGATCGTGCTGCGGCGGCTACAGCTGCCGGTTACACGGATGACGGTTCCAAACTCTCCGTTCCCGTGACTTTGCGCGGTAGCTTCCGCTTCTAGGATCACGGCAGATGATCGACGCTCGCCAGCGCGGCGAGCGTCTCTTCGGCCCAGTCCGGGACAATCGTCCCGGCTGGGCCGTTGCGTGTTTCATGGAACCAGTGCGATCCTAGCGACGGTTCCAGATTGAGCTCCAACGTGCGGATTCCGGCCTGTCGCGCCATCTGTACGAAACCGGCAGCGGGATAGACTGCCCCCGACGTTCCGACCGAGACGAACAGGTCTGCGCGTGCCAGTTCGGCCTCGATCCGGGCGATGTGATAGGGCATTTCCCCGAACCAGACGATATCGGGCCGCGGACTGCCAACGCTTTGACAAGCGGGGCATTGCGAAGCGACTGTCAGTTCCGTCCGGCATGGCCAGCGATGTCCGCACGCCGCGCAAAGGGCCATGGTCAGCGACCCGTGCATATGGATGATGTCGCGCGCGCCGCCGCGCTCGTGCAGGTCATCGACATTCTGAGTCACGATAACGAGGTCTCCGCCAGCGTCTCGGAGTCCGTCCTGCAGGGTCGCCAACGCCATATGCGCCGGATTGGGCGCACATCTGCCAGAGCCGCCCGACGCAGATTATAGAAGCGATGGACAAGCTGCGGATCGCGAGCAAAGGCTTCTGGCGTCGCGACGTCCTCGACGCGGTGATTTTCCCACAATCCGTCATTGTCGCGAAATGTCTTCAATCCTGACTCTGCGCTGATGCCGGCGCCGCTCAACAACAGGATTCGCATGAATGTCTCCTGGTGGTTTCTGAGGGTGGTTGCCCCAGATGGTTGCAGCGTCTTCCCGCCTCATAGCAGGGGCGCACAGGGTCACGATAGGTCTGTCTTGGGTATCCCTATTCCCGTCATCGCATGATGGACAGGCGGCGTCCTTCGGGCTAGTCGAGGCGCAGTCTCAACAGGGAAAGCTTGCTCAGCATGCATAATGGTCTGGTCACGGTCTTTGGCGGTTCCGGCTTTGTCGGTCGTCATGTTGTGCGCGCGCTGGTCGCGGATGGCTGGCGTGTGCGGGTCGCAACCCGGCGTCCGCACCTGTCGCCCGAATTGCGCGTCAATGGCATGGTCGGACAGGTGCAACTGGTTCAGGCCAATCTGCGCTTCCCGGAATCGGTCGACGCTGCGCTGGATGGGGCTGATGCCTGTGTCAATCTGGTCGCGCTATTGCATGAATCCGGGCGTCAGACGTTCGATGCGCTGCATGTCGAGGGCGCGGATGCAATCGCAACAGCCTGCGCGAATCGCGGCATCACCAATCTAGCGCATATTTCCGCGATCGGCGCCGACACGGCATCCGCATCCGATTATGCCCGGACCAAGGGCGATGGCGAAGCCCGCATTCGCGACCGCGTACCCAGCGCGGATATCCTGCGACCATCGATCATTTTCGGTGAAGGCGATGGTTTCTTTACCCGGTTCGCCGCCATGGCCAATATGGCCCCGGCTTTGCCGTTGATCGGCGGCGGCGACACGGCCTTTCAGCCTGCCTATGTCGGCGATGTCGCCAAGGCCGTCGCGACCGTCATCCGGCTGGGAACGACCGGCACGACCTATGAGCTGGCCGGGCCACAGACCTACAGCTTCAAGCAGCTCATGCGCTTCACTCTGGATGCGATCGATCGTCGCCGCCTGCTGGTGCCTGTGCCCTGGTTTGCGTCTGGCGCACTCGGCTTTATGGGCGAGATGAGCGGCGCGCTACCGTTCGTGACGCCGTTCCTGACCCGCGATCAGGTTGAAAATCTGAAGGTCGACAATGTCGCGTCTGGCGACCATCCGGGCTTTGCGGCTCTGAATATCGCCCCCGACACGATCGAGGCCATCGTCCCCGACTATCTGGAACGGTTCCGCAAATATGGTCAGTTCCACGACACACGCTCGCCAGCCAAATATCGGTAGGTCATTGCGCCATAGAAACGGCCGCCCGAAGCCGGGTCCGGCCATCCAACCCTGAAGGAGTCCACCATGATCCGTTCACATTATTTCAAGGTCAGCCTGTCGGCTCTGGCCTGCATGACCCTCATTGCGGCTTGTTCGCCTGCGGATGGGGATGTCGCTGATACGACGGACGCCGGTGTAGCCGAGGTTGCGGTGGAAACTCAGACGGCGGACGTCGCGACGATGACCTTTGATGCGGATGCGATGACGGCAGTTCTCAATGCGCAAGACGACACGGCCAAGGCCCGATTCAATGCGCGCAATCCAGGGGAGACCTTGCAATTCTTTGGGATCGCACCGGGCATGGCTGTCGGCGATGCGCTTCCAGGGGGTGGCTGGTACTCCAAGATCCTGCTGCCCTATCTTGGCGATGAGGGACGAATGGTGGCGGTCGACTACACGATCCCGATGTGGGGTGAGTTCGGTTTTGCGACGGAAGAGTTTCTGGCCAGCAAGGAAACATGGGCAGACGAATGGGTCACGACGGCGCGTGGATGGACCGATGCCGACATCGATATCGAGGCCTATACATTTGAAACCCTGCCGCAGGATGGGTCGCTGGACGCCTTCCTATTCATTCGTGCATTGCACAATCTGTCCCGTTTCAACGCAGAAGGCAATTATATGACTGACGCGTTGACCGCCGTTTACGGCAGTCTGATACCGGGCGGCGTGGTCGGCGTGGTTCAGCACGCAGGCCCTGATGATGCAGATGCTGCCTGGGCTAATGGGTCCAATGGCTATCTGCGCAAGCCGGACGTGATTGCGGCCTTTGAAGCGGCGGGCTTCGTGCTGGACGGCGAATCGGACATCAATGCCAACCCGAACGACATGCCGACAACGGACGATATGGTCTGGCGTCTGCCGCCGACGCTTGGGACGTCCAACGATAATCCCGAACTGCGGGCCGAAATGGAAGCCATCGGCGAAACAAACCGCATGACGCTGAAATTCCGCAAACCCGGATAGGCGCTGCAAAGATTTCGCGACAAAAAAAAGCGCCTCGCACGGGCGCTTTTTTTATGCGTACAATGAGCGGGACCGGATTCGGGCGTGTCCAAGCCAGGGCTTTGCTGTAAGCGCCGATCATGACAGGGGACACGCCACAGCGCGACGATCAGTTCGCCGCCTTCCGGCACAGCAGCTATTCGCGCTATTTTACCGCGCGGTTTTGCTCGGCAACCGCTGTGCAGATCCTGGCCACGGCGATTGGCTGGCAGCTCTATGATGAAACGGGTAGCGCACTGCTGCTCGGCCTGATCGGGCTGGTACAGTTCCTGCCTGCCGTTCTACTGGTTATTCCAGCGGGACTTGCCTCGGACCGGATGGGACGGCGTCTGATCATGGGCAGTGCGATCTGGCTGGAAATGCTATGCGCGATGGTAATCCTGCTGCTGGCGCTGACCGGCAATTTCGATCCCGTTCTCGTTCTGACAACATTGACCGTGTTCGGCGTCTGTCGCGCCTTCTACACGCCCGCCGCCTCGTCACTGGCCGTCAATCTGGTGCCGAAAAAGGACTTCCCCAATGCGGTCGGGTGGAACACGGCGAGCTGGCAACTCGCCCATATTGCAGGACCCGCCGCGGGCGGACTGATCTATGGGATTTCTGCGCAAACGGCTTACGGGACGGCTGTGGTCTTGCTGTTTCTGTCCGGCTTTCTGATCTTCTCCATTCCGAAGCCACCGCAGCGGATCGAAACAGAACCGACATCTCTGTCCGTTCTGCTCGGCGGGTTTTCCTATGTGTGGCGGGAAAAGGTCGTGCTGGGTGCGATCAGCCTCGATCTGTTCGCCGTGCTGCTGGGCGGCGCGGTGGCCCTCATGCCGATCTATGCGCGCGATATTCTGGAATTGGGACCGCAGGGGCTCGGCCTGTTACGCGCGGCGCCCGGTATCGGTGCGATCGCCATGTTGCTCGTGCTGACGCGTTTTCCCGTGCGTGATCATGCCGGCAAGATCCTGCTCATCACTGTCGCCCTGTTCGGGCTGGCGACCGCCATTTTCGGCATGTCTCGGCTTGCCTGGCTCTCCATAACCGCGCTGATCGCGGTCGGAGCTTTCGACATGGTCAGCGTCTATATTCGCGAGATCATCCTACAGCTCTGGACGCCGGACGAAGTGCGCGGCCGGGTCAATGCAGTGAATGGCATCTTTCTGGGTGCAAGCAACGAGCTGGGCGAGTTCCGTGCCGGGCTGATGGCAGCTGTATGGGGGGCGGTCTTTACCGTGACGGCAGGCGGTATCGCCGCGATCGGTGTCGCCGCGCTTGTCGGCAAGGTCTTTCCGGGGCTTGCGAAAATACGCAAGCTGGACGAAGCCCCGGATCGCTAGGTCCGACGGCTAAGCTTACCGCCCGACAATAACAAATGGGGCCCAGATACGGGGGTGGTCCGCCCCCGGCAGATCAGATGCGCGCAGATCCGACATGGCCTGGCGCAGCGCCTGTTCGGGTGACAGACCCTTCGCAGCACCCGCAATCGTGCGTGTCGACAGAAAGGCGGCGGCATCGTCCCGCACGGGCCAGTGCGAGACCATCAGCGTGTCGGCACCGCTATAGAGAAAGGCCGATGTCAGGCCGGACAGTCCTGGCGCACCCAGCGTCCGGGCGCCCGCCGTATTGCAGGCGGACAGAACAACCCAGCCGCCATCAATATCGTACTCGGTAATCTCGCTCTGGGTCAGAAGCCCGTCATTGCGGGTCGACGTCGCCTCACCGTCTGGTGGTGTCAGGACGAGCGCCGGTTCCTTCAGGCCGGGGATTTCGCCGGATACCAGCGCATGGGTGGCAAAGCTGATGACGTTATAATCCTCGAACCCGCTCTCCCGGACATCGGCCTCGGTCGCATCTGCGGCCAACAGAACCTTGGACCTGCGCTTGCCGAAGAACTGCGCGACAGTGTTCAGCTCCTGACGCGTGGCGGGCAGGGACGGCAGGCTTCGGATCGCGGCGGCGTCACCCATGCCGCCCCGCATCAGGATGCCCGGACCGAATGAGGCGATCGCCGACATATAGGTCGGGTCGGGTGAAGCCTGGTCGTCAGGTGTCTGGTTCTCAGAGACCTGGCCGGCAGGCGGCGGCGACAGGGTCGGGTCGCCAATGCCGATGAACCTGGCTCTTTCAGAAATGGGCTGGCCCGTGCCGAGATTGGACAGAACCGGCAGGACACGAAGCCCTTTGGCTTCCCCAAGCCATGTCCCGCTTTCGTCTCTCAGCGCGGCAAAAGGGACGGAAAGCCCGTCTCCGGGGGCGTAGATCAGAAGATCGGACAGTTCAGAGAGCGCGTCCTGCAAATTGTCCGGGAACAGCGTGCGGTAGAGATTGGCTGCGCTGTCGAGCCCGTCATCGCCAGTCGATGTTATGTCGACACTCATTCGCAGGGCGCGAATGTGTTCGATCAGCTCGACATGCGTCGCGGCAATCGGGGCATGGATCGTCGTGTCCTGTGTGATCAGGGCCGCTGCCGGGAAGACGTCACCCATATGAAGGATGAGCAGGCCTTGCCCGTCTGCGAGACGCGACCGGACGGCATCCGAGCGTGTGGCGTCCCAGTTGAGTGCGTGTGAGTCCATCTGCTCCAACAACTGGCGAACTGTGGCCAGCTGTTCGTTTCGCGCCTTGGCGGCATCGGACAGCGCGTCCGACCCGGCGGCCAGCGCGGCCAGATATTGTCGGTCCAGTTCGGTGTAGCGTTGCCGCGCATCCTGCAAGGTGCGCAGGGAGTCAGCATCATCCGTATCACGCCGCAAGCGGGCGGCAATCGCATTTTCCGCCACTTCATCGAGATGGCGCAGCTGCATCGCCTCCAGCGCGTCGTCGATCCGACCGTCCCGCAAGGACAGTCCAGCGGCGACGTCGAGGGCTGGGTGATAGATCGACAGACGTCCCGGATCGTAATCGGGCGCCAGTCGGGCGGCGGCTGTTTCCCGGGTGGAAATCGACAGGGCGTCCCTGATCGCGGCCTGGCGCGCGTCGGCGTTATTCAGACCGGCCAGAATGCGTCCCTGAAGGGCGAAAGGATGATCCGTCATGCTGCGCGCTTCGGCAATTGACACGGCGCTGACAGCAAAAGGTTGCGCCTCGTCCTTCGCGCCCTGCTTGACCGCGTTGCGTGCCAAAGACAACAACACCGGAACGCGTTCCGTATTTTCTTCTCCGCTTAGTTCAATAAATTCCCGGTCCGCTTCGATCCAGCGTTCCCGTGCCGTCTCGTAGCGCCCGGTGCGATCAGCCGTTTCCGCCAGAACCGCCAGCGAGAGCGTGGCCCGCAGGGGTTCGCCCCGGCCTTCGCCTTGCTGGAACAGGCGTCTGGCCTCGACCAGATGGGTTTCGGCGGCCTCTTCATCACCAAGCTTCATGAGAGCAAAGCCCAGCGAATGCTGGGTGATGCCCATTTCGCGGCTTTCAGGATCAGGATCATTGCGCCGTTGTTCGAGAACGTCGACCAGGATCGTTCGGGCTTCTGCAAAACGACCCTGATTGGACAACATGCTGGCATAATTATTCTGTGCGAATAGACGCGTCGGCTGACCGGCGGGCAGCCGCGCTGCGGCCAGGTCAGACGCCCGTCGATTATATTCAACTGCCTGTCCCGGTGCATTTGTGCGGTCATAGAGCGCGGCAAGGGATGTCGTCTGTCCGACGACACGTTCCACCTGCTCGGGTCTGTCCGGATCATGTTCGGCGGTGGACATGGCCACGGCCTGCTTCATCCAGTCGATGGCCAATGCATAATCGTTGCGCGAAAAGGCGATGGCCCCCTTATTGTAGAGGATTTGCGACATATCCATGCTCGACGGGCCCTGCACGGCTTCGACGGCGATACGCTGTTCCTCGAGATAAGCTTCGGACTGCTCGGGTTCTCCGCGCATCCGGGCAATGGTGACAAGGCTGCCGAGCGTCTGAATCGACTCATCGCTCGGGTGATGACCGGCCAGCTTGAATTCTTCATAAGCCTTTTGCAGACCCTCATAGGCCTTGGCAGGGTCACCCAGATAGAACTGCGCCGTGGCCTCGAGGTTGGTCAGGGCCGCCCAGGCGGGATGGGATTCGGGTAGAACGCCCTCGGCCTTGGTGCGGGCCGACGCCACGGCGGCGATGATCGCATTCGGATCGGTTGGGGCCAGGTTGGCGTCGATGTCGCGAATTTCACCCAGGATAGCGCGTTGTTCGGGGCTGGCCGCGTCCAGAAAGGCGTCCGCATCGAAAATATCGACGGGTGTCCTGTCTTCAACGCCCGTCTGTGATGTGGGCGTATCAAGGGACGGATTTTCAGCCACATCCTGTTGCGGCGAACAGGCGCAGAGGCTTGCCATCAGACCAGATGCCAGAACGGCTTTCATGTGTCGCATGTGTGAAGTTCTCCCGCGTTTGGGGGAATTATGTTCGCAACAGTCTTGCGTTGCAAGGCCGACAATAGCGGCTCTTGCGCGCTGCAGCTTGACATTGCCGATACTGCGATTACCCGTGAAAGGGCAAAGCAAAGCAAAGCAAATGAGGGTGCTATGGATTACGATGATTTCGACTTTCTTCTCATGGGTGACGATCTCTGGACCGGCCCGGAGGATAATCAGTTCTTCCCGCCTGAGACAGGTGGTGTGGGCGATGCGTCGACACGGGTTACGGATTTCGATCCGTTTTCCGACTTCGGATCGATCACGGTGACGAACGCGATCGAGGGCGTAACCAAGGTTCTGTCGGTCGCGCACAATAACGGAATTGACGGGGACCCCGTCGCCATCAAGCAAATAGCGACGACGGCAGGAGCCCAGCTGTCAGTGGGCAATCTTCTCTTATCCTAGTCAGCAGGGAAGACTGTAAAATTCGTGCATTATGCGGCGTAAAACCCTACATGTAGGGCATCCGAAACGATTGATTCGAGCCGTATGTCCGACCCTGCCGCCGCCCTTCCCGAACAGCCCGAATATGGGGCTGACAGTATCAAGGTCCTGAAGGGTCTGGATGCGGTTCGGAAACGGCCGGGCATGTATATCGGCGATACGGATGACGGCTCGGGCCTGCACCACATGGTCTATGAAGTCGTGGACAATTCCATCGACGAAAGCCTGGCCGGGCATGCCGACAAGGTCGAGGTGACGTTGCACCCGGACGGATCCTGTTCCGTGCGCGACAATGGCCGCGGCATTCCCGTTGCGATCCATGGCGAAGAAGGTGTCTCCGCCGCCGAAGTCATCATGACCCAGCTTCATGCTGGCGGCAAATTCGATCAGAACAGCTACAAGGTCTCAGGCGGTCTGCACGGGGTCGGCGTGTCAGTGGTGAATGCCCTGTCGGTCTGGCTTCGCCTTCGCATCTGGCGTGATGGCAAGGTTCACGAGATGGAATTCAGCCACGGCGATGCCGTCTCTCCGCTTAAGATTGTCGGCGACGCGCCCGAGGAAACACGCCGCGATGGGTCGACCAAGGTGCTGACCGGTACGGAGGTGCGCTTCATGCCGTCCGACGAGACTTTCACCATGACGGAGTTCGACCGCGACACGCTGGAGCGGCGTTTGCGCGAGCTGGCCTTTCTGAATTCCGGGGTGAACATCACGCTGACCGATGAACGTCCCGAAGAACATATCGTTACGCAGCTTTATTATGAAGGTGGGATCGAGGCCTTTGTGCGCCATCTCGACGCCAACAAGGCGCCCGTCATCGACGCACCGATCGTGGTCGAGAAAGAGGTTGACGGCATTACGGTGGAAGCCGCCCTGTGGTGGAATGACAGCTACCATGAGAATGTCCGCGCCTTCACCAACAACATCCCACAGCGCGACGGCGGCACGCATGTCGCCGGTTTTCGCGGCGCGCTGACCCGGACCATCAATAAATATGCCGCCCAGTCCGGGATCGCCAAGAAAGAGAAGGTCAATATTTCCGGTGATGATGCACGCGAAGGGCTGACCTGCGTGTTGTCGGTCAAGGTGCCAGACCCGAAATTTTCTTCCCAGACCAAGGACAAGCTGGTGAGTTCCGAAGTGCGTCCCGTCGTGGAGAGCGCGATGGGCGAAGCGCTCGGCGACTGGTTCGAGGAAAATCCGACGAGTGCGAAACAGATCGTGCTGAAAATCGTGGAGGCAGCCGCCGCGCGCGAGGCGGCGCGCAAGGCGCGTGACCTGACGCGCAGAAAGTCCGCGCTCGACATTGCCAGTCTGCCCGGCAAGCTGGCCGACTGTCAGGAACGTGATCCCGCCCTGTCTGAAATCTTCATCGTGGAGGGCGATTCCGCTGGGGGCTCGGCCAAACAGGCGCGCGACCGCCAGAACCAGGCAATCCTGCCGCTCAAGGGCAAAATCCTGAACGTCGAGCGTGCGCGTTTCGACCGTATGCTCTCGAGCCAGGAAATCGGCACCATGATCACCGCGCTCGGCACCGGCATCGGGCGCGAGGATTTCGATGCGGACAAGGCGCGCTACCACAAGATCGTCATCATGACCGACGCCGACGTGGACGGCGCGCATATCCGTACGCTGCTGCTGACCTTCTTCTACCGCCAGATGCCGGAGCTGATCGAACGCGGCTATCTCTACATCGCGCAGCCGCCGCTCTATAAGGTGGAGCGTGGTAAGTCGGTCCAGTACATCAAGGATCAGGGCGAGCTGGACGAATATCTGATCGATGCCGGGTCGAAAGACGCCACGCTGGAACTGTCCAGCGGGGCCGTCGTCTCCGGCGAAGACTTGAAGACCCGCGCGCGCGAAGCATTGCAGGCGCAAAGCCTGATCGACCGGCTGAAACATCGCGCGCCTGACAACATCATTTCGCAACTCGCCATCAGCGGCGTACTCGCGCCAGACGAAATGCCAAACCGGCTGGACGGTGCCGCGGCCCGTCTCGACCGTATCGCCGATGAAGGCGAAGATGGCTGGATTGCCCGTTACGACGATGACGGGGCGCTCGTGGTCGAGCGCGAGGTTCGCGGCGTGACCGAACGTTACGCACTGCGTCACGCCTTCCGGGAATCATCCGACGCGCGTCGCCTGAACCGCATGTCGGAGTCCCTGCAGGAGACATTCGACGGTACGGCCTGGTTCCGCCGCCCATCGAAATCGGGAGAGATCAAGGACGCAGTGCCGATCAATGGTCCGGCGCAATTGCTCGAAACCATTTTCGAAATCGGTCGCAAGGGCTTCAAGATCCAGCGCTATAAGGGGCTCGGCGAAATGAACCCGGATCAGCTCTGGGAGACAACGCTGGATGCCAATGCGCGCTCGCTTCTGCAGGTCAAGATCGAAGCCGCGGATGCGTCCGACGATCTGTTCACGAAACTGATGGGCGATGTGGTCGAACCCCGCCGCGACTTTATCATCAGCAATGCCCTCGATGCGGATGTCGACACATGAGAACCCTGTTCCTTATCGCGCCGCTGGCTCTTGCGGCCTGTACTTCGCCGCAGACTGCGTCTGATGCCTTTTTCGACAATATGTTGGCTCTCTGCGACAGGACGGTGACCGGAGAGGTCGTCAGCGATCAGGCCGTCGATGCGGACTGGATCGGACAAGTGCTGACCGTCGGCCCCGTCAGTTGCTCGGAGGATGTGATCCGCATGCCGCTCGCGGTCGGGAGCGACATGTCGCGAACCTGGGTTCTCGGTCGAACGGGCGACGCGCTGATTTTTCGTCATATTCATGTGGAGCCTGACGGTACGCCGTCAGCGGTCACGGACTATGGCGGACCGGCCCGGGATGGCGGAACCGCACAGCGGCAGGATTTCCCGGCGGATGAACAGACCAAGGCCAATTTTACGGAAAACGGTATCGCCGTATCCAACCCGAATGTCTGGACGCTGAGCATCGATGGACAGGCGCTCCGCTACGCATTGGCACGCCCTGCAACCGACACAGCCCCAGCCCGCGATTTCCGCGCAGAGTTTCCGCTCTGATACTGCTTCCGGCGAAACAGTAACAGTCCCGTCAAGTCCAGCGCCTTACCGCGTCGGCCGTGTCTCTAGGCCCGGTGTTGAACGCGATGTTCGCCTGCGGCGCATTGGCGTGCACCACATTGACGAGTGTTTCGAAGACAAGAAACTTGTCGTTATTCTTGCGAACGCCAGCGCCGATCAGGACCACATCGAAACGTGTGCCCCGCAGCATACTTGCAACCGTGTCGGCTGCGCTATCATCGTCATGAATGAAGCCGAGAGAGGCTTTGTAGCCAGCATCATTCAAGGCCTGTTCGTCAGCTCGCAGAGCAGCCTCGAGCGTTGCTGCGTCCAGTCCTGGATGTTTGGAATAGTCGACCACGCTGGGGTGCCAGCCAATCAACAGCACATGTTTGCCCATAGGAAAGTTCCTTTTCACTTGTCGCTCGGTCCCACATAGGAAGGGACCAGACATTAGAAAGTTTACATGTAAACTTTCTTAGAGGCTTTACTTTACATGGCAACAAAAAATGTGACCCCCGTTCGATCCATCGGCAGAAGTCTCAACTTCGCTACAGGGCGCATGAACGCACTCTGTGCGAAACGGCTGGAACCACACGACCTCACCCTTCCGCAATGGGTCGTTCTGTCATGCATCTGGCGCGACGGGCCGCTACGAATAACGACGATCTCCAACATGATGAGAAGCGGCGTGCCGGCCACGTCGCGTATCGTGGCGCGTATGCAGGAACGTGGCCTTCTCTACAGAAAGCCGTCCGGGGACGATGGCCGTGTGAGTGTCGTCGATGTGACGAAGGCAGGACAGGCGCTCGACCATCTGTCCGATTTCCATGAACAGATCAACGATGCCTTGTTTGACGGCTTTTCGGCTTCCGAAAAATCACTCGCATTCGACATGCTGGAACGTTTGCGGTCGAATGCCGAAACCGCGCTTGAAACTGATATGACGGATACGGGCCGCTAAGGCTGGCGTGATCAATCGGCCTGTCCGCCGCAGACGGGTGAGAACTACCGGTCTTTCGCCAGGCGTAGAACCTCGTCATTCAGGCGATCCGTTTCCTTTTGCAGCGTCTTCTGGATCGCCTGTTGCATTTCCATCTGGCTGCGGTCGAAATCACGCTGCGCTTCCTGTTTCAGGCAGTCGAGATAGTAAGCCACCTTCAGCGCATAATCCTGCATCAGCGTCTGTCTTTGCGGATGGTTTGCGGCGATGAAGGGACGGGCCGGACGCAGACATTCGGTTGCCGTCCATTCGAATGTCTTTCCGGGCTCCCGCGTAACCTCTCCGGCCCAGACCGGGGTCGCGAGGGCGAACCAGAGGATAGAGATAAGCGCGGGAAAGATCAAATGGCGACGAGCAGTCATGAGAGGCTCCGGTCAGGAAACAGTATGCAATCATGGCCGATTGAGCGACCTGCGCAAGTCAAACGCGCATAATGCAGGGCCTCTCTCTTGCCTGATGCTTTGCTGCGCGCCATAGAGCCGCCGCACGAACATCGGGGTCAATGACAATGGATATGGATGGGATGGCGCAACGCGCGCAGGGATGGCTGGAGCAGTTGACCGTCTGGCTGCAAAGCCCGGCTTTTCTCGCTCAGCTGGCTGCGATTGCGCTGGCCATTGTCATTGCGCCGATCGTGGCGTCGATCATCAAGCGCGCCATTCCCATGCTGCGGATTGCGCCAGCGGACGACGCATCGCTCTACAAGCTTCGCTTCGTGCTGTTCAGGGCCGGAAAGTTCCTGCGGGCCATCCTGCTGGTTGGCTTGCTGGCCGTGGCCGCGATCCTCTTGCGCGGCATGGAGCCGCTCGGGGAGGACTGGTTGGTCAAGATTGCGCAAAGCCTCGCCGTCGTCTTTCTGGTCTACCGCGCGATCAAGGTTTTCGTGGACGATCCGCTCTGGCGCAAGGTCGCGATCTGGACGCTGGTCCCGCTCGCACTACTGGCTGTGCTAGGCTACTTCGACGATCTGACAGCGGCGCTCGAGGCGGTTTCTCTCGGCGAAGACAGCGCCATCACCCTGCTGGCGGTCATCCGGCTGGGTCTGTTCGGCGCACTGTTCTTCTGGCTCGGCTCGCTCGGTAATGAGCGCGGGCAGAGCGCGATCCGGGCGCAGGAAAGCCTCGATGTCGGGGCGCGCGAAATCCTCGCCAAACTGCTGCAGATCGGCGTTTTTGCCGCCGTGGTCTTTCTGGCCTTCGGTGCTGCGGGTATTCCGCTCTCCGGTCTGGCGGTTGCGGTCGGTGCGGTCGGCCTCGGTATCGGGCTGGGCCTGCAGCCGATCGCCGCCAACTTCGTGTCGGGTCTGATCATCCTGCTCGACCGCTCCGTGAAGGTCGGCGATTTCGTCATGCTGGAAGGCGACGTGTTCGGACGGGTCAAGGCGATCAATATGCGCTCGACCACGGTTGCCACCGCCGACGGCAAGGACATCATCGTCCCCAATACGCATTTCACGGAAAGTTCTTACGAGAACTGGACGCATGACAGCCCGCTACAGCGTTACGAAGTCGATTTCGGCGTCTCCTACGATACGGACTTGGATGCGCTCGTGCCACTGGTTCGCGACGCCGTTCTGGAACATCCCGACGTGCTGGCCGAACCGGATGAGCCGAGCGTGGAATTTCGCAATTTCGGTGACAGCTCGATCAATATGTGCGTCGAATTCTGGTGTCAGGGGATCGATGACGGACCCAACAAGTTCACCTCCGACGTCGGCTTCATCATCTGGCGCACGCTGAAAGCCAACAATATCGAAATCCCGTTCCCGCAGCGGGTCACCTATCAGATTCCGATGCCACGCGCGGAGAAGGGGAAGGGTAGATAGCGTTTTATTGCGGATCGTCTTTCCCGGATGGAGCAACACGATCGATAAAGTATCCCGGCAGAAACTGCATGGCGAAGAATGCGATGATAAGGGCCAGAATGCCGACGACGCCGAGAATTTTCAGCAGCGCCTGACGCGGACTGAGCGTGATTACAGCCGTCTCGGCTTCGAACCGGACATCCTTTAAAGCCAGGCTCACGAGCGATCCCTTGGTTCCCGCCCGGTTGAGGTCATAAATCGGGATTGTCTGGAAGAAACCGCGCGTGACGCGGGCCGTCGCGTCCTCCAGTCGGGAACGATTCTGTTCGACCAGCCTGTCCAGAGCCTGCCGCGCAACGTCATCGCGCATGGCGTCGCGTTGTCTCTTGAGAAAGTCACGCGCGACATGTTTCAGGTCACTGACTTCCGCATCAGAGGCCTCTCCCCATGAAAAATCCATATCGACGGGTTGAATGTCGTCCAGATAAATTCTGGGTGCGTCATAGCGCAGCCCAGTCGTCAACTGACCCGAAGCTTGCGCCACTTGTTGAAACCCGTCTGCGCCAAAATCCACATCGACAGTGATCCGGTTGTCGGCCGTGAATGCGATGTCGGCGCGATTGACGGTGATCGTGACGCCAAAGGACTCATAGGTTTGCGACTGAATGGTTTCATTGATGGTGGCCTGAATATCCGATTGCGCCAGCCTGAGTTCAATATCGCGGGCAAAGGCGAAAATCGCCAGACTGATGAGGGTCAGGCCGATCAGGATCGTGAAAATCAGTTTCTTCATGGATGCGTCTCCATTAGGTCATCCGGCAAACAGGGACGGATCAGCCCGGTATGGTCCGGCTGACATAATGTTCGGGCAGCGCGACGGCTTCGCCTGTCAGAATACAACCTCCCGGCAGATCGCGGCCCGCGCGGTCCAGTAGATCGTCGAGCCACCCTGCGATCATGTCCGGCGTCCGTTCAGCCTTGCTCAGAATGCGCAAGGTCAGGCGCAGCATGGGCGCGTCCGGCACGCCGGCCATGACGGATGATCCGATCGGAAGCGTATAGGCTTTGATAAGAGGGCGGTCGAAGCCTTGGGTTTCAGCCATATCGCAAAGATCGCTCAACAGGCCTTCGGCGAGGGCTGTCAGATCCGATGTGTGGGTCAGGATAATATGGGGCATATCTGTCTCATAGGAAGTGTCTCACCACCCTCCGCCACCACCGCCTCCGCCCCCGCCGGAGAATCCCCCGCCACCGGAGCCTGACGAGAAGCCGCTGCCGCTGCTCTGGCTCACCGGGGCCGCCGCGGCGACACCTGCCGTCAATGTCTTGCCGAAGCTCTTGGAGAAATCGACCGGGCCCTTGCCGGCTCGGAAGGCGTTGCCGGTCGCGTAGCTGGGGCGGTAGTCGGCGGCGTCGCGCGGCAGAGAGGTCTCGAACTGTTTCGTCCAGGGCTTCTCGACACCGAGCGCCATAGCGTAGGGCAGAAAGCGTTCGTAAAGCTCGACCGTCATGGCGGGCGGTTGATCGCCGAGCGGGTTGGCTGTGTTGATCCGTTTTGCTTCGGCGGTCTTGAGATAGAGTTCAAATCCTTCGATCTCCGCGCCGATTTGCGCGCCGCGTTTCGTCGGGGCAGGCAGCAGGAATGCAAACAGCAGATTCAGACCTGCCAGACCTGCGAACAGGGTCAGGACCAGCGCGCTGTTCTTGGCGACCGGGGAGGCAATGACGATCCCGGCCAGGGCGGCCGACACGAAAAAGCCGAGCACGGCCCAGCCGACATTACGCTTGTAATAGGTCGGGCCGTAACGGTCGGATATATGCTTGTGGAATGCCGTCAGGGCCTTGTGGAACGTCGTATCCGTGCCCCCGTCAAGTTCCAGAACTCCACGCCGCCCGGCCATGATTTCGGACAGAAGGGCTTTCGCGTCGGGATGATCCGCTTCGTCGGACCGATGCCGGATGACCGTGCGTTTCTTGTCGGCCTCAATGTCAAGCAGGCCTTGCGCACCGAGTTGCATCAGCATGGCGGAGAACGCATCCATGTCGCGAAAACCCTTATGATGGATGTAGTGCAGGGCAGCGGGGCTATAGGGCCTGCCGTCCTTCATCACGGGGGGCGCATAGCGCGGGAAGACCGGGGGCTTTTGCGGATCCCGCCCGATGCGGCTCCATGTCAGAATATAGAAGCCGAAAATAGCCAATCCGCCCAGACCCAGCAGGATCGGTGCCCCCCAGCGAATCCAGAACAGACGGGCTTGGCGTTCCGCGCTCATGGGGAGGATCGTGCCCGGTGCGACGGAGATGGACAGGTTCAACCCATTGCGACGGGGCAGCGGGCGGTTGGTCTCGATGATGACGCTGTCGTCTTGCACCGTCACGGACGCGTCCGCGCGCTGGTTACCAGCCCGGCCCGTGACGACGGTCGTGTCGATAATGCGTGCGCCGTCCGGGAAGCGCACAGTCGCGCTCGCGCGCTCGATCGGAAAATTCCAGTAGGTTCCGACAGGTGTCCACCAAAGCTCCTCCCGGTCGCCATAGGTATCGTTCTGGCCACGGTGGCGTCGAATTTGGTCGTCCACACGGTAGCGGATGACATAGCGGTGCGGGCCAGGCTCCAGCAGGCGGTCCGCCCGACCGATCCGTAGCAAGACAGCATTGCCGTTGCGCTGTACCGTTACCGGTTCCTCGGCGCCGTCACGCGTGACGTCCAGCAGCTCGTAATCGTAAGGCTGCGACACTCCCATGAAAGTGTATCGCGCGGGCAGTTCGCGGAAGATACCGCGCTGGATTTCCACGCCTTCGCTGATGAGTTCGATCGTCTCAGTAATCAGCAATTCGCCAGACTGTTCCACGACGATGTCGACCGCGTAATCGGTGATCCGTTCCTGGGCGAGGGCCAGTCCCGACCAGAGCAGCGCGATCAGAAGACCGAGCAGCGCCTTCATGCGTCAAATTCCACGGTCGGGACGACGGCGTCGCTCTCATCGATCTCGAAATAGGGCTTCTGGCGGAAGCCGAACGGCCCGGCGATCAGGTTGGACGGGACGGTTTCGATCTTCGTGTTCAGCTCGCGCACAGCGCCGTTGTAGAAGCGCCGGGCCATTTCAATCTTGTCTTCCGTCTCGGACAACTCGTTTTGCAGATCGAGAAAGTTCTCATTGGCTTTCAGCTCAGGATAGTCTTCGGCCAGCGCGAACAGGCGTGATGCGCCGCGTGCAACGGCCCCTTCGGCGGTCCCGCGCGCGCCAATATCATCGCCGGCAGACAGTGCCCGGTTGCGGGCGTCGATCACATCTTCGAATAGGCGGCGTTCATGCGCCGCATAGGCTTTGACGGTCTTGACGATCTGCGGGATCAGGTCCGCGCGCCGTTTCAGCTGTACCTCAATATCGGCCCAGCCATTATTCGCCATCTGCCTGAGCCCGACGAGTTTGTTGAAAATCAGGATCGCCCAGACGCCAAGTGCCAGGACGAGGATCAGCATGAGGGTGGTCAGCAGCATAGGGTGATCTTAGGGTGCAGACCGCCGAAAGGGAAGGCGCAGCGAGTCCCATAGTCGGGCAGGTGTGCTATTTTGGTGCTCCGACAGACCCAGTGTCAGTGGGTCCGCCGCCTCAGACCGGTAGGTCCGGAATAAACGGTCCCAGATCGACAGATTGAAACCGTAATTCGAATTCGTCTCCGGCTCATCGACGGAATGATGGATGCGATGCATGGCGGGCGTGACGATCAGGCGGCGCAGGACCCGGTCCAGAGCTTTGGGGAGCGCCGTATTGCTATGCGTGTAGATCGCCATGGCGTTCAGAACAATTTCGAAGAGAATAACGGCGATGACCGACGGGCCCAGCGCGAGAATCACGACCGCCTTCCAGATCAGGCTGATCCCGATTTCGATGGGGTGGAATCGCACCCCACTGGTGGCGTCCAGATCGCGGTCCGTATGATGGACGCTATGCAGTCGCCACAGCCAAGGGACGTGATGAAAGGCGACATGCTGAACCCAGATGGCGAGATCGAGCAGGATGATCGCGACTAACCCTTCGACCCAAGGGTCAAGCGGGACGCTATTGAACAGACCCCACCCCTGCGCGGAGGCCAGGGCGGCAACACTCACCGCGACGACGGGTGCCATCAGAATGCTGACAAGGCTGCCCAGGACCGACAGTGAGAGGTTGGTGCGCCAGCGGGGCCAGCGCGCCATGACGCGCTTCCGGGCCGGAAAGGATGCTTCCAGACCGATGAAGACCAGCAAGATGCCGACAAAGATGCCGAGCCGCAGACTGGTCAGCGTCTCCAATTAGAGGCAGCCCTTCTGGCGGCGGGCCAGCGCGACAGAGCGACGCTCCCGTTCTTGCTCGATTTCATAGGGTCGGGCATCGGATCGCGCGCCATTGTCCCGGGTCGATTGATTGCGGCGTTCCAGCTCACTGACATCATCGAACAATATGTCCTGGGTCTCGGATCGGTAGCTCTCCGCTAGCAAGTCCAGCTGTTCGCACTCCATGCCGATATATTTTTCCGGCTCCGCATCGTTGAAGTTCACCGTGCTGCAGGCCGAAAGCAGGGTCCCGCCAAGAACGACCAGCGGAAGATGGGTGAGGATTTGCCTTGTCATGGCGACGCGTCTAGCAAGCGGCTGCGCTGGCGCAAACTCACAAAGGGGACAGAAATGGCGGATCCACACGCGGGCCGTACCATGTTGATTACAGGAGCCTCAGCCGGCATCGGCGCGGCGCTGGCGCGCGAATATGCGTCGCGCGGCTGGAACCTGATCCTGACCGCGCGCCGGACGGACCGGCTCGAAGCGCTCAAGACCGAAATCGAAGCCGGGCATGACGTGTCGGTCGATCACGTCTCTGCGGATCTGATGGCGGATGGGGCGGTCGATGAAATTCTGGCCGATATCGCTGCCAAAGGCCTCGTAATCGACGGCCTGATCAATAATGCGGGTTACGGTCATCCCGGCATGTTTCTCGACAGTTCGTGGGAGGAACATGACCTGTTCAATCGACTTATGGTCGGTGTGGTGGTCGAAGCCACGCGCAAGGTTCTGCCCGGCATGGTGGAGCGTGGTTTTGGCCGGACCATGCATGTGGCGAGTCTGGCCGGGCATATGCCGGGTAGTCGCGGACATACATTATATGCCGCCGTGAAAGCCTATCTGGTCAAATTCGCTCAGAGCCTTAATCTGGAGCTGGACGGAACAGGTGTGCATGTCTCGGCCCTGTGTCCAGGCTTTACGATTACGGAATTTCACGACGTCAACGGGACGCGCGAAGGGATCAACCAGCTGCCGGACTATATGAAGATGAGCGCGGAAGACTGCGCGCGTCTCGGGGCCGACGCGCTGGAAGACAATGTTGATGTCTTCATTCCGGGTAAGGTCAACCGCACGATTGCACGGCTGGGGCGGTTCCTGCCGCAGTCCCGGGTGAAAAAAATGATGGCGGAGCGCTCCGCCAAGTTCCGCAATTCTGGAGACGACGCATGATTGCTCCGGCCAACACTATGGCAGCCGACGCTCGTGTTTTCGTCGCGCTTGATCTGCCATCCGTGGATGAGGCGCGGGCCATGGCGGCCACGTTGGGCGACAGTGTCGCCAGCTACAAGATCGGCCTGCAGCTGCTGCCCATTGGCGGTGTGGAGCTAGGACGCGAGCTGCGCGCGCAGGGTAAGAACGTGTTCCTCGATTTCAAATTTCACGACATCGACGCAACGGTTGAAAAAGCGACAGCCTCTGTTGCCGGGTTGGATGCGCAGCTTCTGACTGTTCATGCGCGACCGGATGTTATGCGTGCCTCGGTAAGGGGGAAAGGCGGCTCAAACCTTAAAATTCTGGGTGTCACGGTCCTGACATCGCTCGATAAACAGGCGCTGGAAGATATCGGCTATAATGACAACGCCGAAGATCTGGTGATGCGACGGGTGCGGCAGGCGCTTGATGCGGGGGTGGACGGCGTCGTCGCCTCGCCACTGGAAGCAGCGGCGATCCGGTCTGTCGTGCCGGACAGTTTTCTGGTTGTGACGCCGGGCGTTCGCCCAACAGGCAGTGCTGCAGGCGACCAGAAACGGATCGCAACCCCGTCAGCGGCGCTCTCATCCGGCGCGACTCATCTGGTGATCGGTCGTCCGGTGACACAGGCCGAAGACCCGGCGCACGCGGCCCGGGCCATCATGGCCGAAATTGACGGCGTCGATTTCCGACGCCGCTAAGGCTTATCCGTCGACAGGCTTGGTGACCTGACGGTCTTAGTAACCCGAGCCATATCGCGATGATCGGATCGCACGCGGATGACACGGGGCCGGTCCTGTCGGGCAGGGCGCATAGACCGGATAGGTCACGGGCACAGGCACCGGATAGGGTACGGGCACGATCGGGCGGACGACCCTGACGACGGGCGGCCTATAGATGACAGGCGGATGGATTACCGGCGGATGCACGACCGGCGGCCGCACGACCGGAGGATGAACAACCGGCGGCCTGATCACTGGGGGACGCACCACAGGTGGATGTACGACGGGTGGATGAACGACCCGTCCCACTTTCTTCACGACCGTCGTTTCGCACTTGGTGATGACCGTCGTGCACGGATCCGGCTTGCTGACCGTCACCGTGGGTTTGTATTTATAGACAACGGCAGGATAGGCGTCAGGACTATGCACAGTCCGGTGTACCGGTTTCTGGCTCGGCACGGGAACATGCTGAGGTTTGGCAACGCAGCGCGCCTGATGTTCGAAATAGGATGATAGCGGCGGCAGCGTGCTGTGGCCCGTGCGGGGACCATCGCAGGATGTGCAGCTGGGCGGGGGCGGGGGCGGCGTGACGCAGACTGTCCCGCTCGTATTGCCAGCTTGAGCGACGCCCGTAAGGGCCAGAACGCCAGCCAGTCCTGTAGCGGCCTTGAGAAGTTTTGACACGGTTGAACCCTCGCTGAAAAAGCGTTGACGACAATCCGCACCGGATCCGGCGCAGAGAGTGTCGGGGCTGCAAAGGGCATGCCAATCAGTCGCGCATTTGGTTAATGCAAAACGCGCAAAGCCGGGGTCGCCAAACGATCCCGGCCTGCATTAAGTCTATTTGTTAATCAGTCTAGTAGCGGCTGCGGGCATGTCTGTTTGCTTGACAACTCGGCGTCGCGACTGGCGGCTGAACGGGTCTGTAACCGTGAGCCGGGTAACGCCCGACAGGGGTGGGCGTTACGGCGGGGCCGGAGCGGCAAACGGTCGGGGCAGGGCCGGGCTGGACCGGCGGTCGGGGGTGGATCAGCGGCCCGCCGACATGTCCCGTCGTGACGTGGCCGGACGACACATAGCCGCGGGTCGTGTGGCCCTGTTGCATGTATCCCTGTTGCGCATAGCCTTGACGCACAGTCACCGAGCCCAGCGCCTGCTGTCCCTGCGCGCTGGTCGCGGTGACATAGGGCGGCGGGTAGCCGATCGGCAGGCGGGGCGGAATGTTGGGACGCACGGGCACGCCGAGCAGGGCAGGCGTAATGCCGCCGGGTCCGGCGTCGAGCACGGCCTGCGCACGATAAGGATCGCGGTCCACGATCGATGTCGGAACATGCGCGATGCCGGGCGTGATCGTATGGGGATCGCCATAGACGCGCGGCACGAATTTCGATGCATCATATCCGCGACCGACTGCCACGACCCGGCTGGACTGCACGGGATGGTGCGCCACGGGGGGGTGAATGACGGGGGCCTGTGTCAGCGGGTAAGGCGTCACATGCGATCCGATCGGGCGGTAGATCGGCGTGGTCGGCGGCTTGGTACCGGACGGTGCGGCCTGACGGCAGTAAAGCGTGCTGTTGGGATTGCAGCCTTTCGTAAAACCGACAGGAGCATCTGAGAGGGCCACGGTCGGTGGCAGGCTGTGAATGCGTGTGATCGAGACATGTGGCGCGCGCTGGAACTGGACGCTGTCGAAATAGTCATAAGGTGTATGGTTGCTGATCGTGACGGGACCATAATCCGACGGCAGGGCAGGCTGCGCGACCGTGCCGAGATCGCACGGCACACCACCGCAGGCTCCTCCGGCGAGGGCCGGAGCCGTACTGACACCCAATAGCGCAACTGCGCCGCCTATGCGCCCAAGCGCTGTTCTGATGGCCATTTCGCCACTCCCACTCCCGTTTGGCCGCCCGGATGTGGGAGACCGTGTTCACCTTGTACAGTGAAGCGCGTTCGTGACGGGGACTTCGGGACCGGGTTTAGAAATCGTAGGCGATGCCGCCTCGTTCCCAGTCTCCATAGCGCGTCGGCTCTTCACCGCTCGGGCCACCCTTTTCGGTCGGACGCTCCGTTGCGTCCTGAAGCCGTCGCCGTTTGGCGGCTTCCTCCAGGGCGCGCTTGGCAGCAGGGCTCAGAGCCTTGCCGGGTGCTGCATGTTCCGGCGTGTTGGGACCAGTCTTCGACATGGCCAACAGGTAGGAAGGACAGCGCCTTGCGTCAAACCGGGCCAGGGACCCGATGTCCTGTTTCGCTACAGGGTAAGGCTGAAAATCGAGTGAATCTCGCGCTAGGGTGCTGTTTACCATAGGGCGTGCCGCCTGACGGCCCGGCGCTGCGCTCTGGCGTCCTGTCCGATGGACCCGGGCAACCTCCTGCCGTAAGGGCGCGATCATGTCAGATAGCAATCATAAAAGTGGCGGTCCGGCCAAAGGTGGGTCCAGCGGCTATAAGGGCCGAAGCGGCAAACCGGGCTCCGGCGGCAAAAGTCGTTCGGATGGCAAGGGTCGCGCGGATGGCAAAGGTCGCCCACCCGGCAAGGGACGGCCGGACGGTAAGGGCCGTCCACCGAGCAAGGACGGGCGTCCAGACCATAAGGGTCGTCCGCCCGGAAAAGGCGGTCCACGCCGAGATAGTGGCTCGTCTCGAGGGGGCCAGTCACGAGGGGGCCAGTCACGGGGCGGCCAATCACCAGGCGGTCCGGCTACAGGACGTCAGTCGCGAGATGGTTCGTCGGGCGGCGGCGAGAAGCGGGCTTGGTCAAGGCCACGTCGTGAACCGCTGACAAATGCGCAGGCCGCGCGCAAGGCAGCCGCCATGGCAGTTACGGATGTACTGGGGCGAGGCTTCCGGGTCGAAGGCTCCCTGGCACGAAATCCTGTTCTGGAAGGGCTGGATGCCAGAGACCGCGCCTTCGCGCGGGCCATCGCGGCTGCAACTCTGCGCCGCTTGGGACAGGTGAATGCCGTCATTGATCCGCTGGTTCAGCGTCCACCACCCGGACGCGTGCAAGCCTATCTGCAGACGGCGACGGCGCAGATGGTCTTCATGGATGTCGCGCCCCACGCCGCTGTTGGCGACACGGTCGCGCTGGTCAAGGCCGATGGCAAATCCGAACCCTTTACGGGATTGGTCAATGCCGTTTTGCGCAAGATCGCCGAAAGCGGTAAAGCCGACGCCGCGCGCATTCCGCCGATCCAGAACATTCCGGGTTGGCTGCGGTCCGAATGGACGCGGCTTTACGGCAAGGCTGCCGTCCGGCGAATGGCGCTCCTGCTCGCGACGGCACCGCCGCTCGACCTGTCGGTCAAATCGGATCCCGAAAAATGGGCGGCGCATCTGGGCGGCATATTGATCGGTGGATCAACAGTCCGGCTGGACGCGATCGGCAACATCAAGGCACTGGACGGCTTTGATGATGGAGCCTGGTGGGCCCAGGACGTAGCCGCGGCGCTGCCGGCCCGCCTGCTTGAGCAGGCCTGCGGCGGGGTCAGAGGCAAGCGTGTCGCCGATTATTGCGCGGCCCCCGGTGGCAAGACGATGCAGCTTTGCGCCATGGGCGCGGAGGTCACGTCGATCGACCTGTCCGAAGCCCGCACGGAGCGCCTGACCCAGAATCTCGCGCGCACTCGGATGGAAGCGACGGTATTGACAGCCGATCTGACCGAGCATCAACCCGAAACGCCCTATGACGCCATTCTGTTGGATGCGCCCTGTTCCGCGACAGGGACGTTCCGCCGTCACCCGGATGTTCTCTATAACCGCAAGGAGCGTGACATTACGCCTTTGACGCGCTTGCAGGACAAACTGCTCAAGCAGGCCGCGAATGGAATCGCGCCGGGCGGGGTGCTGCTCTATTCCGTCTGTTCGTTGCAGGAGCGTGAAGGCGCAGCCCGAGTGCACAAGCTTTTGAAGGCGAGGCCTGATTTTCGCCGGATTCCGCTGTCACTCCCTGAGGGGTTGGACGTGCCGGATGCGCGACTGGAGGGCGGAATGGTTCGCATTCTGCCGCCTGACGGGTCCGATGGGCGCGGCATGGACGGATTTTTCATCGCGGCGCTGGAACGGGTCGCAAAGATATAGGCACAAAGGGGCATTGGCAGGCATTATAGCAGGACTTTAGCCAGTAATGACGCCGTTTTCAGTTCTTAAAGGCGACATTAACCCGATTCGCGGCACAGAGGCCCCGAACTGGCACGAGTCTTGAAGCGATCCGCCAAGCGATGTGTCAAAATGGGAGGCTCGAATGAGCACGAAACAGTTTTACCGAAGCGCGCTAATGGCCGCGACCGGTGTTGCCGCTCTGGGTCTGACGGCTTGCGCCAATGGTCACGCCAGCGACCGCTACGGCTTCAGTCATCATGAATATGAATCCACAGGGACCTGTGCAGGGGCCTGTGGTGTGAAATCGCACGTTCCGGCCTACAAGCCAGCACCGGCACCCGTCGCCGTCTTTTCGCATTATGACTATGAAAGCAGCCCAAGCGGCTGTGTGACGCGCTCACCTTGCGGTGTCGTCTCGACAGGCTACACATCGACTGTCAGCACGGGTCATGTATCCACAGGACATATCGCATCGCCGAGCTACAGCAGCGAAATCGCTCCGTGCCCGACCGGCACGACGACACAGCCTGACGGCACCTGCTTGCAGAATGGTCATGGCTATGTCGGCAGCAGCTATTCCAGCGGCTCCGTCATCTCGTCAGGGTCCAGCTATAGCAGCGGGTCCTATTCGTCGGGTTCGATCAGTTCGTCGACCATCGCAGCTGAATGCCCGGCGGGAACCACGGCCCAGCCTGACGGCACCTGCCTGCAGCATGGCGGCTCCAGCTACTCCTACAGCAGCACGACGACCCATACGGCTCCTGTGACGACCTACACACCTCCGGTCAGCACATACTCGCCGCCTATCGTGACGGATTGTCATCTGTCGGGCATCTCGACAGGGTGTAGCCTCAGCAGCACGCCAACCGACATCTATGTCGGCGACGCCGTGACTTCCGGGTCGAGCTACTCGTCAGGCTATCAGTCCTCTGGCGTCTACAGCTCGAGCGACTATCTGCCGATCCGCAAGTAAGCGGTTCGACAGTCTGGCTTTCGAAAGGCCCGGTTCGGCAATAGCCGGATCGGGCCTTTTGCTGTGCGCTGACCGTTCGCAACGTTGCGGTCGCTCACAGGCACTGCTAAGTCACGGCTCCGGACGACTATGTGCAAACGGATGGGTGTCTCTGCCGGGCCCGGTATCAAGCCCGGACAGACGCCCCGAGAAAGGCCCCCAGTGAGCGACGTTCTGATTTCCCCGTCCATCTTGTCGGCTGATTTTGCGGCTCTGGGTCAGGCGGTGGCCGATGTTGACCGGGCGGGTGCCGACATGATCCATGTCGATGTCATGGACGGTCATTATGTCCCGAACATCACGATCGGCCCGGCTGTCGTGAAAGCGCTGCGTCCGCATTCTGCCAAACCATTCGACGTGCATCTGATGATCGCGCCAGCGGACCCTTATCTCGAGGCCTTTGTCGAGGCGGGGGCTGACTATCTGTCCATTCATCCCGATGCCAGCCCGCATACACATCGCAGTCTTCAGACCATTCGCGCGCTCGGCGCAAAGCCGGGCCTGGTCCTCAACCCCGGGACGCCTCTATCAGTCGTCGAACCCGTGATTGATCTGCTCGACATGATCCTGGTGATGAGTGTCAATCCCGGCTTTGGCGGGCAGAGCTTCATCGACAGCCAGCTCGTGAAGATCGAAGCCTTACGCGTCATGATCGATGCGACCGGACGTGACATCGTTCTGGAAGTCGATGGCGGCGTCAATCCCGAAACGGCCCCGCGCTGTATCGCGGCAGGGGCGTCGGCGCTGGTCGCCGGCAGTGCCGTCTTCAAGGGCGCCGGATCCCTGTCTGACAATATCGCGGCATTGCGGTCCGCGCCCGCGGTTAACGCTTCGGCTGCGGCCTGAGCGAGCGCGCGCCGCGCCTTCACCGATCATGCGCCTGATCCAGACATTCGCCCTGATGAATAATCTGGCCCTCCTGGAGTATCCGGCGTGACGCGCCGTATCACTCTGGCGGATGCCGTGCGTGTCCGGGCGGCGCAGACCGTTTCAAACGCAATCACGGCGTTGCGCCCGGCGCGACCGAGCGGCGGGCGGGCACCGGAACTGATCGCCCTGTCACCCGCTTTGCCGCATGGCCACCGGGAGAGAGGGGCTGCGATCCTGTCGGGCCGCTGGGTCTATGCCGGACAGACTTTGGATGTCGGGGCGCATGGCCATCCTTTTTCCGTCACATTGCCGTCCGAGCGCTTTGCTGCCTGGCTGCATGGATTTTCGTGGTTGCCTGACCTGCTTAGCGTCAGTGATGGCCCCGCCAAGGCGGTTGAGCTGTGTCGTCACTGGAGTGATGCGTTTTCCGGTCCGAATAGTTTCGTTCACGCACCGGATTTACTGGCCGAACGGATGCTGAACTGGGGCTGGGTGCTGTCCGCCGTGCCGGACAGCTCTGGACAGATGTCGGATCGCTATGCCGGACAGATGCGCTTTCTGCGCCGGTCTTTACCGCGGCTCTCCCCCGGTCTGGCGGCGCTGCGAGGACAAGCGGCGATGGTCATATACGGGGCCCGTCAAGCCGAACGACCCGATGCCTATCTGGCGCGCGGACTGGACGGGTTGGATGAAGAAATCAATCTACAGATCTTGGCCGATGGCGGTCATATCAGTCGCTCACCTTGGGCGGCGGTCGAGGCCCTATCCTGCCTGCTAGGCACGGACGCAGTCCTGCAAGTGGCAGGTCTGGCTGGTTCACGGGCGCTGGATCGCGCAATCGACCGACTGATCCCGATGATCGCGACATTGCGTCATACGGATGGGGGCATGGCGGTATTTCACGGCGGCCATGAAGGTGATCCGGCCCGGATCGATGCCCTGATGCGGGGTCGCGCCGCCTCGCCCAGCTTGCCGGCGCAGCCGTTCGCCTACGGCCCAAATTCCGGTTATCATCGGCTCGAAGCCGGCTCGAATGTCGTCATTGTCGACGCTCACGGGGTTCCGCCCCGCCCGCATGATCTCGACGCGCATCTAGGCCCGCTCGCCATGGAAATCTCGACCACGGAAGGTCGTCTGCTGGTCAATTGCGGCTGGCATCCCGGCGCAGCCCCGTCCTGGCGTCGCCCGGTCCGTTCCAGTGACGCCCATTCGGCGCTGACGCTGGCCGGTCGCTCGCCCGGCACAATTCTGGATGGCGGTTTTATGGAAGATGCGCTGGGGGCGGCGATTGCCGTCGGCCCGGGCGATGTCCGCGCCCGCCGCAAGGAGCAGAGCACGGGTATCTGGCTGGAAACCGCGCATGACGGCTATAAGGATGCTCATGGCCTGGTCCATCGCCGCCGCCTGTTCGTGGGCGAAGATGGCGACGATATTCGGGGCGAAGACAGCCTGTTCGTGCCCGCGGGCGATACGCCGATCACACGCGATAGCGTACCTTATGCTCTGCGCTTTCACTTCCATCCGGATGTCCGGGTCAGTCTGGCGCAGGACCTGTCTAGCGCGCTGCTGGTCCAGAAAGGTCGCGCCGGCTGGCGGTTCCGGACGGATGGGGGACCGCTGGCGGTCGAACCCAGCGTCTATCTCGCCGGTTCGGCGCGCCCCGTCCGGTCGCAGCAGCTGGTGATTCTGGGTCAGGCTCTTGGAGATGGGGATGGGCAAGGTCGCGATAACCGGATAAGGTGGTCGTTCCGGCGACTGAAAGGACGTTCCGCATGATCCGCCCGGCATCGAAATCGCTGCCTAAGACGACCCGGCATCGCCCGGTCGTGAGAACTCTGATCAGCGCAACGCTGGTCCTGTTTGACGGTGCGCTGGCCTGGTTGGCGATGCTGATGGCGGTGCGCTGGCGTTACGATTCCATCAATCGTCCGATCATGGCTGATATCGACCACCGGTCCGCTATCATAGCCGGCGTCGTCACGGTCATTGTCTGGGCTTTCATGCGTCAGTACCGGGCCGTCTGGCGGTTCACCTCGCTGGCTGATTTCCGCAGGCTGCTGCTGGGTGTCGTCATCGTGATGGTGATCGTGCCGCTGATCATGTTTCTCGGGTTTGATCGCGGGCTGCACTTTCCGCGTTCGGCGCCATTAATTGCCGGGACGCTTCTCGGACTCGGCATTGTTCTCTCCCGCCTGATCGTCATGGCGGTCCGCAATGGTGACGTGCGGGCGCTCTACCGCTCACCGTCCCATTTCTCGCATGACGCCATTCTGATCGGTCAGGCGTCAAGCCTGTATAATTATCTGCGCGACACATCTCGCCGCAAAAAAGCCAAGGGATTTAATCCGATCGGCCTGATCGAAACGTCGGGGCAATATGCCGGACGCTCGATCCGCTCTGTTCCGATCCTCGGATCGCCGGATGATCTGGTCGACATTTATCCCAAACTGGCCCAGCGCAGGAGCCGAAAACTCCACCTGCTATCCGTCGATTCCCATCCGGACCGGCATCTGACCGAACAGCTGATCCAGACGGCCTCAGCCGTTGGCGCGCCCCTGTCGCGCGAAACGGGTGGCAAGCAGGACGGACTCAGCCGATTCGAAGCCGCGGACCTGATCGGGCGTGACCCGCGCCAGCTCGACATGACCCCGGTATCGGAGCTGATTTCGGGCAAGCGCGTGCTGATCACAGGGGCAGGCGGCTCGATCGGCTCGGAGCTGTCCCTGCAGATTGCGCGCCTGGCCCCGAGCCATCTGGCGCTGGTGGATATTAGCGAACTGAACCTGTTCAATCTGGAACGCAGTCTTGTTCCTGTTTCGCCCTATATGCAGCCCGTTCCCTGGCGGGCCTATCTGGGCGATGTCTGCAACCGGGGCCGCATGTCCGAAATCTTCGAGGTGGAACGTCCGGAAATCGTTCTGCATGCGGCAGCCCTGAAACATGTCCCATCCGGCGAGCGCAATCCCGTCGAGACCCTGCGAACCAATGTTCTCGGAACCCATGTGACGCTGGATATGTGCGAAATTTATGGGGTCGAGCATTTTGTTCTGATCTCGACGGACAAGGCGGTCGACCCCGTGAATGTAATGGGTGCGTCCAAGCGGATCGTGGAGCTGCTGACCTTGGCCCGACAAAGCCAGATCCCGACCCTGCACGCCTCGGCTGTACGCTTCGGCAACGTGCTGGCTTCGACAGGATCGGTGGTCAATCTGTTCGAACAGCAGATCGCCGAGGGCGGACCCGTCACGGTTACCCATGAAGATATGAACCGGTATTTCATGACCGTGCAGGAAGCGTCTTCGCTGGTCCTGCAGGCAGCGGCTCTCAATGCACAACAGGACGCGGGCTCATCCCACATTTTCGTTCTGGAAATGGGCGAACCTGTCAATATCGCCGAACTGGCCCGCAATCTGATCCGGCTGCGTGGCAAGATTCCGGACGAGGATATAGAAATCTGCGTGACGGGCCTGCGCCCGGGCGAGAAACTGTCCGAGCGACTGACCCATAATGAGGAGATGCTGACACCGACCATCATTTCCGGCGTCAGTCAGTTCGATGCCTGCGTCGTCAATCCCGAAGCCATTACGGGGGCGGTCGATCAGTTGCTGTCCGCGATCGAGCGACGGGACCGCGCACAGATCCGCAAGGCGCTTAATAATCTGCTGCAGGGTTATGTCCCGCGCGATACGCTGAACGGCCTGCCGGTCATGCACGACATGCCTAACCTGACGAATATGCCGCCCGTCCGTCCGTCTGCCAGCGACTCCTCTTCACATTAAAGACGGTCTGCGATCTGGCATCCGGGCGCGCTGCGTGATAGCGCGCGCAGCGTCCCGACCCGCAGCTATCCCGGACCGCCCCATGCCGAGCCCCAATCCCGATCTGACACCGTTCGACCCCGACCGGATGCGCCCTGTGGCGCGCGCGCTTTTAAGTGTGTCCGACAAGTCGCGCCTGATCGATCAGGCCCGCGCGCTCGCAGATCTTGGTGTCGAACTGATCAGTACGGGCGGGACGAAGCGCGCCATTGCCGAGGCGGGCATGCCCGTCTCCGACGTCGCTGACTTGACGGGCTTTCCGGAAATGATGGATGGCCGGGTCAAGACGCTACATCCGGCGGTGCATGGCGGCCTGCTGGGCGAGCGTGATCTGCCGAGCCATGTCGCGGCCATGAGCGCTCACAATATCGCGCCGATCGATCTGCTGATCGTCAATCTCTACCCGTTCGAACAGGCAGTGTCGTCCGGTGCGGACTATGAAACTTGCATCGAGAATATCGATATTGGCGGTCCGGCCATGATCCGGGCGGGGGCGAAGAACCACGCCCATGTCGCCGTCTGTGTCGACGCGGACGATGTCGATGCGGTGCTTGCCGAGCTGCGCGAGCATGACGGGCTGACATCGGGCACGCTGCGTCAGAAGTTGGCGCATAAAGCCTTCGCCCGCACCGCTCATTATGATGCGGCAATCAGCAATTACTTCGCTGATATTCGCGGCGATATGGCCCCGGATTACCGGATACAGGGCGGGTCTTTGCGCCAATCTTTGCGCTACGGCGAAAACCCGCATCAGACAGCGGCTTTCTATGCAGACGGGTCGGACCGGCCCGGCGTGGCGACAGCCGAGCAATTGCAGGGCAAGGCGCTGTCTTACAATAATATCAATGATACGGATGCGGCCTATGAGCTGGTCGCGGAGTTCGGCGACGCCCGAAATGGCGCCAAGCCGACAGTCGCCATCATCAAGCACGCCAATCCGTGCGGGGTGGCGACCGGGGACGATTTCGTGTCCGCCTACCGCGCCGCGCTCGCCTGCGATCCGGTCAGCGCATTTGGCGGCATTGTCGCGCTGAATGGTCTGCTGGACGCAGAGACGGCGACGGAAATTGTCAAGGTCTTTACCGAAGTCGTGATCGCTCCGGCTGCGACCGACGATGCCATTGCCGTGTTCAAAAAGAAGAAGAATTTACGCCTGCTGATTGCCGGTGATCTGCCGGATCCCAAGGCCGGCTCGCTCACCTACCGCAATGTGGCGGGCGGCGTGCTGGTCCAGGATCGCGACAATGGCCATGTGGCCGAGACGGATCTGAAGGTCGTGACCAAGCGCGCACCGAGCGACATCGAAATGGCCGATCTGAGAATGGCGTGGAAAGTGGCCAAGCACGTCAAGTCCAACGCCATCGTCTATGTCAAGGACGGCGCAACCGCCGGGATCGGTGCAGGCCAGATGAGCCGGATTGATGCCGCCCGCATTGCTGCGGGCAAGGCGGAGGATGCGATGGAGGCGGCAGGTTGGGATCAGCCGAAAACGGTCGGATCAGCGGTCAGTTCCGATGCCTTCTTCCCCTTCGCGGACGGCATGCTCGCGGCTGCCAAGGCGGGCGCGACATCCGTCATACAGCCGGGCGGCTCCATTCGCGATCAGGAGGTGATCGACGCTGCCGACGCTGCTGGCCTGGCTATGGTCTTTACCGGAATGCGTCATTTCCGGCATTAGGTTCTCAGTTCGCGATCACTTTCACGTCCGGCGGATAGTCCTCTACCAAACGTGTCCAGTGGATAGCTGGGAAGATGGTTGTCAGCTTCAAATAGCGGCAAGTCGCGATCAGATGACCGCGACTGAGCGGTTGCATCGCATCTCCATCCTTTTTCTGGCAAAAGTGGTTTTCAAGATCGCCAAATGCAATCGTGATCCCCGCTAGTTTCTTGTTTTGTATATAAGAAGACACAGCCAGAGTCTGTTCCGCCGAGACATCGAAGATGGCTGCAAACGGCTTGTGAAAATTCATCGTGTCATTCAGTGCCGGATAGACACCATTCTGCCATCCATAAATATAAGCTTGGTGATTGGTCCCAAAGACTGTCGGGTCCGATGCCGTCATCACTTGCAACCGCGTCAGCTGATAAAGCGCGCCGAGAATTGTATCGCTCATTGTATATGCTCCCCACTCAATGACTTGCACTAAATAGAGGGAACGGCAGTTTCGCAACGATAAACTGCAAGTTCAGACTTCAAACGTCCGAAACAGTCTTGATTTTTGACGATAAAGTGAGCGCAGCGTCGGACATCCCATATCGATTTATCGGGGTTCCAACCCTATAGAGCCAGCCATGCGCACCGTCTTTCTCACGCTACTAATGTGGCTTTCCGCCGCGACAAGCGCTTTCGCGACCACTTCGCTACCTGTCGATACGGGCAAGGTCGAAGCCTCCCTGCTATCCTCCCATTACACCGTCGCGCCGGGACAGACCTTCCAGATCGCGCTGAAGACGACGCTGGATGAAAAGTGGCATACCTATTGGCGCAATCCGGGAGATAGTGGCGAGCCGGTCCAGATCAGCTGGGTCCTGCCGGACGTTTTAAGCGCGGGCGAGATCGTCTGGCCACTGCCCTATCCGATCCCGACAGGTCCGATTATCAATTACGGCTTCGAAGGTGCGCCGCTCTTTCCGGTCGATTTCACAGTCGCAGACAATGCGCCGATCGGATCGGTTCTCGAAATTCAGGCCGATGTCTATTATCTGGTCTGCAAGGATATCTGCATTCCCGAAGAGGGGACGTTGCGTCTGATCTTGCAGGTGTCAGGCGAAGCCGAGCTGAACGACGCCAATGCGGCGGAGATTGCGGAAGCCATCAACCGGGCACCCGCCGCCATCGATATTCGTGTATCCATGCAGGCCGATGACGGGGCGCTGTCCCTGCAATTTGCCGATCTGCCGTCTACTGTGGCGGATGGCAATTTCGCAGACGCCTATTTCTTTCCCTATGACAATACGCTGCTGGCTCATTCCGACCCTCAAACCGTCACGATCGGGTCGGACGGTCTGCAGATCGACACGACGGCGAGCTTCGGCTGGGGCGAGGGCTTCGACACGCCGCAGCAGGGATTGCTGAGCTTCGATTTGGACGGTGAGCGAACCGGCCGGATCGTCACCGTCTCGACGGGCGCACCGCTCGCGATCGGCCTTGACGCATCCCGGCCAGCGCCGGACGGGGCGGGATCGATTGGGCTGATCAGTGCGCTTATCGGGGCCTTTATCGGCGGGTTGATCCTGAACCTCATGCCCTGCGTGTTCCCGGTGATCTCTCTGAAAGCGCTCAGTCTCGCCAAATCCGCTCATGCGGAACGCAGCATCGCCCGGCGCGAGGCCTGGGCCTATGCGCTCGGGGTCTTTGCGACCTTCGCGCTGCTCGTCATCGCCCTCCTGATCGTCAAGGCGACAGGCGCGGCGCTGGGATGGGGCTTCCAGCTCCAGAACCCGGTCGTCGTCGGATTGATCGCCTTGCTGCTATTTGCCGTCGGGCTTAACCTGATCGGCGCCTATGACATCGCTGGCGGCTCCTATCAGGGTGCAGGCGCAACTCTGGCCGGGCGCGGCGGGTTGACGGGCTCCTTCTTTACGGGCGCACTGGCCGTGCTGGTTGCGACGCCCTGTACGGCACCGCTCATGGCCAGTGCCATCGGCTATGCGCTGGCGCAGCCCGCCTTTATCACCTTCATCGTCTTCATGGCGCTTGCCGCGGGTTTTGCGGCCCCCTTCGTCCTGCTGGCCTACGCCCCCGGGCTGCTGATGAAGCTGCCCAAGCCGGGGCCATGGATGGTGCGACTGCGCGAAGTGCTGGCCTTTCCGATGTTCGCAGCGGCCATATGGCTGGTCTGGGTCGTCGGCAATCAGGCCGGTATTGACGGGTTGGTGCTGGTGCTGATGGCGATGCTCAGCTTCGCCTTGGCGGTCTGGCTGATCCAGCGGCGTGGCATCTGGAAACTGCTCGGCGTGGCCGCGATCGTACTGGCTGTGGCGCTACCCTTTACCGCGCGGACAGTCCCGGCCAGCGCGTCCGGTGCCGCCTCCATTAATCTAGCCACGGATGTGTGGAGCCCGGACCGCGTGGCCGAACTGCGTGCAGATGGGCGTGCTGTCTTTGTCGATTTCACGGCGGACTGGTGCGTGACCTGCAAGGTAAACGAGCGTCTGGTCTTGAAAACCAATACGGTGAAGCAGGCGTTCATCGATACGGATACGGCGTTTCTGATCGCCGACTGGACCAACAGGAACGACGCGATTGCGCGCGAACTGGAAGCCTATGGCCGGGCGGGCGTGCCGCTCTATCTCTATTATCCCGCCGGTGACAATTCCGTGAGGGCTGAAGTTCTGCCTCAAATTCTGACGACCGATCTGGTAGTGAAAACCCTAAAGGGGAGCTGACAGCGGTTCGGCCCGGGCGAAAGAACGGGCCTGCCAGTGATAATTGGAGCGTAATCATGAAACTTCTTGCCTATGCCACCGCCGCCACTCTGGCGCTTGCAACGCCCGCTTTTGCCAAGATCGCGACCGGGTCGACCGTCTCCGACATGAGCGTCGTCGATAGCGAGGGCGTGACCCATAATCTCTCCGACTTTGCCGGACAGCGCGTGATCCTGGAGTGGACGAATGAAGGCTGCCCCTACGTCAAGAAACACTACAAGACCGACAATATGCAGGACCTGCAGCGCGAAGCGACTGCGGACGGTGATACGGTCTGGCTCTCGGTGATCAGCTCGGCCCCCGGCAAGCAGGGCCATAAGGACAATGTTCAGGTCGCCCAGTGGAAAGCCGCCTATGACGTCGCATCGACAGCCGTGATCCTGGACGAAGCGGGCGATATGGGTCAGGCCTTCGCGGCGCGCACGACGCCGCACATGTATATTATCGATGAGGACCAGACGCTGGTCTATCAGGGCGCGATCGATGACAATAGTTCATCCAACCCGGCGACGGTCGACGGTGCGACCAATTATGTCCGGGCCGCGCTGGCCAATCTCGATGCGGGCGAAGCGGTCGCGATGAGCGACACGCAGCCTTATGGCTGCTCGGTCAAATACGCCTCGTAAAGCTCAGGCGCTCTGAAACCAGAAAGCCCGCCTTGCGGCGGGCTTTTTCATGAGGCGTTCGAAAAAGACTATCCGTTTTGACACTCTAAACGCTTGCCATGCGGATGTGTTTCTGACGTCGATCGGATGAAGACGAGACCGTCAAAGTCAGACATAGGAACAGTCGTTACCAGGCTTTCAAGATTCCGGGACGAGCTATCTGGATCGTCTCCCACATTGTAGCCGCCCCAACCCCTTTGGGGGTATGGCTGGCTGAGCCACTTCAAATCCTGTTCGGGAAGCGCTGGGGCGTTCAAGTCCAGAAAGGCCGTTTCGAGCCCGGCCGCCAGGAAGGGTTCAGCCAATGTGCCTGCAACAGGATCCGAGACCGTGTAACAATGGAATTGCCATCCCGTTTCCGGGTCATTCACAAGCGCTGAAAAACGGCCGGAACCGAAAACGAAACCCAAAGCGTAATAGTCATCGCCTAAAGCGGCCTTCAACCGTCCGCCGGCTGCGACCTCTTGGGAATACATATAACGCATCGGTCCGGTGAAAACGTGACCATTATGCGCCCAGAAGACGGCACCTTTCGAAGATGTGGTCTGGGAATCCTGGAGCAGAGATTCCGCCATTCCGGCGTCGCGTGCATCCGCGCTGTCCGCCATTCTGGAATAGCGGCGCAAATCATCAAGCAATCTTGCGAGATCAAGATTGTCAGAGTTCTCAAGATCGAGAGACTCACCAATCATACGCTTTGCGTTATTGATCGTTTCGATAACGCTATCCAGTTGATCCCTGTCCCCGGACCAGGCCGATTGCATGGCGGTCTCCAGCTCCGCCCCCAAAGTCTTGATCCCGGAGAGGTCCAGATCAGTCCGTCCATCCAGGTGCCTGGCAATGTGTTGAGACGTGAGTTGCGGACTCTGAAAATCCACACCAACGAAAGTGACTCTGTCCTGTGGCTCAGCTGCGGCATTCCACCGTCTTAAATCCTCCAGAAGGCGAGCAAGGGATTCGGTGCTCCAAATCAGCAGGTCCAGACCGCTGGTTACCGCCTCATCAATGGAAAAGTCTGCGCCTTGAATATAGGCATTTGCGTAAGTAGCAGACGCATTGCCTGTTTCAAAATAAACCGTGCGAACGTGCCCCATTTCGATCAAAGCCATTGTCAACTGGCGTCGGAAGTCGAACATCTCACGCTGGCCGTGTGTGGTCTCTCCAAGACCGATCAACGAATATTCAGAGAGCGTTTCCGCAATGGATGAAAGGGCCTCTGGTTGGAAGATATCCGTTACCGTCGCGTCACTCTTGAAGGTCTGCGTGAGAGGCTTTTGAGCGAGCGCATCCCGATTTTCGGAGACAGATGGTTCGCAAGCCAGTAGAAACGGGATCGCCCAGATAAAGCGCCAAATCCAACCCATGGGACAAGTGTCTACGAGATCGTCTCGACCGTCAAATTATTATTGGTGAACACGCAGATCCGGTCCGCAATGGCCATGGCCTTGCGGGCGAGGACTTCCGCATCCTCTTCATATTCATTCATCGCCAGAGCGGCTGAATAGGCATAATTGCCCCCCGACCCGATGGCGACGATGCCTTCATCGGGCTCGACGACATCGCCATTGCCGGTCAGCACGAAGGTCTGATCCTTATCGGCCACGATCAGCATGGCTTCCAAGTTGCGCAGATATTTGTCCGTACGCCAGTCCTTGGTCAGTTCGACACAGGCACGCGCCAGTTGAGTGGGATATTGTTCCAGCTTGGTTTCCAGCCGCTCGAGCAGAGCAAAGGCGTCCGCCGTTGCGCCGGCAAAGCCAGCCAGAACATCGTTATCCTTGCCGACACGCCGAACCTTGCGGGTTTGCGCCTTCATGACCGTATTGCCGGCACTGACCTGACCATCGCCGACAACCACGACTTTACCGTTCTTGCGAACGGACAAAATGGTCGTGCTGCGCCAGCGCTCATGCAGATAATCAGTGCTCATGGGCGGGATGTGGTCACAGCGGGACGCGGCGTCAAGCCATTGCGATGCAGGACTGTCTAGCGGCCCCAGCGAGCCGTCGTCCCCCGCCCGTCGACATGGACGAAGGGGCCGTGCACGGCATTGGCGCGGTAGGCGCCGATTCCGCCCTTGGGCAGGTCCTTGCGCTCCTTGTAGAGCCGCTGGGCATAATCATAGAGCCAGTTCGCGTCGGCCTTATTGACCTTCCCGTCCCTGTTCAGATCATCCATATTGCCATTACGCGGGGCATAATCGACGTAAATGTCGGCCGCATCACCATACATGTGGCGAGAAAATTTAGCGGACCCGATGGCAGAGTTATAGAAGGGCGTTCGGAAACCGCTCATCACGAAGAATGTCTCGGCATCAGTTGTCTTGTCGTCATTCAAGGCACCTAACAGGGCTTCCAGTCGTCGGATGTTATCCTGGCTGACCAGCACATATTTCGGCCAGTGACCGGGCTGCTGTTTGCACAGGAACTGTCCCAGATTGAAATGGGGCGACAAGGCGATTTCCTTATCCTCAGGACCGTCAAGACGAATGAAGCCCTTGGGAGGATTTCGCGGGTAGGACCCGATCCGGTAGCCGTTCAGCCAACCCTTAGCGTCCTTGTTGGTATGCGGTTCCAGCACGAACAGCGTGATAGTGGCAATTTCCTGAGCGCCGGACAGAAGCGTTGCGGACAGGGCTTGCGCTGTCGCAGGGGCGCGCCAGTCAGGCGTCCATGGCTTACCTTCGATCAACAGCTGTTGATCAGGTTGCAGGCTGATGAGCAGTCCTTCGCCCGGCATGATAGTTTCATACCAGATATTGAACCGCGGGCTGTAGGCGGTCTGGCTCTGGCTTGTCAGGCTCGCATTCACGACCGGTACTGTCTGCGCGATGGCAGGCGTACCGATGATCAGTGGAGCCACAAAGCTGGCCGCGAGCAACGGCTTAAGTGGCGACTTCATTATTGCAGCGTATCCGATCTGGACCCTGATTCCCCGTCAATTTCGACATACAGGTCCTCTTGTTCTTCGACAATATCGTCCGGATACGTCCCTTTCGCTAGGGTTGGTTTCTTAAATTGTTGATAGATATCGGCTGGAAACTCGACGTGACCATCCGGATTGACCACCGCAGGCAGATAGGTGAGGTGAACCTGAACATGTTTGTCCAGATAGAACCGTTCCCGTTCGCGGCTCTGCAGTGTCGTGTTGAACACCTCAGTAGACACACCTTCATCACCATCGGTTAGCCAGTTGGCCATCTTGACGGGGTCCAGCAAGCGGACGCAACCGGATGACAGGGCGCGCACGTCGCGTTCGAAAAGATGACGGTCCGGCGTATCGTGCAGATAGATGGAGTGCTTGTTCGGGAAGATGATCTTCAGTTGACCGAGCGCATTATGCGGACCGGGGGTCTGCACCATCTGGATCTTACGCGAGACGCCAGGCTCGTTCCAATCGATCGTGTGGGGGTTGACCTTCGCGCCTGAGGCCCGGTCGTAGACCACATAATTGTGACGGGCGGCATAGCCGGGATCCTTGCGCAGTTTGCGCAATTTCTGGCGCTTGAAGAGACCGATCGGCAGGAACCATTTCGGGTTGGCCACGATATATTCGATTTCATCGGAAAAAGCGGTTGTCGGTGTGCGCTTCTTGCCGACGATCGTATCCATGGCGATATCGAGACGGTCGCCTGTCCAGGCTTCGGCGCGGTAGGAAGGAATGTTGACCCAGATATGGCGTTCGCCCAGATCGGAGCGGCTGCGCCAGTGGTTCATGGCGCGTTCGATCCTGTCAATCTTCGACTCGACGCTTTCATTAAGCGCGGCCAGCGTTGCAGGGCCGATAACGCCGTCCTGTTTCAGACCGTGAGCAGCCTGAAACGCCTGAACCTTCACGGCCAGCGTTTCGTCATACACGGTCGGCGCGGTTTCCGGCAGATCGTCCAGAACCGGCATAAAGAAATTGAATGCGGCGGGCTGAATATAGCCTTCGGCTTTCAGACGTTCGCGCAGAGCTGGAACGCGCGGATCGTTCATGCCGGGCTCCAGCATCTCCTTGCCATCGCGGATTTTCATCCAGCCGCCATTCGCGGCGTGATCGCGATAGGTTTTCAGCGCGTCGCGCAATTTGGAATATTGTGGGGCCAGAGAGGAAAATTCCTTCATCGTGGCAATCGGATCGCTTTGACCAGCTTTGCGCAGGGCAACGACCAAGTCTGACCGCGTCGGGCCCGTCATCGTCGATTTGACCATGCCGCCCTCATCGGACAGGCCGCCGCTTAGCTTCGACGCCATGATCAGCCATGTTGCCGTCAGCATCAGATCGCCATCGGCACGAGCGTCTGCATTACCCATGAAACGGGCGTCGATAGCGGCACGAATTTGCGCGTCCGTATAGCCTGAATCGATGCCGTTTTCCTTGCAGGTCGCATTCGCATCGACAAGCTTTTCAGCCGCGTCGCGCGTCCAGATCGGAGCGAACACACCTTGAGCGTAGGCCAGACGTGCTGCTTCCTTGGCACCGGGTGAGACGGCCTTGCCGAGAGTCATATCGATCCGGTCCGCCATTACGCGGGCTTCGATCGCGGCGGCGATTTCGGATCCCTTGGGCTCGCCCAGCATGCTCTCGACGACAATAGCGGGGCCGTCCACGCGCTTCAGTGGCGCATGGGTCTCGGCCATGGCTGACGGGGCGCCGATCATGGCCGTCGACAGGGCGATTGCGCTGACGGCAAGGCCTCTCACGGCGGATGAGCGGAGAGCGGAATTTTGCGTGTGGTTAAATGATCTCATGCAGGCCCAACGCGGTGGCCGCCCGCTATGTTCCCGTTCAACTGCTCACGAAAAGGTTAAAGCAGTCGCGCATTCTCGATCAGCAGAATGGGAACCCCGTCCCGTATCGGATAGGCCAGCCCGGCCTTCCGGCTGATCAATTCGTTGGTTTCACTGTCATGAATGAGGGGGCCGCGGGTCTTGGGGCATACCAGCACGCTCAGCATCTTGGGGTCGATGGGCGTGGCGTGGCCAGCGGATGACGTCATGTCAGCCTTGTCGGTCATTGCGTATTCTGATGCGTGGCATCGCCCATCCCGCCGGATGCGTAAAGATGCATCAGCCCGATCAGCAGGCGGCGGCGTTCATCGGAGGTCTGCGCTTCGAGCAGAGACTGCTTGTCGGGCGCGGAAAACGGGCTGATCATGGCCGCTTGATTGACGAGAATGGGTAGAGGGATCTCCGCCAGTGCCTTCCAGTCCACCTCGACGCCGACGGCTTTGGCCAGCGCCTTCATCGCCACGGTGAGTGCGGCGCGGTCGGCCCGCCCGCTCTCTGACAGGGCTTCGGATGTCTGTCGCACGGCATGCAGGTCCGGATCTTCCGGGAAGGGGTCGAAGGTAATGTCGGCCTGCCTGTAGGGCGTGGCGACATTCGGCAGATCAGTGATGCGGAACCGGCGCAAGCCTTTCAGGACGATGAGATATCGCCCATCATCCGTTTCAGAAAACTGGATGATCCGGCCCAACCCGCCCACATCGGCAATACCGGTTCCGTTTTCGTCTTCATCGACCGATTGCACCATACCGATCAAACGGTCGGTCTTCAGCGCATCATCGATCATGTTCAGATAGCGCGGTTCGAAAATATTCAGCGGCAGATCGCAGACCGGCAGCAGGACCGCCCCGCTCAGCGGGAAGATCGGGATGCGCGACGGCGTCGTGCGCCGCGCCAGCGATTTGTAATGGGCGCTCATATTCCCGTTTACGCAAACAGGATGGACGACAGACGTCTGCGTCCATCGATCGAGATCTCGCTATCCGTCCCTTCGGCTTCGAAGATGGTCAGCAGGAATTTCCGCGCGGCTTCATCATCATGCATGCGGTCGCGACCGATGGCGTAGATCAAATGATCGACCGCTTCGGCGCGGCGTCCCCGCGCGGCCAGCGCCTTGGCCAGCACGAGTCGTGCGTCTAGATCCGTTTCGTTCGCCGCCACGGACGCGGTTGCGTCGCGCAGTTCCGTATCCACTTCGTCTGGCGTGTCGGCTTGCGGCGCGGCTTCGCCGAGTGACAGTTCCGACCGGATCGAAGCCACATCCGGATGATCGGCCAGCGGCCCGGTGGCCGCGTCGATCATTTCGACGGCCATGTCGCGATTGCCCATGTCGAGATAGACACGTGCCAGGCCGGCCAGGGCCGTTCCGTTTTCAGGATCGAGTTGCAAAGCCTGTGCGAAGTCCTGCGCCGCGCCGCCCGGATCGCTGGCGTCGAGACTGGCTTGCGCCCGCTCGACCAGAGCCGCCGCTTCATCCTTCGGGTCGGTTTCGCCGGATAAGCGGCTGATGAATTTAGACAGTTCGGATTCCGGTTGCGCGCCCATGAAGCCGTCGACGGGCTGTCCGTCCTTGAAACCGAACACGGCCGGGATGGAGCGTACGCCGAGCTGTCCGGCAACCCCGGGGTTTTCGTCAATATTGATCTTGACCAGCCGAACCTTGCCTTCAGCGGCTTTTACCTGCCGTTCCAGGGCAGGCATGAGCTGTTTGCAGGGTCCGCACCAAGGGGCCCAGAAGTCGACGATTACGGGCGTCTCTTTCGACGCCTCGATCACGTCGGCCATGAAGGTCATGTCGGATGAATCTTTTACAAGTGTATCAGTCATGCTGGATAGATGGGCGAGCCTTCGCAAAGGTTCAAGCGTGGTCGCAAGAAAGTGAGGCGGAAGATGCGTGTCCGCCGACCGGACAGCGGCACGGGCTCATGCAATACGGCCCATTCCCATCCCAACCAGCGTAACGTCCCGTTCGTCTTTTTCCCATAATGAAACGCCCATATGGGCAAGACGCCGACACCACCATTCACGAAGATGCTGATCGTTCTGCGACAGGGTCTGCTTGTGCGCGCCATGGCGTGTACCATCATGGGTGCGGTTGTGGCCGCAGCAGTCAGTCCGGAGGTTGGCTTCCTGACAATTCTGGCAGGCTGGATCAGCATGGCCATGGAATATGCCGCCTATCGACGGTTTCATACACGCGCCGATCAGACAGGACCGCGGTGTCTCATGCTCGGCACGACCATGCTGGCCGCCGTTGCCTTTATCATATCGGCGCCCATTCTGCTGGCGACCAATACCGGGCCGGCAGCCTTCATGGGTGCGCTCTGCATTGCGACCATGCTGATCTATCAGGGCGTTTATTATGGCCATGATCGACAGCTTGTGCTTTTTGCCCTGGCGCCCATGATTGCGACCCTTGCAGGGTGTTTCGTCATGATGGTCTGGCAGACGTTCAGCCAGGGACAGACGGCTCTGACCGTCATGGTCGTGATTATGGCCCCGGCCTACGCCTTCACCCTCATGACTCTGCGTACCGTGCTTTATTTCCGGTCCAAGAAGTTGCGGAAGCTGAAAGCCAATGCGGAACTGGCAAGCCGCGCCAAAAGCGAGTTCCTCGCCAATATGAGCCATGAAATCCGGACGCCGATGAACGGCATTATCGCCATGACGGACATGTTGCGCGCCTCCGATCTGAGCCCGCAGCAACGCCAATATGCCGAAATCATTACCAGTTCGGGCGAGAATCTGCTGGTCATCATCAATGACATTCTAGACTTTTCCAAGCTGGAAGCCCGCAAACTCGAGATCGATCCGGCGCCTTTCGACATGGTCAAGCTGGTCGAAGAGGTCGTCAGCCTCGTCGCACCCAAGGCCGCAGAAGGCGTCGACATCGTCAGTTTTGTCGATCCGATCCTGCCAAGCGCGCTCGTCGGGGATGCGGTTCGTATCCGTCAGGTGCTGCTCAATCTGGCCGGCAATGCCGTCAAATTCACTCAGGCGGGCTCGGTCATGATCACGGTCACACGGGCCGAAACAGGGGCCGAAACAGGGGCCGAAACAGACATTGATACGCTAACCGCTAAGGGCCCCGCCATTCCGCTCTCCATCCGGGTCCATGATACAGGCATCGGCATCGCGGCGGATCAGCTTGATTCCATGTTTGAAAAATTCCGTCAGGCCACGGCGGGCACGTCGAAACTCTATGGCGGGACCGGTCTCGGCCTTGCCATCTGCAAGGATCTGGTTTCGCTGATGCAGGGGCAGATGGTGGCGCATAGCACGCTCGGCCAGGGCTCGGTTTTCGGTTTTGACATTGCCTTGCCCCTGTCGTCGCAATCCGTGTCGTCTCCATCCGTCCCCTCCCAACCCCTGTCGGCCCAACCCAAGGCACGGCCCGCTGGCCCGGATCTGACGGGTCGGAGCGTCGTCATTCTGACGGATGTCTATGCGCTGCACTGGTCCCTTCACTGCCTGCTGGCGCGGCACGGGGCGATCCTATCCAGTTGGCAAGCGCCGGAGGTCGCGATCGCCGAACTGAGGAATGCGCCGGTCCGACCCGCCCTGATCATTCGGGATGACCGTCTGTCACCGGACGTGGCGGCGCGACTCGACGCCAGCCTGTCGGCTTGGCCCGCGGTGACACGACCCGCCTCCCTGACCCTGACAGATGCTGCCTCCGCTGCCGGGCCGTCCGCACGGTTTGTTGCGCGACCGGTCCGCTCCCGGGACATTCTGGACGGCGTCACAGCGGCCCTGTCCAATACAGGCGAGGCGCAGCCCGCCCTGTCTGCAGCTTGTGAGCTGACAGGCTAGGTCGCCTCGGTCAGACCGGTCAGGTCCAGAATAAGCGGATCATGGCCCGTCGCCTTCGCAAAGCGCAGCAGATCGTCCGGCGCGACCTGCGTACTGGCCGTGTTGCGCAAAGGGTGAAACCAGACCTGATCGTGATCGAACAGGGCCTTGTCCAGGACGAACCGGACATGCGTGTCAGGGTCGTTAATGACCGCGAAAGCGGTGACAGAGCCCGGCCTGACACCAAGCCTGTCGAACAGGGCGTCTTCCTTTCCGAATGAGAGGCGTTTCGTGCCGATATGCGGGTGCAGACGGTTCAGGCGGATGGGCGTGTCACTGACCGCGCTAATCAGGACGAATTGCCCAGCCTTATCCTTCAGGAACAGGTTTTTCGTATGCCCTCCGGGCAGGCGGGCCTTGATGTCGCGGCCTTCTTCGACCGTGAAAACGGCGTCATGCTCCTCGGTTCGGTAGGGAATGCCGGACTGGTCCAGCAAGGCATAAAGGCGGGCTTCATCAGGGTGCATTGCGGTCATGATGGTCGCCTAGCGGCGAAGCTGCAAAATCTCAAATCTGGGTGTTGCAAGGCTCGGCACACTTTTCTATAGGCCCCGCTTCGACGACTGCGAATGCGGGCGTAGCTCAGTGGTAGAGCATCACCTTGCCAAGGTGAGGGTCGAGGGTTCGAATCTCTTCGCCCGCTCCAGTCGATCGATCCCCCAAAATCCACGTTACGACGGGACATTGAAGCATATTCGATGTTTCTGGCCCGGTGTCCGTTTTTGGCTCCGAGCAGGGTCTCAATTATCCGGTTGCTGCTCGGTTACTGACAGTCATGCATTGGATGTAGCCCGTATAGCCGACCGGATCATTGTGCAAATAGGTAACCACGCCATCCGTGATCCGCGCCAGCGTGCTTGACGGGCCGGTAACATGGTCCGTCTCAGACGCGCTCTGTCCACCGCCGCTGAGCTTGTCGACATGAACAAGTGAACCCGACAGGTCGAAGATTTCATAAATGGTCCGCCCATCCACGACCGCCTTCGGGTTGTTGATTGAAGTCAACATGCTGCAACCGTCTGTGGTCGAATGTCGCACCTCGTGCCGGGGGTCGTCATGCGGACGGGCTCGGGATGCAGGGAAAAGGGGACCTATCCATGAGACATACGACTTATCTTCGCGCGGCAACATGCGCATCGGCCTTGCTGATCGGACTGGGACTGGCAGTGGGTGCCACTACGCCGGCCTTCGCACAGAGCAATGACGACGATGTTCGGGTCAAGGACGAAATCATCGTCACGGCCCGGAAAACGGAAGAGACGCTGCTCGATGTGCCGCTCTCGATTACGGCCATCACCGAAGCGGAGATTGAACGCTCGGGCATCGACAATATTGCCGACATCGCGCTGCAGACACCGGGTTTCTCCTTCCGGCAGGGCTTCGGTCGCGCCGAAGGCGGCGCCAATAGCCGTCCGGCCATTCGCGGCATGTCCAACGTTCTGGGCGCGCCCAATGCAGGTTTCTTCGTGGACGGCATTTTCGTCTCCGACAGTATCACCTCCTATCAGCTTGATAATCTGCAGCGGGTCGAAGTCATTCGCGGGCCGCAATCGGCTCTGTTCGGGCGCAACACGTTTTCGGGCGCGGTCAATTTCGTGACGCGCGATCCGGGCGACGAAATGCGCGGACGGATCACGGCCATGGCGGCTGAACATGATGCGTTCGAATTGAACGGCTATGTCAGTGGCCCGATCAAGGAGGGAATACTCTACGGCGAGATCAATGGGCGCTTCAACACGTTTGGCGGCGATTATGAGAATGCCGATGGCGGCGATGATCTGGGCGCACAGGAAACGACCAATGTCGGTGGCAAGCTGGTCTTCACGCCGTCGGACATGTTCACTGCGCGGCTCAATCTCGGCTATTCGGAAGTCCGCGACGGGGGCTTTGCCTATGGCGCGCTCGGCAGCAATAATCTCAACTGCTTCCTGCCCAATGTGACTGGCTCCTTCTTCGGGATCGATTTGTCGTCCAACCGCTCGCGTGGTTATTTCTGCGGCGAGATCGAAGTGCCCGATACGTTGGCGTTCAACGATGCCGAGTTGGACCAGCTCGGCTATGACGGCATCGAGCGTGACAGTTTCCGCTCCAGCCTGCAGTTGGACTGGGATCTGGACAATGGGTACACGCTGACCTCGATCACGGCTTATAACAGCTCGAAGAATATCAATATCTTCGACAATGCGCTCGTATCGTCTGCCACACCGAATTTCTCCATCGGCAAGTCGTCCCGTCATGATATCTCGCAGGAATTGCGGATCCTGTCGCCGCGGGACAATCGTTTCCGCTGGCTCGCAGGGGGTTATTATTTCGAAGAGAATGACGGCGAAGGATTCGATGCGGGCGGCAACTTCAATCCGAACGGCCTGTCAAATCGACCGCGACTCTTCGATTCCGGTGACAAGGTTGAAAACGTCGCTCTGTTCGGCATGGTCGAATATGATGCCAGTGAAGATCTGACATTGTCACTCGAAGCGCGCTATCAGGAAGATACGATCACGGCGACGGACGAAGTGCTGGGGGCTGCGGATTCGACCACACGTCCGGCCTTCAACAATGTCCGTGAAGCCAAGTTCGAAAGCTTCCTGCCGCGGCTGACGGCGCGCTATGCGCTCAATGAGAACATGAATGTCTATGGCTCCATCGCCAAGGGGAACAAGCCCGGCGGCTTCAACCCGGTGCCGACCCAGGCCGAGTTTTTCGACCCGCAGGACTTCACCGAATTCACACGCGATTTCGCGACTTTCGATGAAGAGAATATCTGGTCCTATGAAGTCGGCCTGAAGGGACAGGACGGCGAAGGCCGGTTCAACTATAATGTCGCGGCCTATTATATCGACTGGGCCGATCAGCAGCTCACCCAGTCGCAGCCCTATCTGACGGCATCCTCGGGCGGCAATTCGGGTACGACTTTCCCGGCTGTTGTCAATGCAGGTGAGTCCGAGATCTATGGCTTCGAGGCTGAACTGTTCGGATCGCTCGACCGGTTTTCCTACTCGCTTGGCTATTCCTTTACCAATGCCGAGTTGACGGATTTCTATGACGAGAACGCCGAAGAACTCTTCGATACGGACGGGATTCCGTCGGGGTCTCCGGGCGATGTGGACGGATTCAACGGACAGCTGGCTGGCAATGATCTGCCGCAGACTCCGGCGCATCAGATCAATGCGTCCGGTACCTATACCGTCCCGGTCAACGACTCGACGGACTGGTTTGCGCGGGCCGACTATAATTACGAGTCCAAGCGCTTCGTGCAGGTGTTCAACCTGGCCCATACGGGCGACTCGCACATGCTCAACCTTCAGACCGGGATCGATCGCGGCGACTGGAGCATTACGGCCTTCTACAATAACGTACTGGGCGACGACACGCCGCTGGTCGTGACGCGCTTGCTTGACTTCAACCGGACGCTGCTCATCCCCGATCCGGTCCGGTCTTTCATCTTCCTGCCGAACCGGCGCTTCACCTTTTATCGTGACTTCACGATTTCCGGTCCGCGCAAATCGCAATTCGGAGTCCGGGCGTCCTACAAGTTCTAGGACGCCGCCCGGGTTAGGACATAAGTATGGCTGCCCTGATCTCGCCGGCGTGGAAGCTGCGCCTGCTGAAATGGCATCGCTGGCTGACACTGCTGCTGCTGGCGCAGCTCGGCATCTGGTTGTGCAGCGCGCTGGTCATGACAATGATCGCGCGGTCGTCCCTGACGGCTTACGCGCCCCCGCCCGCGCCAAGTTTCGACGCGGCGAGCAGTTGGCCGGATCTGGACGCGCTTAGCGGGGCAGCACCGACAGGCGCGGCTCGCGTGCAGCTGGCGTTGTCCGGGCCGACACCGCAGCTGACCGTCGACGCAGCGGATCCCATTTCGCCGGAGACATTATCCCCGCCGGTGCGGATCGAAGCGGACCGTATTGCGACCCTGGCCTCCGCCATGACGGGGGAGGCGATTACGCCGGAGCAGGTCAGTCTGAAGACCCGCAACAGTGTGGAATATCAGAAACTGCCGGTTCCGGCCTGGCGGGTGGAGGCGGAAGACGCCGTGATCTTCTTCAGTCCGACGACGGGCGATTATATCACCCAGACGACGCGCATGCGGTTTCTCGAAAACCTCGCCACCACCATTCATATCATGGACTATAGCGGCGGCGCCGTCTTCCGCCGCAACGTCGTGCTGACCTTTTTCGCACTACTCTTCTTCAGCACCGCCCTGTTCGGTGTTCTGGCTGTCCGGAAGCTTTACCTGCGCAAGCGGCCGATCCCGAAGACGATGAAAATTCATCAGATCCTGGGACTGGTTCTCAGTGTTCAGGTCGTGCTGTGGGTCAGTTCCGGACTCGGCGTCGTCTGGCTCTTGCATCCGCTGCGTGATCAGGCCGAAGCGGTGCTGCGCCACGATCCGGCTCCGATCGACTGGACGGCCGTCACTGTGCATCCGCGCGACATTATCGACCCGGCTGACGCGCGCGGAACCCCGGTCGAAATCGTGCTGCGCATGTTGGGCGACGGGCCTGTCTATGCCGCCAAATGGCCGGGTCGCAATCCGGATCAGGCCCTGTGGAGCGCCCGCGACGGACAGGCGCTGGTCCTGACCGAGACCGACCGCGACGCCATTGTCGCTAAGGCGTTGGTGCCCGAAGCGGCGGCCTCGATCGAACGCTGGGAGGTCGCTGAAGGCCCGCAGGATCTGGACTTCTATTTCTACACCGGGCCTTATCCAGTCTGGAAAGCCTATTTCACCGAACCCCTATCTGGAGCTGTCGCGATCGATCAGGTCACGGGCCATGTCCACACGCCGCGAACCGGCAACGAAATTTTCCTGGAACGCTATTATAACGTCCATGTCGTGAACTGGCGCTTCCGCGTCGTTCAATATCGCCGCGAACCCGTCCTGATCATCGTCATCCTCCTCGCCATGGCCCTGTTCGTGACCGGTGTCGTGCTGCATGTCCGGCGATGGAAGCGGACGGGGTCTGTGTTGTGAGGTTTGTGATTGTATGGAAGTTGCCTAGCCTAATCAACAAGAGCAACGATCAGACTTAAAACGAGGCATGTGACCAAGCTGAGCGCAACAAGACATGCGGTAATGCGGATTGCGCGAAGTCCTGTGGCTTCTGCTTTCATTGAAAGAAACTGAAAGCTCATTTTCTCTGACATGCCGGCTCCATCTGGTTTGGTTCCACGATAAGCATCGGCAGACGTGGACTCATATGTTTGTGTTTCCGTCATGGACCCGACCCCCTTGCAGTTTCAGGTGGTTAGTATGGTTACGTGGGCAACCATGGACATTTCCGACATTTTTTTCTGTTGCTTTGAGCCCCTTTGAGCATGACACCATGACCTCTCCAGATTCGAGTAATCGACATGGCTATACCTCTTCTTGCAATAGCAATGACTTAGGTGCCGCCAGTTTGTAATTTTGGACATTTTTGCCATTATTTCTATTAGCCATGCCAAACGATTCCGAGGAGAGACAGTTGTTGTGAAGGTTTCAAATGATGCGCGCGGGAGCGCCCACGACATAAAAGTCATTTATTATGAATGACTTAGGGGTTGCGATGAGACGTAGTCGCACGAGGTTGCCCAAGTATTGGACAAAGCTGCCACAATCCATTTTTTTCATTTTTCAATTTTTGCCAATGCAATCCACTCTGCATCTATCATTATAAAATCGAGTGATGCGTGGACCCCAATCGTGAAATTCGTTCAACTAAAGGTAGTTACATCGCTATTTGAGTTTCAAACAAGGATTGCGTCGCACTTGGACGCAGTCGTCTCACTTCATCTCGGAAAGCGTGTAGGGTAAAGATGGGCCAAATAAGAATTCATGGCCTGCTTAGGGGAGATAAGAGGCAGTTTGAGGTCTGATAAACAGCGGTCCCAAACAACAGAGACGCTAGTGATAGGTTTTCCGATATGATGTTTCGATGGGCTGGGAAAACAATAGGGGCTATCGCCGATACAATTGGAGGCACGGTCGCGGGCCTTTATAAGTGTATCAAATGTGGTTTGCGATAACCGGTATGTTGATCGCCAGCCTGTCCCGTAAATCCAGTCGATAAAGAATCGCTCGCCTTCATTTCTCTTCGGTCTAAGAAAATCAAAGCCTTTCATCTGATCCCAGCGTGCACTCATCACCTTTGAGAGGGGCGGTGTAGCTGCGAGGAAATAGAAACGAAGGCAAAGTGCCTGCTGCCACAGATCGTCGGTGTCCTCCAGATATTGGAACAAGTCTTGCCATCCTTGTTCACCATCAGTCATAAAGTCGACAGATTTGACTTTCGGAGGCCCAAGCTTAGCCATTCTGTATCGACTAAGCTTGCCATGGACTCCATGCTGTTGACAGAATTCAACTAATCTACCGAGAAAACCTCGGAGTATTTTCAGATTTGATATGGAAGGCGCTTGATCGAGTATTTGCCGAACATCTTCCAGATCGACGTTAATGATCAATTTGGCTTTCAGGTCTTCAGGGACATAGTGATCAAAGACTTTATCAAGCCTATCGATATATTGTTGGGAGATGCCTTGGGTCTTGAGATTGAGGATGACAATATCGCGGACCCTGGCGAGTGAGTAGCTCTCGATCCGTTTCCGGATAATGTCTTGCTGATAAGCCTCCTCCTCGTCCAAAGTCATGAAGGTGAAACGTTTATATTCCGCGTCCCCGATGAATTTTCGTCCCCTGACCTTGTCGATCTCATCCTGTGCCCAGCGTCTTGCATGTTCGATAAGGTCACCGAGCGTTATGGAGTCATAGGGTAGTCGCGTTCTTTCTCCGCCATCCGGAGCTTGATCGAACCAATGATCCCAATGCCGCTCGTCCCATACGTCATAATGAGCTCGATAGGTCTCGAAGGTTTTACGGGTCGGGTGACCGTTCTCACCCTTGAAGCGCAGGGCATAAGCTTTTCCAATAGTTCCATAAGATCGACGCCATATTCGTAGCCCGAAGCCTTTGATCTTGGTGTCAGCGATCCAACGCTCTGTCCCAATGGATAAATCAGCTTCATCTACAACAGACTGTGTCAGAAGGGTCTTCACACCAATACTCACCCCTCCTTCCCAATCGCAAACTGGCCCAGACCTCTCGCGCGATCATCGTGGATCGCGTCACGTCCGAGCGGGGGGTGGGCGCGTTGGGGGCAGGCGTCGCGGTCGCACAGATAGCAGTTCGGGCCGATCGGCATGGGCGCGCCGGACAGGCCCCCTGTCAGCCAGTCCGAATAGACGAGGCGGCTGGCGTGGCTCATGTCGCAGCCCAGGCCGATGACGAAGCTCTGCGCGGGTTCGCTCGACGTGCCGCCGGCGCGGGTGACACGGCGCGCGATCGTCAGATAGCGGTCGCCCTTTTCACCTTTCGGAGCGGGCATCTCCACGCATTGCACGATCGGCCGGTCGGGTGAGGCGAAGGCTTCGTGAATGGCCCAGCGCGGACAGAGCCCGCCAAAGCGCGGAAAGACGAACCGTCCCTGACTGAACCGTTTGGACAGGTTTCCGGCAATATCGAGACGCACGAAGAAGAGCGGGACGCCGCGCGCGCCGCTGCGATTGAGCGTGGTCAGACGGTGCGCGACCTGCTCGGCGCTTGTTCCGAAGCGATGGGCGAGCGCGTCCATATCGTAGCGCAGATCCTCCGCCGCCTTGAGGAAGGCCCCGTAGGGCATCAGCAGGGCGGCGGCGAAATAATTGGCCAGCGTCGTGCGCAGCAGGCGCTCGGCGTCCCGGTTGGGCAGCTTGGCATCCGCGACGATCCGGTCGATCATGTCGCCTTCTTCCAGCAGCGCCAGCCGGGCGGCGACCTGAAAGCGCCGCGACGCGTCCGGCAGCAGTTCGGACAGGTTCAGCCGCCCGCTATGGCGGTCGAAATAGCGCAGCATATTCGGCAATAGATCATAAGGCAGAACCCGGACCAGGATCTTGTGCGATCTGAGCCGGGCGCGCAGGTCCGCCATCGGTTCGCCCCGCCGCAAATTCATCCTATCGTTGAGCGCTTCGGCGGCCCGGTCCAGCGGGTCGAAATAATTGCGGGCCCGGTAGAGTACGTCCTGGATCAGATCGGTCGCAGGCACGCTGTCGCGCAACGTGCTGGCGGCTTCGTCCGCGCCTTCGTCACGCAGCATCCGGCGCGACAGTTCCGTATGACGCTGATGCAGATTGACGAGCGCGCGGGCCGTGGCGGGACTGGCCCCAACCACATCTTCGACTTCGGATTTGGGCACACGCTCCTTGCCCAGCGCCGGATCGCGGAGCGCACTGAACAACTCGCCGACCAGCTGCCGGTCCGTGCCGGATGTCAGGTCCGACAGATCGATCTCATAGGTCTCGGACAGTTTCAGCAGGACCTTGGCCGACATGGCGCGCTGATTGCGCTCCATCAGATTGAGGTAGGACCCGCTAATGCCGAGATCCTCCGCCATGCGGGTCTGGGTCAGACCCAACTGCGTTCGCAATCTTCGCAGTCGCGGACCGATCAGAAGTTTTTCAGTCTTGGCCATGGCTGTTCTCACGCGTGCTGTGATCCGGTCGATCTATTGCAATCTTTTCTATTTGACAGATTTTGACTTTACAAACTCAACAAAGCAACCTCCATTTTACAGACACGTACAAAAATCTTCGCTAGCCGACGCTCGAACCTTTCAAGGAGAGTGTCATGAACGCACCCGTCACAGCCCCGTCTCAGCCCATTCCGCGTCACCGCGTGCTGGCCAAGGTGGTCGGTCCTGCGTCAGGACAGGCGGTCCCGGAGATCGACCGCGTTCTGACGCCTGACGCGTTGCTCTTTCTCGCGGATCTCGAACGCCGCTTCGGGCCACAGCGCAAAATCCTGCTGGCTGATCGCCAGCTGCGTCAGGACCGGTTCGACGATGGCGAGCTGCCCACCGTTCCGCTGGAAACGCAGCATATCCGCAATAGTGTCTGGGAAGTCGATCCGGCCCCGGCGGCCCTGACCGACCGCCGCGTCGAGATCACCGGGCCCGTCTCCCGCAAGATGATGATCAACGCGTTCAATAGCGGCGCGACCCAGTTCATGGCGGATTTCGAAGATGCCAGCAGCCCGACCTTCGCCAATATGATCGAGGGTCAGGCGAACATGATCGATTACACGGCGGGCGATCTGACGCTGGAAACGGACAGCAAGTCCTATGCGTTGGGGGACGATCCGGCGACGCTTCTGGTCCGTCCGCGCGGCCTGCATCTGGAGGAGCGCAACGTCACGGTGGACGGTCTGCCGATGAGCGCATCCCTGTTCGATTTCGGCCTGCACATTTTCCATAACGGCAAGGCGCTTGCCGCTGACGGTCGCGGTCCGTTCTTCTATCTGCCAAAGCTGGAGAGCTATCAGGAAGCGCGCCTGTGGAACGATGTGTTCAACTTCGCTCAGGCCGCGCTGGGGCTGGAGAACGGCACGATCAAGGCGACCGTGCTGATCGAAACCCTGCCTGCCGCCTTCCAGATGGAAGAAATCCTCTATGTCATGCGGCGCCATATTACGGGGCTGAACTGCGGACGCTGGGATTATATCTTCAGCTACATCAAGACGCTGCGGAACCATAAGCAGTTCCTGCTGCCGGACCGCGCGCAGGTCGGCATGGACCGTGATTTCCTGCGGGCCTACAGCTTGCGTCTGATCGAAACTTGCCATCGCCGTGGCGCGCACGCCATGGGCGGGATGGCTGCGCAGATTCCGGTCAAGAACGACGCGGCAGCCAATGAGGCAGCCTTTGCCAAGATCAAAGCCGACAAGGACCGCGAAGTCCGCGCCGGTCATGACGGGACCTGGGTCGCGCATCCGGCCATGGTCGCCACGGCGCGGGCGGCATTCGATGCCCACATGCCCAGCAAGCACCAGATCCGGAAGCAGCGGCAGAATCCGCGTATCAGCGACGCGGCCATGCTCGAACCGCATGACGGCACCATCACGGAAGCGGGTCTGCGCACCAATATCGAAGTCGGCATTCGCTATATCGCCGCCTGGCTGTCGGGCCGGGGCGCGGTCCCGATCCACGGTTTGATGGAAGATGCGGCGACAGCCGAGATCAGCCGCACGCAGGTCTGGCAGTGGCTGCGCCACGGGGCGGATGTGCAGATGGCCGACGGCAAGACGGAACGCATGAGCAGCACGCTCTATCAGCGCATTTTCGACGCCGTGTTCGACGCGCTGCAGGCCGAACTGGGCCGTGACGCCTTCATCACCGGCCGCTTCCCCGAGGCTGCGCGCCTCTTCACCCAGACGGCCACGTCCGCGGACCTGCCCGAATTTCTGACACTTTCCGCCTACGACATCTTGGAGACATAAGATGAGCTATACGCAGACACTGAACGACATCACCGTCCGCTACCCGAACGGTGTGCCCGGCGGCATCGACATTGAAGATATCGCCCAGTTGAAAATCCAGAACACCTATGAAACCCATCTGGACATCGCCAAGGCGATGGCCACGCTGATGCGACAAGACATGGCCCGCTACGACGCGGATAGCAGCCAATTCACCCAGTCGCTCGGCTGCTGGTCCGGCTTTCATGCCATGCAGATGATGCGGGCGATTAAGCGCCAGAAGGGGACGCTCGATCGCGCCTATGTCTATCTCTCCGGCTGGATGGTGGCGGGGCTGCGCAACAGTTTCGGCCATCTGCCGGATCAGAGCATGCACGAAAAGACGGCGGTGACCGACCTGATCAACGAGATCTATACCTCGCTTCGCCAAGCGGACGAGGTCGATCTGAACGATCTCTTCGCCGAGCTGAAAGCCGCGGAAGACGAGGTTTCGCGACAGGCCGTCATTGCGAAGATTGACGGATTCGAGTCCTATGTCAGGCCCATCATCGCCGACATTGATGCCGGTTTTGGCAACGTCCACGCGACCTATCTGCTCGCCAAGGAACTGATCAAGGCGGGGGCCTGCTGCATCCAGATCGAGAACCAGGTGTCGGACGCCAAACAGTGCGGCCACCAGGACGGCAAGGTCACGGTCCCGCGCGAGGACTTCATAGAGAAGCTGCGCGCCGTGCGTATGGCGTTCGAAGAACTCGGTGTGCATGACGGTGTTATCGTTGCGCGGACCGACAGTCTCGGTGCCGGCCTGACGCAGAAAATCCCCGTTTCCAATGAGCCAGGCGACCATGCGGCAGAATATACCAAATGGCTCGACGCCACGCCGGTTGAAAGCCTGAGCGATCTGGAAGAGGGCGACGTCGCGATCCGTCTCGGTGATGCGCTGGTCAAGCCGACGCGGCTGCCTAATGGCCTCTACAAGTTCAAGCCCGATACGGGTGAGGATCGCGTGGTCGAGGACTGTATCGCAGCGCTCAACGATGGCGGGGCGGACCTGCTCTGGATCGAAACGGCCACGCCCAATGTCGCGCAGATCGCCGGCATGGTGAACCGCGTTCGCGAAGCCGCGCCGCACGCCAAGCTGACCTACAACAACTCGCCCAGCTTCAACTGGACGCTGAACCTGCGCAAGCAGGTGCGCGAAGACTGGATCGCGGACGGCAAAATCCACGAAAGCAGCTATCCGGAAGCGGAATTGATGAGCGCGCGTTTCGACGAAGACCCGCTGGGTATCGAAGCCGATGCCCGTCTGCAGGCCTTCCAGACCGACATTGCCCGTGAAGCCGGGGTTTTCCACAATCTCATCACTCTGCCAACCTTCCATATGGACGCGCTCGGCATGGATCGGCTGTCTGAGGGCTATTATGGCGACGAGAAGATGCTGGCTTACGTGAAAAACGTGCAGCGCGCGGAAATCCGCGGCGGCGTCAGCGCGGTCAAGCACCAGCACGAAGTCGGCTCCGACCTGGGCGATACATTCAAGGAAATGACCGGCGGCGACCGCGCGCTGAAAGCTGGCGGGGCCCACAACACCATGAACCAGTTCGCCAACGTCGCCTGAGCGACATCAGGTTGAGGGGTCGCATCCTCGCGACCGATGACCTTCTATCCCCGGCCAGTGGCCGGGGATTTCCTTTTGCTGACTCATCGCCTCTTCACGGCTAAGCTGCCCCCGACGAAAGGGGAGGTCGATGACGGATAAAATGTGCAGCCGGAATGACGGGCGGAGCCAGAGCTATTCCGGCACGCCACTCTTCAGGAAACTCGGTCTGAAGCCGGGCCTGACCTGCCTGTCGATCGGTGCGCCTCCGCATTACCGTGATCTCGTCGAGGGCGCGGAAGATGTCGCCTTCCGGGTCCGCGCCAGACAGGCCGATATCGTCCATCTCTTCTGTCCGGACCGCAAAACGCTGAACCGGAAAATTCACGCCGCTCTGGACAAGGTCGGGCCCGGTGGATCGCTCTGGGTTTCTTGGCCAAAAAAATCCTCCCCTTTGCACAAGGACCTGACCGAAGGCGATCTTCGTACGGTGATCCTGCCGACAGGCTGGGTCGACGTCAAAGTCTGCGCCGTTGACGCCGACTGGTCAGCATTGAAATTCATGCGCCGGAAAGTTCCTGAAAGCTGACGTGAGTTAGCGGGGCGGCGATGACAGATGAGCGCGAACAGAATTGCGGTCCCTTCATGCCTTCATCCTCCGACTTGATCGGTGGGGCCATCTCCTGACTTTGCGTCTGGCCGAGAGGGGCGGCGGGAGCGGGTTGTGGCAACCGGGTGGGGGCACTGGATAGGCGGCATTCAATCCCCGCTCCGCACAAACCCAATCCCCGCCTAAAACCATGCCTCGTGTCGCCTTTGACATGTAGGGATCAGATCAAGTCTGATGCCGGAGACCGCCTCAGGTTGGAGAATGGCACCTGCCTGCAGACCAGTCCGTTAAAGCCACCGTCCCGGCCATCAATGCCTGGGAGAGATGAGAAAGTCGGGGGAAGCGGGTCGGCGCGCGAGGATCGCTGACTTATTCGGCTTGGCGCTTATAGATGCCAGTAAACCAGGGCATCCATTGATCGGCTGTCGCTGAATATTGTTCGAAACTCTGTTCGACCGTGCCGTCATCGCGCAGCGTCCATCGACCGCGAAAGGGGCCGTTATTGTCGGGATTGGCAGCATAGGCGATACGGCCTTCCAGAACCATGGCCCCACTCTCATCAAGCCCGCCGGAATAGTCGATGGTGAAGGCAGCCGAGACCCAGACCTGACGCCACTGGCCGCTATCGCGGTCGACGAAATTATAGCTCTGTCCCGTGCCGCCGCCTGCGCCCGTCCAGCGTTCCACCAGCAGGCAGCCGCCTTCTTCGGCGGTGATCCGGTTGACGCCCGCCACCTGACCATTGGGTCCGGTCACGTCCCAGTTGCCGATCCAGAAGTCGAAATCGCGGAACGGAGCGTCGGTGCAGGCGGGGTGAAAGGCGGGTTCCGTGGCCGTATCGTCGGCCCGGGCCGCGGGCGCCACAAAAAGAGCCAGGGTCATGAGGGCCGGCAGGCCAATCTGTCTGAGCAAGGTCATGGTCACCATCCTATCAGGATCAGCAGGACTTTGCGAGGTCCCTGTCGCGCCGATACGGCCCGGCATGAAAGACAGGTCGAAGGATTAGCGGTCCGGATGATCGCTGGCCGGATCGCGGTCAATCTCCAGCGCATAGAGCAGCGTCTGTTGCCGGTCGGAGAAATTATCGTCAGCGATGATATAGGCGCGCAGCCCGGTCTGCGTCTCCGTCAGGACGACGCCTTCGAAATTATCGACCGTGAGCGGCGGGAAGAGGCGGAGGCTCGGCAGGGACAGATCACCGCCAAACTGCAGGATGGACCGGTTGCCGCGCTCCCGCTCATAGGCCCGCAGCAGGCGGACGGAGACCTGATGGCCGGTTGTGAGCTGCAGATGATCCATGCCGACCAGACGAAAGCCCGGCTCCAGAGCGGGCGCGTCTACCGGACCGGACAGGGCGACCGTGCCGTCGTGCAGCACCTGTCCCGTGACCATGCGCCCGTCACGAGGCTGTTCATAGCCGACCTGCAGATGCCCTGCCGGGTCGAGCGTGATGGCTTCCGGTCCGGCATTGGCGCGGACGCGCACGCGATCGAAGCGCTTTGGCGGCTTCGCAATCAGGACGCCGCGTGCCTGCGCACCGCAACGGTCCAGCGCAAAGGCCAGAATGCGGAAATTGCGTTCGAAACTGACAAGCGCCAGTCCGTCGCGAACGTCCAGCCCTTCGGCGTCCGCTGTCAGCTTGCCTGGACGGATCAGCGGGTTGGCAAACCGCATGGGCGCGATCCCGGCAGAGCCGTTGGGCATGCCGTCCGTCATCCCGATGTGCACGAACCGGCCCGTATCGGACACGGCAAGCAGGTCGCCATCATTGAGGACGCTCAGGCCCGACAGTCCGCCAAAGACGTTCTCGCTGGAAGTCAGTGCCCACGTGCCCGCGATGCGAACGTCGTCCGGCAGGGTCGCGCCATGCGTCGACACGTCTCGAATATGGAGTGGCAAGGGCGTGAACGCCGTGTCGGCTGATGGGGGTATTGACGCCGCTTCTGACGTCGCCTGGCATGAGCGGTCGCGCAGATCATCGGCATGGCGATCGAAACGCCAGGCATCAGGATTATCTGGGGCAGCCTGAGCGGACGCTGCCATGGCAAGCAGGGGAATGGCGAGGAAACGGCGAAATTTCAGGAGGGTTTTTGGTGGGAACATACGACAATCCCTAGACCAGAATGATGGCGCCGTCATGACAGCGAACGGCACACAGATCCGGCCGCCATATCGCTTGCTCCGGTGCGGTGTCTCCCATAAGCAAGCCGCGCGGCGGGCGTAGCTCAGGGGTAGAGCGTCAGCTTCCCAAGCTGAATGTCGTGGGTTCGAATCCCATCGCCCGCTCCAATTTTCTATTCCTCAAGGCTGCGCGCTCCTTTGTCATGGGCGCAAGCCTCGGCCTTCTTCCGGACCTGTCTAGGGTCCCGATTATCAGTCCAGTCTGACCTTGAAACTTATCGCTTACATCGGGGTCGATTGATTTGTTACTGTAGGCAAAACAGAGGACCCATGATGATGCCGTATCGTTTGACATTAAAATCTGTGATCAGTGTTGGGGCCGCCGCTCTAGTCATGGCGTGTAGCGCACCAACGGACACCTCCCAGAGCGCACAGCAGACACCGCCACACGATTCCTCAGCCATCATGAGCGATGCAGATGCGCGTTTCGAAGGGCTGCTGGAAGCGCACTGGGATTGGACGCTGTCCACTGCGCCGACATTTGCGACCTCCCTTGGCGTTCGGGATTATGACGACAGGCTGAGCGACCCCTCCCTTGAAGCCTATGACGTGCAGGTTGAGCGGCAAAAGGAGTTTCTGGCCCAGTTTGAAGCGATCGACCCCGCAGGGCTGAGCCCCGACAATCAGCTGAACCTGCAGCTTATCCAACTCGAGCTCGAAAGCGCGATCGAAGCCGCCTCATATGGCGGGCGCTATATGGCCATGACCAATCGTGCCGGACCGCATACGGTGATTACTGGCATGGTCAGCCGCCTGCCGTTTCGCACGCCCGCCGATTATGACAGCTACCTTGCGCGGCTCGCCGCCGCACCCGACTATCTGGCGAAAGCCACGGGCCGGTTGCGGTCCGGCATCGAGGCCGGGTGGGTCCAACCCTGCGCGCCCATGGCCGGCTATGAGGCTTCCATTCGCGCGCATATCGTCGATGATATCAATGAGAGCGTGATGATGGATGCGTTCGACACGCGCCCGACGGGCGTGAATCCGGAGGCCTTCGCCGCCTATCGACAACGCGCTGAAACGCTGATCACCGACGCTGTGATTCCGGGTCTGGAAGCGTTCGAGCGGTTCTATCTGGACGAGTACGCGCCGAACTGTCGCACCGATGTGGGCCTGTCGTCGATCGAGGGTGGGGCCGACTATTATGACTATCTGGCCAAGATGTTCACCACGACCGAACTCACACCGGACGCGATTCATCAGATCGGCCTTTCCGAAGTGGCGCGTATTCGCGCGGAGATGGACGCGGTCCAGCAAGAGGCGGGTTTCGACGGCACGTTCAAAGCATTTCAGGATTTCCTGCGGACCAGCCCGGAATTCTATCCCAAGACCGCACAGGAGCGTATGGATGCGGCGGCGGTCATACTGAAGAAAATGGATGGGAAACTGCCGGAACTGTTCACCAAGTTTCCGCGCATGCCTTACGGCATCAAGGAAATCCCGCTGGACGTAGCCGAAAAGACGACGACCGCCTATTATAGTCGTCCGGCAGGCGACGGGTCGCGGGCAGGTTTCTATTATATCAACACGACCAATCTAGACAAACGACCGCTCTACGAAATGGAAGCGCTGTCGCTGCATGAGGCCGTGCCTGGCCATCACTTCCAGATTGCCTTGTCGCAGGAATTGACGCTGCCCAACTTCCGTAAATATGGCGGGTTCACGGCCTTCATCGAAGGGTGGGGCCTTTATTCCGAACGTCTCGGTCTGGACGTTGGGTTCTATGAGACGCCCTACACCAATTTCGGGCGGCTCTCTTACGAGATGTGGCGAGCCTGTCGTCTGGTCGTCGACACGGGCATGCATTCGATGGGGTGGACGCGGGAGGAAGCGGTCAACTACATGATCGACAATACGGGCCTCTCGGTCAAAAACATCAACAATGAAGTCGATCGCTACATCACCCGCCCGGGCCAGGCCCTGGCCTACAAGATTGGTGAGTTGAAAATACGTGAGCTGCGCGCCTTGGCCGAAGCCGAGTTGGGCGACGGCTTCGACATCCGCCTCTTCCACGACACTGTGCTGGAAAACGGTGCCGTGCCGTTGTCCGTGCTCGAAGAGAAAGTCAAAGCCTGGGTCGAAACGCAAAAGCCCTAAGGCGGCGCTGAAGCAGTCGGGCTGTCGCCGATGGCAGTACATCAGATTCAGACTGGTCAGGCCTGTCGTCTCGATCTAGTCTGAAGGCCGGGTCGCGCGGATAATCTATGGCTGATGAAACGGACAGGGACGGGGAGGACGAAATTGTCCGGCCCAGAATATTCCTGAGCTATACGCGTGCAGAGCAGGATATCGCTCGGACCATCGTGTCGCTTCTCGAGGGGGCAGGGTTCGACGTCTGGTGGGACGATTTGCTCGAAGGCGGCGACACCTATCTGCCAACGACAGAGGCGGCCCTCGAAGCCGCGGACTGTGTGGTCGTTCTCTGGTCCGAACTGTCCGTGAATTCGAATTGGGTCCGGGACGAAGCGCAATTCGGCCGGGAGCAGAACCGTCTGGTCCCGCTGTCACTTGACGGGACCATGGCCCCGCTGGGCTTTCGTCAAATCCAGATGATCGATATTCAGGGCTGGACGGGCGATGCGCAGAGCCGTGAAGGCGAGCGGATTATCGCTGCAGTCAGAGCCCAGGCACAGGCTGGGGATGACGAAGACGCCATGCAGCGTAACGCCGTCTCGGGTGTGGCTGCCGCTACGGCGCGCATGCCCCGGCCCGGTCCGACGCACCGGCCTGCCCTATCGCGACGGGCGCTTCTGGCTGGCGGTGTTGTCGCAGGCAGTGGGGCCCTTGCTTTCGGCGCGTGGCAATTGAAGCTGTTCGGGTCCCCGACCGAGGATACGGTCTCGATGGCGGTGCTTCGCTTTGCCAATCTGACGGGTGATGCGGATCAGGCCTGGTTCTCGGATGGACTGTCGGGTGAATTGCGTCGTGCGCTGGCCCGCAATCCGCTGCTGCGCGTTTCCGCGCCGACATCCTCGACCGCGATGGCGGATGCGGACGAGTTCGAGATCGGCCGCCTTCTGGGCGTCAAGAATATATTGCGTGGCAGCGTACAGCGGTCCGGGACAGTGATGCGTATTTCGACGGAGCTGGTACAGGTTGCTGACGGGCTGATCCGGTGGGCAGAAAGCTATGACCGTACACTGGACGATGTGCTCGCCGTTCAGTCCGAAATTGCCGACTCCGTTGCGACGGCGCTTATCGCGCAAATCGTCAGCGAGGATGAAGTGCGCAAAACGCTGGATCAGCAAAAGGAGGTCGGCGGCACTGGAAATGTCGCCGCTTACGAAGCTTATCTGCGTGGACTGGCATTCTACGATCTGTCGTCCGGTGAAGAGAGTGATCGGGCCGCGTTGGCCCAGTTCGATGCGGCGATTGCGGCCGATCCCGCCTTTGCGTCGGCCTGGGCCATGCGGGCGATCATGCTGTCCGGCATCGCCAACTGGACAAGCGGCGCCGAAGCCGTCGCTGATCTGTTCAAGCAGTCCATGGCGTCAGCCCAACGCTCGATCGAGCTCGAACCAAACCTTGTCCGGGGCCATCTCGCGCTGGCATTTGCATTCAACAGTGGCCGGCTTGATCGTTCTGCCGCCTATCCGCACTATGCAAAAGCGCAGGCCCTCGCGCCGGGCGACGCAGACACGCTGCGCTCTGTAGCAATTTTCTATGCTTACGGTGATCAAGCCGATCAGGCCGTGTCCATCATCGACAAGGTGCTGGAGCTTGATCCGCTTAATGCCCGCGCTTTCCGCTCAGCCGCGTTCATCGCATTGCTTGCCCGTGATTACGATCTGACCATCAGGAGGGTCGAGCAAGCCTTGGCTCTCAACCCGACGCTGGCCAGCGCCTACTATGCCATGGCGTGCGCCTATCATGCGAAAGGCGACTGGGCTGAGGCGCATGCCGCATTTGAGAAGGAACCTGTGCCTCTGTTCAGTCGGGTCGGCCAGGCGATTACATTGGACAAACGCGCGGGACGAACTGCCGCGCAGCCCGTCTATGATGCGATCGTCTCGGAATATGGCGACTCAAGCCTGTATCAGCAGGCGCAGATCCTGGCCCAGTGGGGCGAGAGCGACGCGGCCATCACCGTGCTGCAGCGCGCCTTCGCCGAATCTGACCCGGGCGTGTTGCTGGCCACAAACGACGTAATGCTCGATCCCATTCGCAATCGCCCGGAATTCGGTCCCCTGATCGCAACGCTGGCGGGGCAATAGGCCGGTCACGCCACTCATCGGGAACCCGCCATGCTGCCCTGACAGTCAGGCGTTTTGACCGGCTCCCATAACGGCACTCAACGTGTCGGGATCGATCGGTCGGTCGAACTGGATTCCGGCATAGCTGGCATTCTGCCAGCGTATATGGCCGAGGATCCAGCGACCTGCGAGTTGGACGTTCAGCCGTTTATGGGAGTTGATCGCGCCGCCATGGTCGAGCTTCATGCCATTCATCGAAATGTCGACGATGATCATGTCGCGTCGCGTCTGATCAAGAAGGACGCTGGCCGGGCTCTGCAGGACGCGCCGGGCTTCGCGGGTCTGATAGTTGGCCGCCCAGCGCCGCCAATAGATGAAGGCCGGCAGCGCCAGCAGAGCGAGGATCATGCCGAAAAACACGGCGAGGTCGCCCTTGAACAGAACGCCTGGGCGGAATCGCGGTCCCTGATAGCCATCCACGGAAGGCAGTGTGCGCTGCTGGTCTGCCAGCGCCTCGCCCGATCCGGCCAGCGAGCCGGGCGTCAGCTTGATCTCGCGAATATTGTCATCCCCCGCCATCGGCGTGGCCGCCATGAACTGATCGGCCTGAAAGGTGGAGTCGAATTCGACTTGGCTGCAGTCGCCGTCCTCATCCAGCGTTGCCAGACTGCGGGCGAAGGCGGGGCTGAGGCTGTTGCCGAACAGGGTCGATGCCATGTCGCGGCGCCCGCTTCTGGCAGCGGCCAGTGCCGCTTCGAGCGTGACGGCATATTCGCCGATCTTAGCCTGATCTTCCGGCGCGGCGCCGCCTAGCGGATTATTGGGTTGGCTCATTTCGGCAATCAGCATTTCCAGGCGCAGCAGGTTACGCTGATAGATGACGTCGTCGGTACTGGTCTGCAGCTGTCGCACGATCGCCGCCGAATTCCAGACCGCATCGATACTGTCGCAATCGATCCTGGCCTGCGCGGTTCCAGCGCTGCCAGCCGCGATCAGGGCGGCAAGAATGGTGCATCGGGCGAACATGGTGCAGGGACCATGAAGGCGGTCGGTTAAAATAACCCTTAGGGCGGCCCGCGCCGCGCCTGTTCAAAGGGTCAACCGGCCGGAACCGATTGACTTTATCCATGTCGTGACGGGGCGCCTACTTGCCGGCCTCATGGTCCCGGATCACCTGGTCCATGAAGCGCACGCCCCAGCCGGCATGGCCCTTGGGCGTTGTCGGCGTCCCGCTATCCAGCCAGTCGACACCGGCAATATCCAGATGGACCCAGGGCTGATCGTCATCGACAAATGTGCCGACAACGGCGGCCCCGATCGATGCACCGGGGTTGCCGGCTGTCGACTTGATGTCGGCAATATCGGAATGGATCTGCTTGAAATGGTTCGGATGCAGCGGCAGCGGCCAGACATCCTCGCCCGCGCGCGCGCCCACATCCATCATGGTCTCTGCCAGATCCCAGTCGCGCGTGATCATGGCACCATATTCATCGCCCATGGCACGAGCGGCAGAGCCCGTCAGCGTTGCGATATTGATCAGTAGTTCGGGATCATATTTGTCCTGCGCATAGGCCACGGCGTCGGCCAGCAGGAGGCGGCCTTCCGCATCCGTGCTCATCACCTCGATGGTCGTGCCATTATAGGTGGTTAGCACATCCCCCGGACGAATGGCACGACTGCCCGGCATATTCTCGGCCAGCGGCATCACGCCGACGACATTCACATCGGCCCCGCGCTTGGCCGTGGCCAACACGGTCCCTGCGACGGCTGCCGCGCCCGACAGATCCGACTTCATCAGCCACTGGCCCGTATTAGGTTTCAGGCTGATACCGCCCGTGTCAAACGTGATGCCCTTGCCGACAAGCGCGATCGGGGCGTCGCCTGCATCGCCGCCGCGATAGTCCAGGATCATCAGACGCGGATCATGGACCGAGCCTTGGCCGACGCCCAGAATGCCGCCCATGCCTTCACGTTGCAAATCGCGCAATTCCAGGACCGTGACGCGCAGATTGGATATGCCCCGCGCTTCGGCGCGCACACGGCTGACGAAGGATTCCGGATAGATCGCCATGCCGGGCTCCGTGCCCATGTCGCGGGTCAGGGTCACGCCCGCCACGAGCGCATCATAGTCGCGCTCCATCATGGCCCTGTCGGCGTCGGCATCCGTACCGACGATCATGACCTTGCGGTCGTCATTGGGCGGGGAGACCTCGCCTTTCACGCCTGTCATCCCTGTTTTGTAGGTCCGGAACGAATAGTCACCGAGGCCGTAGCCGAGCGCGATTTCCGCGCCGGGGCGCGTGGCAGTCGTATCAAGCTCGCCCAGAATGACTGCCAATGTCTCATCACCCGGAACGTTCGAAGTATGGCCGCCCAGATCATGCAGCTGACGGCGGGATAGCGGCTCGTCACCGGTCCCGATCACGGTGACCGCCTTGAAAGTGCCGATCCCGTAAAAGGTTTTCTGCGCGCCGAACGTACCGTCAAAACCGGACCCGGCCATGGCCCGCTTCAACGCGGCGATATCGGTGTCGTTCATCAGCGCGCCGACATCGGGCAAGGTCGTCTCAGTATCGACAAACAGCGCTACATTATCGGCATCGACCTGCGCCAGTGTCACGAACCCGACACTGTCAGCGGCCAGTGCGGCGGGAGCCGTGGTGAGCGCGAGCGCGACCGCGAAACTGGCGACGCGGAATGGATTTGTCATAATGGGTCTCCTTGCAGGGATCAGCAGATATATGGAACGCCTATAATGTTTCGCAGATTTCGACTTGCCAAGTTATAGGGCGTATAGGTTTTGCGTTAGGCGATCACGGCCGGATCATCCGGCAGGCCTGAGTCGGTCAGCAGCAGATCTTCCGCGGCGCTGGACAGGATATGGCCGATGGTCTGGAACTTGGCGGACAGGGGCGATGTCGGCCGCCAGATCAGGGAAATATCGCGCAGGGCTTCGCCGGCATCGATGCGGCGAATGACGAGTCCCGGATCATCACGCGCTTCGGAGCGCGTATAGAGACTGGGGAGGATAGCGACAGATCCACCCATGGCCGCCATCTGGCGCACGGCGTCGAGACTGGTTCCTTCATATTCCGAACTGATCTGAGCCCCGGCGATCTCGGCGATGCGTCCGACGACAACCGATAATTTGTGACCATAGCCGAGCGTCAGCAGATCGCGGCCCGACAAATCATGCAGGCTGACGGGCCCTTTATCCTGCGCCAGAGGATCATCCGGCGCGACACCGATATAGAGCTTCTCGCGGAACAGCTTCATGTGCCGCATAGCTGCGTGATCCTCCGGGGTAGAAATGACGACATCCAGACGCCCATCTTCGAGATGGGTCTGAAGATCCAGCGTGCGCTCTTCCCGCACCACGATGCGCAGATCCGGATAGAGACGGTGCAGGCGACGCACCGCGATCGGCAGCAGATAGGGCCCGATCGAGGGCAGCGTGCCGAGCCGGATCCGGCCTGCCAATGTCTGCCCGGCCTCGCGCGCCAGTGTCCGGAACGCGTCCATGTCGCGTAATATGATCCGCGCCCGTCCGGCCAGTTCGAGCCCGATCGGGGTCAGCGGCGCGCCGCCGCGGCCGCGCTCGACCAGGGTGGTTCCGAGCACGTCTTCCATATCGCGCAGCTGCGTCGACAGGCTGGGTTGCGACACATGGGCGAGCTTCGCTGCGCCGGAAAACGTGCCGGCTTCGTCGATGGCCACAAGATATTGCAATTGCCGCAAAGTGGGTTTCATAGGGTCTGACTATAAAATCTATTCGATACTTATCTTTTCCCTAACGTCATCTGATCCCTATTTCAATGAATGAGACCCAAGGAGTTGAAAATGTTCCGGCTGATGCCGTTTGTCCGATTTCAAAAATTGACTGAGGCGATCGGTTCTTTCTGTCCGGCGGGCGAAGTCATTCCAGCACGCATTCCCATTCGTGTGACGGAGCCTTCGCCCATCAACGCCCTGAACCGTGACCCGTTCGTTCATCGCACGTGGCGATAAGGAGTTCGCAATGAGCCGTATCCGTTCCGCACTCTGGAAAGGCCGCGCCGAACTGACGCTTGTCGGTCTGGTCATGCTGATCGGTGCTGCGGCCTGAGCAGAGGGCATCTGAACAGACCGTATCTGAGCGGACGGTCGCACTGAAACGAATGGTGGATGGGTCGCCCTAACGGCCTATCCGCCACCCTTATATCCCTATGGTATCCCCAGGCCGCGCCCGGTCCCCTTCCGGGCGCGGTTTCTTTTCGGGACGGATGCGGGTCAGCGCGACACATTCGATCTGGGAGACAGAGTTTTGACCCGGAGCAAGAGCCGGGTCATTTCCTCGATATTCGACAACATTCGTTAAGTTTCGTGTTTCGCCTGACGCCCGTATCGATTAGGCGGCTCATGATAACTTTTCGCCATAAGCGAGAGCAAAATGACTGAATCCGCACAAGCCAGAAAACCGGGGCCGGGGCGTTACGCACCGCGCTCCATCCGTGAACGGGCGATGGATTTCATCCATATGGAAGCGTCGGGCGGTATCGTGCTGATGTTCATGGCGCTTCTGGCGCTCATCGCGAATAATTCGCTGCTCTCATCCGGCTATACGGGCATTCTCGACACGACGGTAAAGGTCCAGTTCGGTGACTTCATCATTCAGAAGCCGTTCCTGCTCTGGATCAATGACGGGCTGATGGCGATCTTCTTCTTCCTGGTCGGGCTTGAGATTAAACGTGAAGTGCTGGACGGCGAATTGTCGTCCATGGACAAGGCCTCTCTGCCGCTCTTCGCCGCTGTCGGCGGGATCGTGGCGCCCGCGCTGGTCTACCTCGCCTTCAACTATTCCAACCCGGTGACGATCGATGGCTGGGCCATCCCGGCGGCGACGGACATCGCCTTTGCGCTCGGCATTATTGCGCTGCTGGGCCCGCGCGTTCCGGCTTCGTTGAAAATCTTTCTGCTGGCGGTTGCCATTATCGACGATCTGGCGGCGATCATCATCATTGCGCTGTTCTATACGGAAAATCTCAGTCTGATCGCCCTGTCCTGGGCGGCGATCGGCACCGTGGCCCTGTTTGCTCTGAACCGGATGCGGGTCATGCGTATCCTGCCCTATGCGCTGATCGGCGTGTTCGTCTGGGCTGCTGTTCTGAAGTCTGGCGTCCATGCGACACTGGCCGGCGTCATCACGGCTCTGGCGATCCCGCTGGCTCGCCCTGATCCCGAAACGCCGTCACCGCTCAGTCGGGCCGAACACGGGCTGCATATCTGGGTCGCTTTCCTGATCCTGCCTCTGTTTGCCTTCGCTAATGCGGGCGTCTCGCTCGGTGGCCTGTCCTTTGCGGATCTGTTGTCGCCGATTCCACTGGGCATCGCGCTGGGTCTGTTCTTCGGTAAGCAGATCGGTGTGTTCCTGCTGTCCTATCTGGCGGTGAAGCTGAAGCTCGCCAAATTGCCGGAAGGCGCGAACTGGCCGATGGTCTACGGCGTCGCCTGCCTGACCGGTGTGGGTTTCACCATGTCGCTCTTCATCGGCACGCTGGCCTTCGACGATCCGGAACTGCTCAACGGCGTCCGGCTGGGCGTTCTGATGGGATCGATCGCTTCGGGTCTGCTGGGTTTCTTCCTGCTGCGCATGTTCTGCAAGGCGGCCCCGACGGATGACGACACGATCATCGACGCTGTCGAGGATCTGAGCGAAGACGTCAAAGCATCCTCATCGCGCGGTCCCGCGTAGACATTTCGCGTAACCACCGCGTCAGGAGCCCATATGACCACTCTCGCGGAAACAGTCCAGCCCGCCGATACGTCCGGCGATGCGGGTGAGGAAAAGACTCTCGCCAAGAATCTGAAGCTGTTCGACGTCTATGCGATGTCGACTGGCGCCATGTTCAGCTCAGGGCTTTTCCTGCTGCCCGGCATTGCGGCGGCGGCGACGGGGAACTCCGTCTTTCTTGCCTATTTCTTTGCCGGTTTCCTGATCATGCCGGCCATGTACTGTATGGCGGAACTGTCGACCGCCATGCCCAAGGCGGGGGGGACCTACTATTTCCTCGACCGCGCCATGGGCCCGCTCATGGGCACAATCGGGGGGCTGGGATCCTGGATTGCGGTCGTGTTCAAATCCGCTTTCGCCCTGGTCGGGATGGGGGCCTATCTCGGTCTCTATCTGGACTTGCCCTTCTCGATCACGGCCATGGTTCTGGCTGTGGCGTTCGGGGCGGTCAATATTGCCGGAGCCAAGGAAACCACGACGTTGCAGCGCGTGCTGGTGACGACGCTGGTCGCCATTCTGGTCGGCTTCACCCTGCTGGGGCTCAAGGCCGCGCTGGAAAAGAACGGCTCGCTGATCGTGTTCGATCCGAATTACGGTGATTTCTTCCGCAACGGCTTTGTCGGTTTCGTCTCCACCATCGGTCTGGTCTTCGTCTCCTATGCAGGCCTGACCAAGGTCGCCTCCGTCGCCGAAGAAGTGCAAAACCCCGATCGCAACATTCCACTGGGCATGACGCTCAGCCTTGCCACGGCCACCATCCTCTACACGCTCGGCACCGTCGTGCTGATCAAGATCCTGCCCGGTGAAGCCCTGTTCGGGAGCTTGACGCCGATCGCCGATGCGGGCCGCGTCTTCATGGGCGACTGGCCGTTCGATCTGGGCGTCATATTGATTGTCGTCGCTGCGATCGCGGCCTTCGCCTCGACGGGCAATGCAGGGATCATGAGTGCGTCGCGCTATCCCTACGCCATGGCGAAAGACCGGCTCGTGCCTGAAAAGCTGGCGGAGCTTGGTCGCTTCAAGACCCCAACCATCTCCATCCTGATGACCGTAGCCTTCATGATCGCCGTCATCGCCATCTTCGATGTAGCATCTGTTGCCAAACTGGCTTCGGCGTTTCAGCTTCTACTATTCATGCTGGTCTGCGCAGCCGTCATGGTGATGCGCGAATCCGGGATTTCGACCTACAAGCCCGGTTTCAAGGTGCCGCTCTATCCGTGGATGCCGATTGCCGGTATTCTGATCGGCTTCTGGCTGATCATCGAAATGGGAACAATGGCGATCGCCTTTACCGGGATGATGGTGATCCTGTGTGTCGTCTGGTACAATTTCTATGCGTCCAAACGGGTCGACCGGCGCGGGGCGATCTTCCATGTTCATGAACGTCTGGGACGCAATGCCTATGAAGGGCTGGAGCATGAGCTGATGACGATCATCAATGATCGTACGCAGGCTCAGAACCTGTCCTATGAGGCCGTGATCGCACGCTCTCTGGTGACGGATTTCCGCTACGGGCGGTATGACTTCGAGCAGTTATCAACCCTGATGGCGACGGAAGGCGAAGCCCGCTACGATATCGATGCGGAAACGACCCGTGCCGTTCTGGCCAGTTTCGAGCCGCACTTCCGCCCGATCAGCGACGGCGTCCGGCTGACGCGCTATGTCGATAGCCGCGTGAAGGAGCCGGAACTGTTCATTTTCCGCTTCGGTCCCAAGGCCCGTCTGGAGATGGCGCTCGACGATCAGGACGATGTGCATACGCTGATGGTGCTGCTGTCGCCAGACAAGCCCGCCGGGCTGGATATGCGGATTGCCGGACACTTGGCTGAAATCGTGCAAGGCGAAGGGTTCGAGCGGCGCTGGCTGTCGGCCCAGTCGGAAGCCGAGCTCAACGATGTTCTTGTCCGCGATGATCACTTCCTGCATGTTCCCGTGGCCCAGCTGCCGCGCCTGAAGGCGCAGTTGGGCAAGACGGTCGGCGAACTGACGGGGATGGGAGATGTCGTTGTCGCGCTGATCGAACGGGGGGACAAGACCATGATCGCTACCGCCGACAATGAACTGATGGACGGTGATGTCGTGGCGCTGGTCGGCGAACCCGACGATCTGATGCGGCTGCGGCGCGCCCCGGCCCATCCGAGCCCAGAAGAAGAATAGGGCCGCCCGCAGCCATGAACGCGCTTGATACGCTGTTCTCGCCCGTGGTGATGTTTTTCGCCCTGGGCCTGTTTGCGGCCTTGCTGCGATCCCCCATGTCCGTGCCGCAGAGTTTCGCCAAGGGTCTGGCCATCTATCTGATGATGGCGATCGGCCTCAAGGGCGGGGTGGAGATGAGCAAGACCGCCTTGGACGGGCAGGTCTTCGCCGTGTTCGGCGCCGCTACCGTGCTCTCCTTCGGTCTTCCCTTCATCGCCTATGCCGCGCTGCGTGTGACCAGCGGTCTGTCCAAGACGGACGCTGCCGCGACCGCCGGTCATTACGGATCGATCTCAATCGTAACTTTCGTAGCCGCGATCGACGCCTTGCGGATCGCGGGCATCCCGTCTTCCGGCTATCTGGTGGCTGTCGCGGCGATCATGGAAACGCCAGCTATCATCACGGCGCTCTGGCTTGCCATGCGTGGCGCCCGTAACGATGCTGCGGACGATGTCGCGCGTGATAAGGGCGAGTTGGCGCGCGAAGTGCTGCTGAACGCCTCCATCGTGGTGCTGATCGGCGCGCTGATCATCGGGGCCGTGGCCGGCGAAGAGGGCTATGAACGCCTGTCCGCCTTCTTTACCGCCCCGTTCCAAGGCATCCTCTGCCTGTTCATGCTTGATATGGGGCTGAATGCCGGGCGTGGCTTGCGACGGGGCTGGCGGAAGCTCGGACTCGCGCCGATCGCCTTCGGTCTCTACATGCCCCTCATCGGTGCCGTGATCGCCGCCCTGATTGGAACGCTGATCGGCCTGCCACCGGGGGACAAGGCTCTGCTGATGGTCCTGTCGGCGTCAGCGTCCTATATTGCGGTTCCGGCGGCAATGCGGCTTGCGCTGCCGGAATCCGACCCGTCCGTCTATCTGACCCTCTCGCTCGGCGTGACTTTCCCTTTCAACATCGCGATCGGTATCCCGCTCTACATCGCCGTCGCCTCCATGCTCAGCGGATAGGGAGCCTGCCATCATGCCGTTCAGTCACGACGATAATAAGAAGCTGCGCCTCGAGCTGATTATCGAGAGCCCGGCGCTGCGCCGCGCCGAAGACCTGCTGCGAGATGCCGGCGCGACGGGCTGGACCGTCGTTCCCGCCATGAGCGGTTTTGGCGGGCAGACGCGCTGGTCGCGCGGCACGGACCTTTCCGAAGCGACCGATATGGTGGTGCTGATCTGCATCGGCGATGAAGATGTGCTGAAGCCAGCCTTGCAGACCATGCTGAAGCTGCTCGATCGCCGGATCGGTATCGTCAATATTTCCGACGTTCGCGTGCTCAGACCCGGCCTGTTTTAGGGTCCAGCCTGTTAGGGCGCCAACAGCCAGTGTCGCTGAACGCGCATTCAGCCCTGTCCCGCATGAAAAAGCCCGCCCCGCGATGAGCGGAACGGGCTTGATCATTAACGGCCGGACGGGGCCGTTGACGGACTTAGCCGTCGATACGGTCGTAATAGTTGGCCGCAGCGCAGACATCGGCATGAGCCGTCTGCAGTAGCTGCTGACCCGTCGCGTCCAGTTGACCGTCCTGCAGACAGTCTTCGATACGGTTGGCCAGGAAGCTCTCGCCGTTTTCGACGGATTCGATGGCACCTTTTTCGTCATCGCGGAACATGTTGGCGAAGTTCATCCAGCCACGGTGGACGGCACCACGCGCCGTACCATGCGTTGATGGCTCGCCGCCCAGTTCGCGGACATAGTTTTGAATCGATGCAATATGACGCGAGCGCGCTTCGGCGCGTTGGTCGAATTCGTTCTTCAGCGCCCAATTATCGTCAGCTTCGTCAGCGGCTTCGCGGTAGCCTTTGAAGCTGTCGATCATAAGGCGCGTCACATCGTTCAGCTCCTCGATCGTGTCTTCTTTGGTAAGAACGCCGGGTGTCGGTGTATTTGTGATATCCATTTGAAAATCCTTTCTTTTCTGTCAGTTGCCCCAAACTAACGGAAAGATCGCAAGGATGTTCCGAGATTGTATGTTACAGCTCTGCAAGCTGGTTAAACCAGTTTATAAAGACCTGTTTTTCAGGCGCGCTCAGGTGCAATCCCTGCTTGGTCCGTCGATAGAGAATGTCTTCGGCACGGCGCGCCCATTCATGATTGCAAAGATAGCGAGCCTCGGCTTCCGTCAGCTGGGCGCCGAAATGCAGACCCAGATCCGTCTTGGGCCCCTGTCCCAATATCAGGGTGATCCGCGTGCCATAGGCCCGGCAGAGATGGCGCAGAATGTCGGCGGGAACGTCCGGGTAGCGCGCGGCCTGCGTCGTGAAGAAACCTTCAAAGTCATCCGCCGGAATGTCGCCTCCGGGCAGTTGCGCCTCCGATGTCCAGTCGCCGCTCGCCTCCGCGTAATAGGGCGAGAGCTTCTGCAGCGCATGTTCGGCGAGCTTGCGCGAGGTTGTAATCTTGCCGCCATAGATGGACAGGACAGGTCGCCCTTCATCCGTCGTTTCGACACCGTCCGGGGCTGCTGAGAACTCATCAATATCGAGCACATAGTCGCGCGTCACGGCAGAAGCATTCTCGGACTTGTCATCATAAAGCGGGCGCACACCGGCATAGCTCCACACCACATCGCTCGCGTGAATATCCTGGGCGAAATATTCCGACGCCGCCTTGCAGAGATAGTCCACTTCTTCGGGCGAAATATCCATCGGGCCGGGCGCGGCCTCCCACGGGACGTCTGTCGTGCCGATCAGCGTGTAGTCGCCTTCATAGGGAATGGCGAAGATGATGCGGTTGTCGGCATTCTGGAACATATAGGCATGGTCGCCGGGGAAGAGACGTTTCGTGACGATGTGACTGCCCTTGATCAGGCGCAGCCCGGCCTCGTTCCTGTCGCGCTTGATCTTGAACAGCACCTCATCGACCCATGGGCCCGCCGCATTCACGATGCCGCGCGCGGTAATCGTCGCGCCGTCGGACAGGGTTGCCCGGTAGCCGTCCTTATGCGGGGACAGGGCCGTGACCGCCGTACCGACGCGGATATCCGCTCCGCGATTGGCGGCATCTATGGCGTTCAGCACGACCAGCCGCGCATCCTCGACCCAGCAGTCGGAATATTCGAAACCGGTTTTCAGACGCGGCTCCAGCACCTGATCATGCGGCGCCTTGTGCAGATTGACCGTCTTGGTGCCTGGCAGAAGCTCCCGCCCGCCCAGATTGTCATAAAGAAACAGACCCAGTCGCAACATCCATTGCGGACGCTGCCCCTGATCATAAGGCAGGACGAAACGCATGGGCCGGATGATGTGCGGCGCGGACCGCAGCAGCACTTCGCGCTCGATCAGCGCTTCGCGAACCAGACGGAATTCGTAATATTCCAGATAGCGTAGTCCTCCATGAATCAGTTTGGTGGAGGCCGAGCTTGTATGCCGCGCGAGGTCGTCCTTTTCGCACAAGATCACCGACAGGCCGCGTCCCGCTGCGTCCCGCGCGATGGCCGTACCGTTGATGCCGCCACCGATGATAAGCAGATCTGTCGAAGTCATGGTGGCGCCATAGAGGATGCGACCGCGCGCGCAAACGTCTAACCGTCGTCAGTTTCAGGTCTGCGCGTAAAGTCGCCTGCGCTCACGCAAGAGGAGACCCGAATTGACGGCCGGGCTCAGAGGGCGAGCGACGTCCGGTTTTCGAACAGGGACAGGCGCGCTGCCTCTCGCCCGATCGGGACGGGATAGGCCAACCCGCCATTTTTCGGGCAGGACGGCATGCCCTCAAATTCACAGGCGTTGCAGGTAATTCCGATCAGGCTGCGCGCCGCGAAGCTACGCATGAATTTGATCAGATCGATCTTGTCGACAATATAATCGACGCCCAGACTTTCGGGGCAGATCAGATAGTGCGGGGAGGTGTCGGCAGTCAGCACGGCCAAGGGCATGGTCCCGCGGATCGTATTGATGGCCGGAACCGTTTGCAAAGCGGATAATCGCCGTGTCAGACGATTATCGAGCAGGATCAAATCGAAGCGGCGGTCTGAAAGATGCGCCATCGCGTCGGCAAAGTCGGCTGCGGCGGTGACATGGCCATCGATCGACGATGACAGTGCCAGGGCCCGTTCCACGAATTGGGTCTCATAAGGATCGTCATCGATGACCAGGACGGAAAATCGGTTCGCCTTGATAGCCATCTCACGCCCGCCCAAATCATTTAAACTGAATAAAAGTTGCGGGGGAGACGCTAATAAAGATTTAACGGTGTCGGGACATCGCGTCAGACCCTGTGGTGGTTCCGACGTGCAGGCAGGCTAACAGGCTGGTGGGTCGACTGGCCGCTACAGGACGCGGAACCCGGCCTCAGGCGGGGACGGGCTGCCCATCACCATGCAGCAGACCGCCAAGCTGTGATTTGAGGAAGGTGATCATCTCGGACTTGTCGACGATAAAATCGACTCCGAGCGTGGCCGGATCCTGCAGATAGGTCGGCGAGGTATCGCTGGAAATGATGGCCAGTGGCGCACGTCCAATGGCGGCCTTGATGATTGGCACGGAAAAGCGCGCCGAAATCCGTTCCGACAGACGATTGTCGAGCAGGACGAGGTCAAACCGGCGGTGATCGAGCAGGGCGATCGCCTCGCTGCATTTCTGAACATAGGCGATATAGAACGGGGCATCGGTCAGCGCACCGAAAATCCGGTTGACCGTCCGGGCCTCGAAAGGATCGTCGTCAATCAGCAGGACGCAGAATTTGGGGTCGGAATCACTCACTAAACTTTCATAATCCCATATTCCGGTTTGACGAGGTAAAATTTCACGCGCGTAACATTCAGTCGCACCTGGCGCTGATAGGGCGTCCAACCCTGTCTCCATGCAACCCTGTGACCGGGACGCATAATGGGTACGGTCCGATCGGCCCAGCGAATGCGTCACTTCGCTGCGTGAACCCCAATCATGAGAGGGCTGGCGCCTTTCTCCTGACATGGTAGGGTTGTTCAAACGGAGACCCTTCTTGCAGTCATTTCTCTCGGAACTGAGACGACGTCGCGTCTTGCGGGTGGCCGGCCTCTATCTGGTTGCGGGCTGGCTCGCCATGCAGGTCATTTCCGTGATGACACCGGCCCTCAACCTGCCGGATTGGCTGGACAGTTCTGCAGCCGTTCTCCTCATCGCGGGCTTCCCCGTCGCACTGGTTCTCGCATGGGCTCTCGACGTCACGCCGGACGGGATCAGACGCGCTGAGGGCGCTGGAGAGTCTGGCGACATACCCCGACCTCGCTATGGTCCTGATATCGTCATTCTGATCGGACTACTTATCATTGGCGTTCTGATGGTGAGTGGGTGGCTCCTGTCTCGTCAGTCTGTGGGCAGTATCGTCGCCACTCCGGCTGACAATGCGGAGCGCCTATCCGGTACATCGATTGCCGTTCTGCCCTTCAGCGACATGAGTGCGACGGGCGATCAGCAATATTTCTCGGATGGCATGGCGGAAGAAATACTCAACGCGCTCGCCAATATTCCGGACTTGCGCGTGATTGGCCGCACATCCTCCTTCGCTTTCCGCGGCCGGGACGACGCCATTCCCGACGTCGGTCGTGCGCTCGGCGTCGCGCATATTCTTGAGGGGTCAGTGCGTAAACAGGGCGACCGTGTCCGGATCACGGCAACCCTGCTGGATGCCGCCGACGGGGTTCAGATCTGGTCCGACTCCTATAATGGCACGCTGGAAAATGTCTTCGAATTGCAGGACACGATTTCCCGCGCCATATCGGAAGAACTGCAAGGCGTTCTGAACGTCACACCGGACACACGCATTGCCAAACAGTTGACTGACAATGTCGAGGCCTACGATCTCTTCCTGCAAGGCCGTGAGTCGCTCTATGATCTGTGGGGTGACGGATCCATCGACAGAAGCATTGCGTTTTTCGAAAGATCTGCCGCGCTTGACCCGGATTTTACCGAAGCCTGGATTCACATTGCCCGCGCCTATCTGGCCCGCACCGGCTATGTCAGCGACAGCGATTTCGACGATGATCTGGCTGCGTCACGCAGGGCCAGTTTGCGTGCGCTTGGCCATGACCCCGACAATGCGACGGCGCGTTTCTACTTACTCAGCGCGGACTGGCAGCAAGGCAATTATGCAACAGCCATCGAGGGCACCAATAGGCTCGGGGACGACTTTTTCGAAACTCTGGTCTACACGAGCAATAACGGCCTGACCGAGTTAGTGCTGGGAAAGGCTTCCGAGGCAAAAACTTCGCTACAGGATGCAGAGCGCTTGGACCCTCTGCGCGGTGACGTACTCTATAATCTGGGCTTCATACATCTGTATCAGGGCGCGTTCGATCAGGCGCGCGTCTATGCGGATCGTGCCCAGGCGCTCGATTACGGCGCGGCTGCGTTTTTACATGCGGAAATCGCCGCTGCGGAAGGTCGGTCGCAAGACGCTTTTGATATGCATATGGCCGGATATGAGGCGTTCGGACGGCAGTTCTCAAGCCTTATGACGGAAGAATTATGGGCCCTCTATGGACACGCCCGATGGCTCGGAGATGCCGATGCCCGACAAAAGGTACTGACGCTCGCTGAAGGGCTGGCACGATATGACACCTCCCGGATCGACATTATTCTGCTGGCATTATTCATCGACTTCGGAGCCCCCGACCTGTTTTTCGAATTTTACCCGCTGGCACCTGGATACGCGCTTCCCGCTTGGACCGGCATTTGGAACCCCTACAATGAAGGGGCTACACAATTAAGACGCCATCCGGACTTCCCGGCTTTTGCCGACGAACAGGAACTGGTCATGCTGTGGCAGACATTGGGCTGGCCCGATCTGTGCCAACCCGATCCGGGCACGGATGGCTCTGACGGGCAGTTTTCCTGTCGCTAGCTGCGACTTCAGGCCGATCCGCCAAAGGCCGAGAGCTGTTCGGGACTGATCCCCATGCGGGCAAGCGCTTGTGCCCATTTCCCGTCGAGATCGTCAGCAAAGACGAGGGTTTCGTCGCCGCCGACGACAAGCCAGGCATTGTCCGCGATTTCCGCTTCCAGCTGTCCGGGACCCCAGCCGGCATAACCGACCGCCAGCATGGCTTTTTCAGGCGCGGATTCTGTCACCAGCGCTTCCAGAACATCCTTGGTCGAGGTCAGGCTGAGCGTATCGGACACTTTCATCGAGCTGTCTTCGCGGAACCAGTCCGCCGAATGCAGCACGAACCCCCGGTCGATATCGACGGGGCCGCCATCGAGCACGGGCGCGTCGGCGACGCGGACATCGCCGCTAACCCCGACATGGTCGAGCAGGTCGGAAATGACGAGATCCTGTTTGCCGCGATTGATGATCAGACCCATCGCGCCAGAGGCATCATGGGCGCAGAGAAAGATCACGGTCTGGCGAAAGCGTGGATCGCCCATGGCCGGGGTCGCGATCAGATAGTGACCGCTATAGCTCGTATAATCGCTGTCTTTGCCCATCCCGGAGCATATGGGGCGTTTTCCCGGAATTTCAAGAATTGCGCCGGGCGATCTGGCGTGGCAGACTTATCGAACAACGATAATTAACCGCAGGCATGATCATAAGCGGCCTGGCGGTGAGACTGCGAAAGATGAGTATGACCATGACAATCGAAACCGGACAATCCGTACCCGATGCGACCTTCATGACGATGGGCGAGGACGGTCCCGCGCCGATGCCGAGCGCCGATCTGTTCAGCGGTAAACGCGTCGTCCTGTTCGCTGTGCCGGGTGCCTATACGCCGACCTGTTCGGCCAAGCATCTGCCCGGCTTCAAGGAACATGGGGCCGCGATCAAGGCCAAGGGCGTGGACACCATTGCCTGCACATCGGTCAATGACGTCTTCGTCATGGATGCCTGGGGCAAGGAACAGGACGCTGGCGACGTCGTCATGCTGGCGGACGGCAATGGCGAATTTGCCAAATCCGTCGGGCTGGAGCTCGATGCGTCCGGTTTCGGCATGGGCACGCGCTCGCAGCGCTATGCCATGATCGTCAATGACGGCAAAGTCGAACAGCTTTTCGTCGAAGGCCCCGGCGAATTTCAGGTCAGCTCAGCCGAGCATGTACTCGACAATCTCTAGGCAAAACCCTCAAACATGATGAAAGGTCTATAATGGAAATTGGTCAGATACTTGTTCTGCTGCTGGTCGGCTTGATCCTCTTCTTCGTGCTGCGCGCCGTCACTGTCGTGCGGCAGGGCTGGGAATATACGGTCGAGAGTTTCGGGCGTTATACCCGCACACTGAAACCTGGCCTGACCTTCCTGATCCCTTTCTATCAGCGCATCGGTCACAAGGTGAATATGCGCGAGCGCGTAATCGATGTGCCGAGTCAGGACGTGATCACCAAGGATAATGCCATGGTGACGGCGGACGCGGTGGTGTTCATCCAGGTGCTGGATCCGCGCAAGGCCGCCTATGAGGTCAATGATCTCGACCATGCGATCCAGAATCTCTGCCTCACCAATGTACGGACCGTGGTCGGCTCCATGGATCTGGACGAGGTGCTGTCGCGCCGCGACGAGATCAATGCCAAGCTGCTGACCGTGATCGATCAGGCGACCGATACATGGGGCACGAAAGTGACCCGCATCGAGATCAAGGACCTGTCGCCACCGCACGACATCACGCAGGCGATGAACAAGCAGATGAAAGCCGAACGCGAAAAGCGCGCTGAAATCCTCGAAGCCGAAGGCCGCAAGCAGAGCCAGATTCTGCGCGCCGAGGGCGAAAAGGAGTCTGCCGTGCGCGAGGCCGAAGGTCGTCGCGAATCGGCCTTCCTCGACGCCGAAGCGCGCGAGCGTGAAGCCGAAGCCGAAGCCAAGGCGACGACCATGGTCAGCCAGGCTATCGCCGAAGGCGACGTCAATGCGATCAACTACTTTGTCGCTCAGGACTATGTAAAGGCGTTCGAAAAGCTGGCCACCAGCCCGAACCAGAAGACGCTGATCGTCCCGGCGGAGCTGGGTGCGCTGGCCGGCACCATGGCGGGTCTTCAAAAGCTGATTGATAGCGGGAAGGAGTAGGCGGTGGTCGAACTTCTCTCTCAACTGACGGCGTGGCACTGGCTGATACTGGGTGTTGTCCTGCTCGGTATCGAGCTGCTGACCGGCTCGACCTATCTGCTCTGGCCCGCCGCGTCGGCTCTATTCGTCGGTATCCTGCTCTTCATCGCGCCAGGTCTGGGCTGGGAAATGCAGATGCTGCTCTTCTTCCTGCTCTCGATCACGACGCTGGTGCTGGGGCGGACCCATCTGCAAAGGCTGGTCAAGGGCGGCGAGCCCTCGGATTTGAACGATCCGGGCTTGGCCATGATCGGACGACAGGTCCGGGCCGTGGCGGACTTCACCGGCATTGAAGGCCGGGTGCAGGTCGGCGACACGCAGTGGTCGGCTCGCCTGTCGGGCGGCACGGCGGAGGCGGGCGATCTGCTGCGCGTCGAAGCCGTCGAAGGCGCAACCCTGATTGTCGGGCGATAAAAATAGGACAAAGACTACATTTGTAGTCTTTGTTGTTGACTACATGTGTAGTCGAAATCTATGCGGTGGACATGATCGTCTCTTTACCGCTTCGCGCTCTTCTTTCCGCCGTCTCCCTGAGCGCCCTTTTATCGGCCTGTGCGTCTGGCGCCGTGGGCGTGAACTGCCCGCATCCATCATTGCCATGCGCCGCGGTGCAGAACTTCGCCACGCTATCAACAGAGACCGGTGAGGCGGAAACGCTGACACGACAGGCGCGGCGGGCGGCGGACAATTACACGGCGCGCTTTGGCGTTTACCCGCCAGCGACCATCATTGTGCCGGGCGGGGTGATCAGCCCGGAGCTGCAAGCTCAGCTAGCGGCGAATGGTTATGTCACACTGATGCCGTGGATCACCGCCCGTCAACGCGCGGCGCTGCGTGAGGCCACCATCCGGTCGCAGATCGAGGCGCAGCTTATGGGCCAACCTGACGCAGTGCGACAGGCGGCCCTGTCAGCGGCACTTGCACAGGTCGGCCAGTCTGGCACTGATGCGCGCAACACCAGCGTGCTGGCTCATGAACTCGGGCATAAATGGTTCATCCATCAATTCCACCAAACCGATGTTGACCTTGTCCAGCATGCCTATGGCGGCTGGGCTCCGGACTGGCTCGACGAAGCGGTTGCCGTGTCGCTGGAGGGGGTGGAGCTCAAATCACGCCGCCGCGAATTTTTCCGAGGAGCCATGCCTGACGCTGCCATTGCCTTGTCCGAGTTCCTCACGATGGAGCATCCCAGTGCAGCCGTTGCGCGCGCCTTGGCCGATCAGTCACGGATAGTGCAGGCAGAGGCCGATGGCCCCAAAACACATGCAGTAAACGCGCCCGGGGAATCGACAGGCAAAAAAGGATCGACAGGGGAAAAAGAATCGACAGGCAAAACATCACGCAAGACCAGCCGTGTAATCACATTGAGCGGGAAGGACGCCGAACAGTTCGTCGCGGCGTCGGGGGGTGACCGAGTGCTGGTCTTTTACGCGCAGGCCCTGATCTTCGGCGATTATCTGGAAGACCGCAGCGGTCGGCCGTCAATCCTGGCGGATATTGCATCCGCGCTGTTTACAGGCATGGATTTCAAGCTCTGGCTCGCGACCAACCCGTATGATCTACCCCAGAACCTGGAGGCGCTGCAGGCGGATTGGGACGAATTCGCTGATTTGAAGCAGCCCTAGTCGCCACCTGCAAAGCGGGCGACAGTCTTGGCGTCCGGGCTCGGGCTCATCCGGTAATAATCGCCTTCGATCCGCAGGCCGTCCGCGCCCATATCTTCCAGCGTGTCGATATGGATCATACGGGCCCCGTCATAAAGTTCGAAGGCCGGCTCGCCCAGATCGGCCCCGTCGGCTGTGGCCCAGACACGGGGCGGATTGGCATCATCCCGTCCCGATATGGCGACATGATCGAATTTCGGTACCATGAAGCCCATGGCCCCGACCATTTTCTTGTAGTGCGAGCGGCCATCCTTCAGCCCGTCTTCAATTTCGGCCATCATATGCGTGCCGTTCGTGCGTTTGAATCGCACGCCCATGCCGACATTGAAGGCGTAGCCGCGCTCTGTCGGCAGGCGTCCGGCCCGGTCGGGATCGACCACACAAAGCTCCGCCGCCAAGGAGGCATCGCGCAGCTGATCGGTCAGATTGTGCGTGCGATGATAGTCGTCGAAAGTAACCGGCATGACGCCAGCCTCGTCGCGAATTTCGATTCGCTCCGGCGGGTTCTCACCCTCTTCCATCTCCAGAGAAATAGCGATTTCGGGCCCGACCGTGTCCCGTTTTTTGTCTTTCAGACTGTCGAACTTGGCCAGTGTTTCCTGAATGCCTGCGGCGGGGAAGCAATATTCCGGTCCCATGGCTTTCGGCGCGTCTGTCTCTGCCTCGTCGGCGAAGGCATTTGCAGAGCTGAGACAGAGTGCGGCAATGAGGGTGAGACGGATCGGTTTCATGCGCCGTCTGTGACCGAGGCTCGGTCGCAATAAAAATGAAATAATCCTCATCCGCACCTTTATGACCTTCACGGCTTTGCGACTCGACGGCTGCGTACGGAGGCCTTATGGCAGACGGATGACCCGCCTCCTTGCCGTCCTGCTTCTGATTGCGTCCAGCCTGATATTATCGGGCTGCGGCATACGCGGCAATCTGCAGACGCCGCCGCCGCTGTGGGGCGGCGACGCGGCGAGCGAAACGACGGATGCGGACGCGGCAACCGTCGCCGAGGCGGCAAACGAAGAGGCCGCCGCGCAACGCGCGCCGCTGGAAAAGGATAATCCCGGTTACGGCACGCAGGTCGCCGACCAGCCCTGATCGCACCTCACTGATCCGCTCGATCGAACCATGCGCCATTTCGACTATCAGTCCGGCGACCTTCACGCCGAACAGGTTCCGCTGTCACGCATCGCAGCCGAGGTCGGAACGCCTGTCTATGTCTATTCCTCGGCCACGCTGGAACGTCATTACCGCGTCTTCGCCGACAGTTTCGAAGGGCTCGACACGCTGGTCGCCTATTCGGTCAAGGCCAACAGCAACATCGCCGTGCTGCAGACGCTGGCTCAGCTGGGGGCCGGGGCGGATGTCGTCTCGGGCGGGGAACTGGCCCGGGCCCTGATCGCGGGCATTCCAGGCGAACGGATCGTCTTTTCCGGGGTCGGCAAGACCCGGGCGGAAATGTCGGCGGCGCTGGATGCGAACATTCATGTCTTCAACGTCGAAAGCCTGCCCGAACTGCACGCGCTCAATGCCGTGGCCCTGTCCAAGGGCGTCCAGGCACCGGTCGCCTTCCGGGTCAATCCGGACGTCTCGGCCGGCGGGCATGAGAAGATCAGCACGGGCAAGAAGGAAAACAAGTTCGGAATCGGCTGGAGCCGGGCCGAAGCAGCCTATGCCGAAGCGGCGGCGCTGCCCGGAATCGAAATCGTCGGTGTCGATGTGCATATCGGCAGTCAGATCGACGCGCTGGCGCCGTTCGAGGCCGCGATCCGCAAAGTGGTCGGCCTGATCGGGCGGCTTCGCGATCAGGGCCACAGGATCCACCTGTTCGACATTGGCGGGGGGCTGGGCATTCCTTATGGCGGCAATAGCCGGACGCCGCCCCTGCCGGCAGACTATGGCGCGCTTGTGCGACGCCTGACCCGAGACCTTGATGTGCAAATGGTGTTCGAACCCGGACGGATGATCGCCGGAAATTCGGGGGTGCTGCTGTCCGAAGTCCTCTACGTCAAGGAAGGCGAGGATCGCCATTTCCTGATCATCGATGCGGCCATGAACGATCTGTTGCGCCCGGCTCTCTATGATGCGTGGCACGATGTCGAACCTGTTCACGCTCCGTCACCGGATGCCGCGTCGCAGGCTTATGACATCGTCGGCCCGATCTGCGAAAGCGGCGATACCTTCGCCAAGGCGCGCGACCTGCCGCCGCTTTCTGCGGGCGATCTGATCGTCTTTCATTCAGCCGGGGCATATGGGGCCGCGCAGAGCAGCCAGTATAATACCCGCCCGCTCGTGCCCGAAGTCATGGTCCGGGGCGATGCCTACCGCGTCATCCGCGAACGCCCTACCATCGCCGACATGCTCAAGACGGAACGCCTGCCCGACTGGCCGGATTGATCGGTCGATCAGTGGTCGTCGCCATCTTCAAGGTTCAGCGACACCACGCCTCCGGCCTGACCGACAGGTTCGGGAGATGGATCACCGGATCAAGTCCGGTGATGTGGGGGAGTAAAGTGCTGGTCCCCGTTCATAGCATGCAGAAGGGGGCGCTCTCAATTAATCCCCGCCTATGCCGTTAAGTACGGCTTCCGTTTCAGTCACCTACCCTCAATCCCACAAACCTAATCCACTCCCTCCTAGTTCCATGCTTTCTTACCTTTGTCCGTCACGGACACGGGGTGGGGCATAACCCTCGGTGTGGCGGATCGGTGTGAGGGCCGGACCTCTCGTGCGGGAGGACGTGCCTGCTTCAAGCTTTGCCCCGTGAAGGCAAGGCGCGCGGGGTCTGGCGGGACCGTGCCGGGATCTATGCAGCCCGGTGCGCCCTTTATGTCTCATCCGTGTTTGACGCTGGGCCTGTATCGGCTGCGCGTGAGCCAAGCATCTCGTTCGGGCACGTTCACCCGGTCGGGTTAGGCCGCGGTACGATATGGGGTGGGCGACAAGTGCGGATGACGGTGTGAGCCAATCACCGCGCGCGGGCTCTGTCTTGCGACGAAACGGTACACTTAAATCTTCCCCGGTCACGGGGCACAGCCCGCGCCTCGTGTCATTCCTGACGATGAGGGTTCACGTTAAGCGTGATGCTGATGACCCGCTCTCAGCCGCAGGATGGCGGCTGCCTTCTTCTCATATGCCATCCCGGCCAAGGCGCGTATGCGCCGTAAAGCCGGGACCTAACGGGATGGAGACCAGTCTCCTGTCGGGCTGCTGTGTCAGGACCCGGTCTAGGCGCGGCTGACGCCGCTGGGCTGGAATGACAAGTGGGAGACGGGGCCATTGGCGGCCCCATACAACCGAGCTGTACTGCGAGCCGACGTCAGGACTCTTCAAATCCCGGGGCAAAGGCCGCGAGTGTTGCCATTTGCAGGATTTCGGAGGCGGCGGCGCCGAGCGAGCAGATCTGTACCGGCTTTTCCAGACCTGTCAGGAACGGGCCGAGCACGGTCGCTCCGCCGACGGCGTCCAGCAATTTGGTCGAGATCGATGCCGAATGGATGGCCGGCATGACCAGTACATTGGCGGCGTCGGTCAGGCGCGAGAAGGGATAGGTCAGCGTATGCAGCGGGTCGAGCGCGACATCGGCCGCCAGATCGCCTTCATACTCGAAGTCGACCTGTCGCTGATCGAGAATGGAGACCGCTTCGCGAACCTTCATCATGCGTTCGCCGACAGGGTTACCGAAAGTGGAATAGGACAACATGGCGACGCGCGGTTCGAACCCGAAGGTCTGGGCGAAGTTCGCGGTCGTTTCCGCAATATCGGCAAGGTCGGCGGCAGTCGGCAGCTCGGTAATGTTGGTGTCGGCGATGAAGAGCGTCCGGTTGCGGTTGACCACGACGGACACGCCCATCGTGCGTTCGCGCTTGCGGTGGCTCAGCACCAGCCGCACGTCGCGCAGCACCACATCATAGGACCGGGTCACGCCGGACACCATGCCGTCCGCCAGACCGTGATGCATCAGCAGAGCGGAAAAGACATTCCGGTCATTATTGACCAGACGCTGTGCGTCACGCCGCAGGAAGCCCCGGCGCTGCAGGCGGGAATAGAGATATTCGGTGAACTCCGCATTGCGGTCGAACAGGCGCGCATTGAGAACGGAAAGACTCTCCGGCTTCTCGATGCCGAGCAGCTTCATATTGTCGTAGATCGGCTTTTCCCGGCCGATCAGGATCGCCTTGCCAAGACCGCGCTGCTGGAAGGCCTGCGCAGCGCGGATGACGGCGGGTTCTTCGCCTTCGGCAAAGACGATCGTTTTGGGCTCCTCGACGACGGCGGCCGTTATGCCCTGCAGGATGGCGGCGGTCGGATCCTGTCGCCGGGCGAGGGAGCGCTTATAGGCGTCCATATCCTCGATCGGCTTGCGCGCCTGTCCGGTGTCCATGGCGGCCTGCGCGACATAGGGCGGGATTTCACTGATCAGACGCGGATCGAACGGGGCCGGGATGATATAGTTGGGGCCGTATTTCGGACGATTGCCGTGATAGGCCGCGGCCACTTCCTCCGGCACGTCCTGACGCGCCAGATCGGCCAGCGCATGGGCGCAGGCCAGTTTCATCTCGTCATTGACGTTTCGCGCCCGCACGTCGAGCGCGCCGCGGAAGATATAGGGGAAGCCCAGAACGTTATTGACCTGATTGGGATAATCCGAACGGCCCGTGGCAATGATGGCATCATCGCGGACGGACTTGATCGTTTCGGGCAGGACTTCCGGATCGGGATTCGCCATGGCGAAGATGATCGGATTGGGGGCCATGCTGGCGACCATCTCCTCATCGACGATGCCGGCGACCGAAAGACCGAGAAAGACGTCCGCGCCTTCCATCGCTTCGCGCAGGGTCCGCTTGTCAGTATCGACGGCGTGCGGGGCCTTCCACTGATCCATATACTCGGTCCGGCCCTTATAGATCACGCCCTTGCTGTCGAGGACGAGGCAGTTATCGTCGCGCACGCCGAGCGACTTGATCAGGTTCAGAACCGACAGGCCGGCGGCACCCGCGCCGGACAGGACGACCGTCATGTCTTCGAACTTGCGTCCTGTCAGGTCGGCGGCATTGATGAGGCCCGCCGTGGCGATGATGGCGGTGCCGTGCTGGTCGTCATGAAACACGGGAATGTCGACCAGGTCGCGCAATTCCTGTTCAATGATGAAACATTCGGGCGAGCCGATATCTTCGAGATTGATGCCGCCAAAACTATTTCCGATCCGCTTGACGCATTCGATGAAGGGCTCGGCCTCTTCCTCTTCGACTTCAATGTCGAAACTGTCGATGTCGGCGAAGCGTTTGAAGAGAACGGACTTCCCTTCCATGACGGGTTTGGATGCGATCGCTCCCAGATTACCGAGCCCCAGAATGGCTGTCCCGTTGGAGATGACGGCGACTGTGTTGCCCTTGGACGTATAGTCGTACGCCAGATCAATATCTTCGGCGATGGCTTCGACCGGAACGGCGACGCCTGGCGAATAGGCCAGGCTGAGATCGCGCTGGGTCGCCATCGGCTTGGTCGGCAACATGGAGATCTTGCCGGGTGTCGGTTCGGCATGAAAGCGAAGCGCCTGTTCGTCGGTGATGAAGGGCTTCTTGGGCGGGCGTGGGGTCAGCTTTTTCATGAATATCTCCGCCGGATGAACTGCAGTCGCGAACAGCCGGTTTCAAGTAGTGGGCCGTCTGACCGTCTGGCGACGGGCGGCAAGGATTATGACCATGCGGTCTCGACTGTTCGTGTGGCCCGAAATCCGGTCGATGAACTGCAGTCGCGAACATCGTCCATGCGGCATCCGGGCGGTGCGAACGTCTGCGGCTTTACCGCACTGAATCGGCGGCGCAACGGATAAAATAGACGGGAGGCGGCGGCGTGGTGAGGCAAATGAGAAGAATCTGCGCATCGTCTGGGCATAATACGGGCTTGAGCGCTTGCGCATCAATATTCATCGCGGCAATGTGCAGGCGCACAAAAGTCATGCATTTCGAAGATGTGCCGCCCAGCCACGAAGACTCCCGCCGTCTGCGACTCGACTCCGGCGGCCCGTCCCGGCAGGTCAGGCGTAACGTCATGCCGGGGCTGCATGATTATCGCGACACGCTTAAGTCAGGGCACATCATGAAGAAGATCGAAGCCATCATCAAACCGTTCAAGCTGGACGAGGTGAAGGAGGCGCTACAGGCGATCGGCCTGCAAGGGATGACGGTTCTGGAAGCCAAGGGCTTCGGTCGACAGAAAGGCCATACCGAGCTTTATCGCGGCGCCGAATATGTCGTCGACTTCCTGCCCAAGCTGAAGCTGGAACTGGTCGTCGCGGACGATCAGGTCGAACCAGCGTTGGAAGCGATCCAGACGGCTGCCAAGACCGGCAAGATCGGCGATGGCAAGATTTTCGTTTCCGAAGTCTCGCAGGCGATCCGGATCCGGACCGGCGAAACCGGCGACGCGTCGCTTTAGCGACCGCACCATCTCCGGGATGCGCCGGTCGAAATCCGGCGCGCCCGATACATAGTCAACTCAACCGACCCCCTAACATTTTTCCCGACGGAGACGGCCATCATGGCGGACAAGGCAATCACGGCAGACGACATTCTGAAGACGGTGAAGGACGAGGAAATCGGCTTTGTCGATCTTCGCTTCACCGATCCGAAAGGCAAGATGCAGCATGTCACCTTCCATTCGAGTATGGTCGATGAAGACCTGTTCAAGGACGGCACCATGTTCGACGGCAGTTCGATCGGTGGCTGGAAGGATATCAACGAATCCGACATGGTCCTGATGCCTGATCCGACCACGGCCAAGATGGACCCGTTCTATCAGCAGGATACGATGGCCATCTTCTGCGACATTCTGGAGCCGGACGACGGATCGACCTATAATCGCGATCCACGCGGCACGGCCAAGGCGGCGGAAAGCTATATGCGCTCAGCCAATGTCGGTGACGAAGTCTATTTCGGGCCGGAAGCGGAATTCTTCGTTTTTGATGATGTGCGCTGGAGCACGGACCAGAACAAGACGGGTTTCGAATTCGATTCAACCGAAGGCCCTTACAATACCGGTACCATGTACACAGGCGGCAATATGGGGCACCGGCCCGGGCCCAAGGGCGGTTACTTCCCGGTCCCGCCTGTCGACAGCCAGCAGGATATGCGATCCGAAATGCTGTCCATCATGGAAGAGCTCGGTCTGAAGCCTGAAAAACATCACCACGAAGTCGCGCCGTCGCAGCATGAGCTCGGCATGAAGTTCGATACGCTGGTCAGTATGGCCGACAATATGCAGCTCTATAAGTATATCGTGCACAATGTCGCCCATGCCTATGGCAAGACGGCGACCTTCATGCCCAAACCCGTTCACAATGATAATGGGACGGGCATGCATGTGCACATGTCGATCTGGAAGGACGCGCAGCCGCTCTTCGCCGGTGACGGCTATGCAGGCCTGTCCGATGCCTGCCTTCACTATATTGGCGGCGTCATCAAGCACGCCAAGGCGATCAACGCTTTCGCCAACGCCTCGACCAATTCCTACAAGCGCCTGGTTCCGGGGTTCGAAGCCCCAGTCATGCTGGCCTACAGCTCGCGTAACCGCTCGGCCTCGATCCGCATTCCGTGGACGGCCTCGCGCAATGGCAAACGTCTGGAAGCGCGCTTCCCCGATCCGGCAGGCAACCCCTACCTGACCTATACGGCGCTGCTGATGGCCGGGCTCGACGGCATCAAGAACAAGATCCATCCGGGCGATCCGATGGACATCGATCTGTACGAGCTGTCCGCCGAAGAGGCGAAGGATATCCCGCAGGTCTGTGGCTCCCTGAAGGAAGCGCTCGGCGCACTCGATGCCGACCGCGATTTCCTGAAAGCGGGAGGCGTCTTCGACGATGATCAGATCGACGCCTATATCGAGATGAAGATGGAAGAAGTCCACCGCGTCGCCATGCACCCGCACCCGGTCGAGTTCGATCTTTACTACAAGTGCTGATCTAAGCGTTCAGAACCGCAACGAAGCCGCCTCCGTGAATGAGGCGGCTTTTTTGTGTCTGGATGAACGCGTAATTCAATCGCGCAGACCGAGCGGTCACTGGATGTCCGTGACGAAAATGGCGGATTTGTTTCCAAGAATGAATCCGCCCCGCTCCCTTGCGCTCACGGTCACGATCATTTTTGTGCCATCAGCGTTGAAGAACGCCTGTGCGGCGGAATTGACGAGGGCGATTCCAGGGCGGGCGGCTTCGGGAAAGCGTCCCCATCCTTGATCCCTGAGAAGATTGAGCTGTTCATCGGCAAAATAGATCGTCCGGCCATCCTGGTCGACCCCTTCCGGTGTAATGATGGCCCACTCGGCCCGTTGGACACTATAATCGGCCCAACTGGCAAACGTGCCGCCCAATGCCCCGCGAAAGCTGAAACCCCTCGAGGCTCCATCCGTCATACGCGCCAGGGTGGATCGACCCATTTCCATCAGGTCACCGATATAGACATTGCCGAGCGTGTCGAAAAATGCCCGCGCGCTCATTGTAACGGGCCCCAGATTGCTGGGCGGGTCCGTGAAGCGTGTGGGCGGAAATGCCGTCAGATCGAATTTGATGTCCGGTCCGCCGATATACAGCCAAGGACCGGCCGGATTGAGTTGAGGCCCTTGGACGGTCTGACCGATCGGGTCGATCGCCACAATGTTGGCACCAAAATCGACGGATATCAGGGAAATACCCTGTCCCTGAACGGAGCTATAGGGAACGAAATGGGCCCGCCTATTCGCATCGATCACGATCTCGCCCCAATCGTGCCCATGTTCCTGCCAGTCCGCAAGAGTTGCGGATGACAGGTCGATCAGGCTGGTGCTGCCTACATGCGAGGCGACGGCGAACAGGCCATCATCGGATATTTCGAACTGATAGACGTCACGTGGCAGAGCAATCTCGACCTCGCGAAAATCATCGAGATAAAGCATCTTCATCGTCTTGAAGTCCGTTGTCATCAACAGCATCGCATTCAGGGGAGCACTGTAGCGGGCTGATCCCTGGCGTCTGAAGGCCTGTTGCCGCGTGATATTCGTCTGCGGACGACTCAGTCCTGTGCTCCAGTTCTCGACGCGGCGGGCAATGGATGGACCGCCGGCCGGGTAGACGTCGACAAAGACGCGCACACTATCACTGCTGCGCACCCCGTCATCGACGACAAGATCAAATATGTAGCTCCCCTCGACATCCGGTTCGAGCCGGATTGTGTCCGTCGCCAAACCGTTGACGGGGGCCATACTGCCGGCCGGCGTCTCGAACACGGTCCACTGATAGGTGAGCCCGGGATTGGTCGGTGATAGGCTGGCCGATGCATCGATCGAGACGCTGTCCCCGACGCGTGCAGAATGATAGCGTGCGACGACGGCTTGTGGCGTGACAGCAGCGGCTTCGGTGGCGCGGCCATAGGAAATGGCGAGGACATCCGTTCTGACGATATCGCCATTGGGCTGTGTTTCGAGTTTGCGTTTCACGATATAGAGATTGTCGTTGGTCTGCCCCGAAAAGGCATAGGTCGGCGAGGAGGACACGAAGTTTCGGTCCAGCTCGAGCGGAAGACGAAGCGGGGTTGTGACATCACCCGTATCCGCGTCGATCAGGTAAACGAAATGCGCAGTCGTATCCCCGATGACAGCCCATTGCCGGGTGAACGGACTGGCGCTGGCATGAAAGATCCTGTCGGGCGTGTCCAACATCGACAGGGACGTCGCGTCGACGCCTGTCGTGACACGCAATTGTTCACCACAGCGGGTCAGGAGATGCGGTCCGGACAGACCGCTCCACAGATCGGCGCAATCATTTGTCCGCAACAATGTGCGGGGCTGCTGTGCGGTGACGCGGTTGTCGGCTGCCACATTGTAACGCTGCAGCCATTTCAGGGTCAGATCGGGACTGACTGCGAACAGCGCGTTGCCATCTTCGGATATGACAGCCCGGCTCCGCGTGGTGAACGCAGGATCGCTACTGGCAGTGACTTGACCCGTTGCGAGCTCAACCGTGTAGATATCATCCTGTGAACCCGCATCGGGAAAGATGAACGCGAAACCGTCCGCATCGACAACTATATCGTGAACCTTGACCGGTAGCGGGACAGTCCGGACAATGGAAGGGCCGCTCATCTCGACATAGCTCAGAAGGCGATCATGCCCGATTATCGCGTACAGGCCGTCCGGCGTCACCGCCACATCGGTCGCCGGTGCGCTGATCGCCATACTGTTTTCGGTTCCATCAAGATCGATCACGGAAAAGCGTGTATCGTTCGCAGCGGCAATCCGGTCATTGGCCGTGTCGTGTGCCAGGTGATTATATAAAACGGCAAGAGGTAGCACTTGCCACGCCTGAACGTCGATCGGACCCGTCCGCGTCGTCGTCGTAGCGATTCCGTCCGTCACGCTCAGTTCCAGCTCGAACTGACCGGCCTGATCAAACGTAATGATGGGGGCCGGTCCCGAATAGGTGCGACCGCTCAGTGTCGACAGGCCGGGAGTCGACACGACCGTCCAACTATAGCTCAGAGTCTGACCGTTCGGGTCCGTCGAATTGCCAGCATTCAGAGTGATATCGCGACCGACAAAGGGCGTCGGGGACGGTACACCGATAACCGCCGTCGGGGCCGTGTTGACGAGTGTCACGACCACTTCGTCATAGTCGGAATCCCGAGACGGATCTGACACAGCAATCTTGAAGATATACTCTCCGGGCGTCATTGCGCGGAATCCCGCGACCGCCTGATCGGGGTCGACAAGACCGGCATTGGCTCCGGCGGGCTGGCTCTCAAGCGTCCATCCAAATGTCAGCATGTCTCCATCGGGATCCGAACTGCCGGAAGCATCCAACGTGTATGTTGATGACGCAATGTCATATGTGGCGTCGGGCCCCGCATCAGCCACAGGGGCCTGATTGGCTGGCGGAGGTGTGACGACGACCGGTGGCGGCGTCGGTGTTTGGGTTTTATTTCCGCCGCATGCTGTTAGCACGGCGAACAGCCCTAACAAGAGTGTCCATTTGATCGGAAAATACAGATCCGATGATCGTAGCATATTCTAAACTCATGATATTTTGCGAGTTCTTGGATTGTCAGTAACATCACAGAAATACTGGAGGTATACAAGCTCTGATTGTTACAAGTTCGTTGCGGATAGCCGGATTCGCGGGTTGGCTTTGCGGATCGTCGGACAACAGACGCTCTCACTCAGCGGTTTTGAAATGGACAGGGGTCTTGCGCCTGTTCTGGTCAGAGCATAGGTTCGTAGCTCTGGTCACGGACGGACTCTGATGCATGCCGCAGGGGTCCGCATCCAACTGGCAGTCACAGTAAGCCGCATTGTGTGGATTACCGAGTGGGAGTGAACCCTCATTCTCAAATCACTCTCCATCGCGGCCCGCGATATTGCGCAGGGGTTTTCGAAATTTCCGCTATGGCGCTATATGGCCTTCCGGGAATTGCGCCTGCGCTATGCGCGCTCTTTCATCGGCCCCTTCTGGATTACCATCTCCATGGGTCTCTGGGTTATCGCCCTGTCGCTGCTCTATGGCGGACTGTTCGGTGCGCCGCTGGAAGAAGTGGCGCCCTTCATCACGCTGGGTGTCGTGATCTGGACCTATCTGCAGGCGGTGCTGACGGAAGGGTCGACCAGCCTGATGCAGGCCAAGGGCATGCTTGAACAGATGGAAACGCCGATCAGTACATTCGTCTGGCTGGTCGTGCTGCGCAATGTCATCGTCGCGGGTCATCACATGACGATCTTTGTCATCCTGATTTTCCTCTATGGTTTGTGGCCGAACATGAACTGGCTGTGGCTGGGCGTCGGTCTGCCGATCCTGCTGGTAGCCGGCTTTGCCATGACCCTGTTCGTGGCGGTGCTAACGCCGCGCTTTCGGGATATAGCCCCGCTCACAACGAACTTCATGACGGTGGGATTCTTTCTCTCGCCTGTCATGTGGCGACCGAGCGATCTGCAGAAGAACCAGTTCATCGTCGACTATAATCCGTTCACTCATCTTCTGGCGGTCTTTCGCGAGCCCCTGCTGGGCCGGGCACCGGACATGACCTCGATCATCGTCTCCGCCGTGATTGCGGTCGGGCTTATGCTGATCGCCATGCTGCTTCTCGGACGCAAGAAGCACAAGATCATCTTCTGGCTCTAGGCGAACGGTCTCGGTTCATGGCATCGATCACTCTGGACAATGTGACCATTGACTACCCCGTCTACGGGCCGGCGGCCCTTTCCATGCGGGCGCAGATCCTACGCCCGGCCCTGGGGGCGGCGATCAACAGCACGGAACATAATGTTATCAAGACGCGGGCGCTCGATGGGGTTTCGCTCAACATCCGGCAGGGCGATCGGGTCGGGCTGATCGGGCCCAACGGCGCCGGAAAATCAACACTGCTCAAGGTGATGGCCAATGTCTATGCGCCGACGGAAGGAACCGTCAGCACCGTTGGTACCATCCGCACCCTGTTCGATATTGCCATGGGCATGGACGGCGAGGCGACCGGGCGGGAAAATATCATTGTTCGCGGGCTTCTGCTGGGGGCGAGTCTGTCCGACATTGAAAGCCGGATGCAGGCGGTCATCGATTTTTCCGAACTGGGCAACTTCATCGACATGCCGCTCCGGACTTATTCATCCGGTATGGCTCTGCGGCTAGCCTTTTCCGTTTCGACGGAATTCGGTGCGGACATTGTGCTCATCGACGAAATTTTCGGAGTCGGCGATCAGGCCTTCGTCATGAAGGCGCATGACCGGCTGAACAGTTTCATCGGCAATTCCGGCATCGTTATACTGGCCAATCACAGTAATGAGCTGATCCGGGATCTTTGCACGAAAGCCATCTATCTGGATCATGGCCGACTTGTCGACTTCGGCGACTGCGAGACGGTTCTGGCGCGTTATGATGCAGCCGTGACAGGATAATCACGACGCAAGGACAAGGCCCCGTTCCGGATCGGCGGACGGGCGATAGTTATGTCGAGCGAGACGGTCGGCCTCACCGCACCTGGTGATTGGCAGGCCAGGCGCTTATGGCGTCAGGTGGCCCAGAAAATCCGTCAGTGATTGCGCCGCTGCTGCGGCGTTCAGCCCAGGGGGGCAGTCCTCTGGCACACGATCTCCTTTCCTGATTGACAGCAAAGCCAGGTCGAGTGGTTGCAGTGCGTCAGGCGCATCGATGAGCGACAGCCAGTCTCCTCCGCCCTGATAGAGAATGGGCAAACGGGTCTGGCGATATTCCGCGAATTTTCCGGGTAGCGCATGGCTGTCCTCCGGCGTCAGTAGCAGCAGCGCGTCGGCACCGGCCTGCAAAGCGCGGGCCTCGGCAAGGGGCAATGCGCCATAGGCCGTCACTTTCGTTGGCGGCTCGTTTGCCTCCTCCCGCCGAGCGAGAAGGGTTTTTTCCTCCAGGCTGAGTTGTCCGGCTATGTGCAGATGAAGTGGGCATCCGGTTCGACGCGCGGACAGATGATCGAGCCTTGTCAGCAGCGTATCCAGTTTGCGCCGTCGATCGGACAGGGTGAACCCGCCCGAATGAACGATGTTGAGATCGGACTTCGGAAGGTCCTTCGGGGCTGGAGGCGGATCCGAGAAGTGATCGATAATATGTTCCGGTGTGCCATCCGGAGCGTAGGCCCGGATTTCCGACAGGACGGCTTCCGAAACGGCTGTAAGGGCATCGACCGTGCGCAGACAGCGCTGCGCCATTGTCCGTTCGATGGATCGGCGCAGTCCCGAGCGGGCCAGGACCGCCCGGTGTGGATTGACGGTCCATGTGTCGCGAAACTCCGCCAGCCAGCGACATCCCAGCGCGGCCTTGATGCGCGGCCCGACAATGTGAAGACTTTCCGGCGGGCTTGTCGTCATGAGCCAGTCAGCTCGGATCGGGTGGGACTCCAGATGTCGCGCAACGCGGCGCGCCCAGCGGATTTCGGGTTCAGGCCAGAGCAACCAGTTCCGCGCGATATTCCGCAAGGGGCTTTGCTCTGTCGGGTCGGGCTGAGGTTCCTCAGCGCTTGGCTCGCCCTTGTCCCGATCATAATCGGAACTGACCAGATGCGGAACGACGATATGATCTGGGTGCGCCTGCCGGAACGGGCTGACGATCGTGACGCGATGCCCCGCATCCCGCAGGGCCTGCGTAAACAAATAGGGCCGCCGCGCTCCGCCGGATGCTTCAGGCGGATAATGTCTTGCGATCAGACAGATATGAATAGATCGCTCCCTCGTTCAGCCACGCGCTCCCTAGGCCGATTGGGACGAAAACAAAAGACCTTCCGGCGGGTTTGACGGCGCGGAACAGAAGGATCGGACGGGTCATGACCATTGATCTGGTCTGCGGCGCTGCTATGGCCCCTGCGTTGCAATGAATTGGTTCGGGCCTGCAGGGAGTATAGATCAGTGAAACTCCTTGTGACGGGTGGGGCAGGCTTTATCGGATCCGCGTTGATCCGCCTGGCCATCACGCGCGGCCATCATATCGTCAATGTCGACAAACTGACCTATGCCGCCAATCTCGACAGCCTGCGAGATGTGGCCGGACATCCGCACTATGATTTCGTCAAGGCCGATATCTGCGACCTTGATGCGATGAAAGCCATTCTGGCCGCCCATCAGCCTGATGCCATCATCCATCTGGCGGCGGAGTCGCATGTCGATCGGTCGATCGATGGTCCCGGGGCCTTCATCCAGACCAATATTGTCGGGACGTTCACCTTGCTGCAGGCGGCGCGGGATTTCTGGGCCGGTCTGCGGGGGGCACGTCGGGACAGGTTTCGTTTTCATCACGTTTCGACGGATGAGGTGTATGGCGATCTGAGCGCGGACGATCCGCCTTTTTCCGAAACAACACCCTATGATCCCAGCTCTCCCTATTCAGCCAGCAAGGCGGCCTCGGACCATCTTGTGCGGGCTTGGGCGCGAACTTACGGCCTTCCCATATTGCTCACCAATTGTTCCAATAATTACGGGCCCTACCAGTTCCCAGAGAAGCTCATCCCGGTGGTTATTCTCAAGGCGCTGCACGGCGATACGATCCCTGTCTACGGTAAGGGCGAGAATGTTCGCGATTGGCTTTATGTCGATGATCATGCTGATGCGCTGTTGCGGGTTCTGGACAAGGGAGCGCCCGGCGAAACCTACAATATCGGCGGCAATAATGAACGGACCAATCTCGCACTTGTCGAGACGATCTGCGACCTGATGGGGCAGCATCTGCCACCTGGTGGCAAAGATTTCAGACGCTTGATCCGCTTTGTCACCGACCGCCCCGGCCATGATCATCGCTATGCGATCGACGCCGCCAAAATCGAAGACGCGCTGGGATGGTCGCCTTCCATGAGCGCTGATGAGGGGTTCGACCGGACGGTTCGCTGGTACCTGGACAATGACTGGTGGTGGCGGCCTCTAATCAGAGAGGGTGCTTTTGGTGACCGTCTCGGCCTGAAGCGCTAGACAGGCGCGTCATGCACTGTCTGGTCATCGGAAAAACGGGTCAACTGGCGCGCGCGCTTCAGGCGGAAATCGCGGCCGATCATTTTTCCGCAACGTTTCTGGACCGATCCGATTGCGATCTCGCTGCACCGGAAGCGCTCCTCCGAGAATGCCTGCAGCCCCATCTGGATAAGGGGGACATCATCATTATCGCAGCGGCCTATACGGCTGTCGATCAGGCCGAGACCGATTTCGAGACGGCCTATCGGGTCAATGCTGTCGCGCCCGGGATCATTGCCGAGCTTGCAGCGCGCGCCGACATTCCCGTTATCCATATCTCGACCGATTATGTGTTCGATGGGCAGGCTCGAAAGCCCTATGCAACCGATGCGCCGGTGGCTCCCGTCAACGCCTATGGTCGCACGAAACTGGCGGGGGAAGAGGCCGTCCGAACCGCGCAACCGAGCGCGGCGATATTGCGGACATCATGGGTCTATGACGTGTCGGGCAGGAATTTCCTGACCACCATGCTGCGCCTTGGCGCATCGCGCGATACGCTCGACGTCGTTGCTGATCAGACCGGACGCCCGACACATGCGCGCGATCTGGCCCGGGCCTGCATGGTCGTCGCGAAAGCCTTATGTGCGAACGATCCTGCCGCCTCGGCTATTTTTCACGTCAGCAATAGTGGCCAACCGACCAGTTGGGCCGGCTTCGCCCGCGCGATCTTCAGCGCTACATCTTCATGGCGAGATCATGCGGTCAGCGTTCGGGATATTGCGACGGCGGATTTCCCGACCCCCGCCCGGCGACCAGCCTATTCCGTGCTGGACCTTGAGCCCTTCGAAACGACGTTTGATTTTGCCATGCCCGACTGGCAGGTGAGCCTGCACCGGGCATTGCAGAATCACCCGATGATCGTCGCAGGAAAAACAAGGGCCGATGATGATACGTAAGGGCATCATTCTCGCAGGGGGGACAGGCTCGCGCCTCCATCCTTCGACCATATCCGTGTCGAAACAGCTGATGCCCGTCTTCGATAAGCCAATGATCTACTATCCGCTATCGACCCTCATGCAGGCTGGCTTGTCGGAAATCATGGTGATCACCACGCCGCATGATCGTGCGGCGTTCGAGCATCTACTGGGCGATGGTCGGCGCTGGGGGATGAGCATCACCTATGCGTCGCAGCCCAGTCCCGACGGGCTGGCTCAGGCCCTGATAATCGCCGAAGACTTTCTGGAAGGCGGTCCGAGCGCGCTTATTCTGGGCGATAATCTGTTCTTCGGGGCCGGGTTTAATCGCACGCTCGCCACGGCCATGCAGCGCCGTGAGGGTGCGACGATCTTCGGCTATCACGTCAAGGACCCCTCAGCTTACGGCGTTGTCGGATTTGATGAGAATAAAAAGGCTGTCAGCCTGGTCGAAAAGCCCAAGGATCCGGCCTCCAATTATGCTGTGACGGGACTTTATTTCTATGACGGCGATGCGCCCTCTCGCGCGCGACAGGTCAAGCCGTCCGCCCGGGGCGAGCTCGAGATTACGACCCTGAACGAAATGTATCTGGACGACGGGAAGTTGACAGTCGAGCTTCTGAATGAAGGATCGACCTGGCTCGATACGGGAACCCATCGCAGCCTGCTGCAGGCCGCGCAATTCGTCGCCGTCATTCAGGAACGGCAAGGCAACCGGATTTGCTGCCCCGAAGTGATCGCCTATCAGAATGGATGGATCGATAGAGACCAGCTGCGACGTCTGGCCGGACCGTTGGAAAAGAGCGGGTACGGCTCTTACTTGCGGCAGGTTTGCGAAAGCGCCGAGGATTAGTCGGACGTGACCAATGCGGACGACATGCCAGGCTCTCCTCGCCCCGAAGTGCAGCGACGATCGACACTTAGCCGTCGGGTGACGACGCTGTTTGTCGGTCTGCTCATTCTGGCTTTCTGCCTCCCGGCATTTCTGTTTCTGACGGGCCTGCAGACAAATACGGATCAGATCAGCCGCTCGGAACGACGCGTGCTGCAGGGGCTGCCCTCATTCGAAGGTGATGCCAGGGCCTATACGGCGCAAATGGACGATTATCTGGAAGACCGATTCGGGCTTCGCATGCTGCTGATCCGACTGGCGCGGAAGGTCCGCGACAATCTCGGTGAAAATCCACCCAATGTGATCTATGGACAGGATGGCTGGCTCTATCTCGGAGCGCTGAAATATCGTGACGAGTTTGAAGGGCAGGGAAGCTGGAGCAATGAGCGCGTCGAACGCTGGGTGGAGAGCCTGTCAAACGTGAATGCTGCCCTGAGCGCGCGCGATATTCCCTTCATCGCCTTCATCGCCATCGACAAGGCCCGGGCCTATCCGGAGTTTCTTCCCGAAGACTGGCAGGAGGGCACGCGCCGGTTCCGCTCATTTGTGTACCAGCATCCAGACGCTGCGCAGACCGGCCTGATCGATGCGGAACGCTATGTGATGCAGGCCAAGGCAGCAGGTAAGAAGACGTTCTATTCGCGCGATACGCACTGGACCGCTGACGGGACCTACGATCTGGCGATGGCGATAATGGACCGCTTCGACCCAGACGGCAGCCTGCCCAGATATATGCCTGCGCCCGCACAAGTCAGAGAATCGGAACGGCTGCTGGATCTCGACGCCATGGCCGGGTTCGAACGGTCCAACGAACCTCCGGCCCTGATGATCGGTTTCCCGCAAGGTGGACCCGATGGGCTGACGCGTCTGGAACCGACGGCTCCTGACTCACCTCATGTCGGGCAGTTTGCGACGGTGCGCTCAGACGGAACGCATGATGTGGGCGACAAACGATTGGTCATCGTTGGCGACAGCTTCGCTGACAGTATGCTGGGTCATTTTCTGCCGAGCTATGCGGACATCATCCGCATCCATCACGGTGCCCATTTGTTTGATGTTTCTCTGGATGAAGTGCTGGCTTATGAACCGGACGCGGTTCTCTTTGCGACGGCAGAGCGACAGGCCGCCCAGAAAGATCAGCCTTTCCAGCCGATTAGGCCTTAACCGATTGAGGTATTCGCGAGCGATGACGCACCGCAGCGGGCAGTTGCGGCGTTGGGGCAGCACGCCTATCTGCACATCATGCTGATCGCCCGCCGTCCTCGAACCATTCTGCGCCTGTCCGGCGAGGGCGTGAAAGACTGGTTCGGAGGGCTGATCACCAATTCGATCAAGCAGCCCGTGACATTTGCGGCCTTGCTGACGCCGCAAGGCAAAATCATCGCCGATTTCTTTGTGACCGACCGGGGCGATCATCTTCTGATCGATACGCCGGTCGCGATGGGTGCGGCGCTCCTGAAGCGTCTGAAAATCTATCGTTTACGGGCGCCGATTGAAATCGAGGATGTGTCCGAAGGCCTTCATCTTCACGTGCTCTGGAATAACGACGAACATGATGACCTGGGTGAGGTCGACCCTCGCCTGCCTGCGCTGGGCCGACGTCTGTTCGCCGATACGGCCAAGAAGAGCACGGGCAATTGGGACGCCTACCGGCTGTCGCTTGGCGTCCCTGACAGCGAATGGGATTTCGGCGTACAGACGACTTTTCCGGCTGACGCCTGTATGGATCAACTGAACGGAGTGGATTATCAGGGCGGCTGTTTCGTCGGGCAGGAGGTTGTCTCTCGCATGCGACGGATGACGACCGTGCGGAAGCGAATGCGCGGCGTGACCTTGAACGGTCCGGCGGAGACGGGCGACCCGATCAAGACGGGCGAGCGGACGGTCGGGAATGTTCTGCATACACATGACGGGCAAGCCATGGCGCTGATCCGCCTCGACCGCCTGCGCGAGGCGAGCGTCTCGCCGACGGTCAGGGGAAATCCCGTGACCATCAGGGACAGTGTGCTGGGGACGGATGGCTAGGTCGCGGCTTTGCCAAGACGATTTCTGCGGTCCTCCCGATATTGCGTCCGTCACTGGATTGCGGCAATCGGGTCCTATGTCCAGTTCAGTCAAAATCCGACGCAATGACCGCACGGCGCTGCCGCGCTTCGCCGCGCTTAATGCGGAATGGATCGAGCAGCTTCACGTTCTCGAAGAGTCCGACAAGGTCATGGTGGCTCGCCCGGAAATTTATCTCGAGCGCGGCGGACAGGTTTTCTCGGCGCATATTGACGATGTGGTTGCCGGGGCGTGCGCGCTCAAACCGCATGATGACGGGCCGCATGCGGGTCAGTGGGAACTGACCAAAATGGCCGTCGATACGCGCTTCCGGGGTCGTGGCATTGGTCAGTCGCTGATGGATGCCGTTCATGATTATGCACGCAACCGGCTGAAGCTTGACCGCATCTTCCTGCTGTCCAACACCAAGAACGCGGCTGCGCTTCGCCTCTATGAACGCAATGGCTGGGTCGTGAACCATCGGGGCGCGCACCCGACCTATGCGCGGTGCGATATCGGGATGGAGAAGGTGTTTTGATCGTCGATGTCGATAATCGGCGCTTCAGCCCGGTGACAAATAGCGAAGGCGGTCGCGTCAGCAGCGATGCTGTTTTCACCTTCCATCAGAACGGCCATGATTTCAGGGCGGACTATGCGGGCGCAGGTTTCACCGACGGGCATCTGATTGGGAGGATGAACGGGTCGGATATAGCTGAGCTTGTCTACCACTGCCGCGCGCCCGATGGGGCGCTTGAGGTCGGCGAAGCGACGGCCCTGTTTAAACAGATAGCTGATGCGCCCATGACTATCACGATGGCGTGGCGTTGGCTGAACGGTACGCAGGCGAGCGGAACGTCGCATTACCGGGAGATTCTCAATGACTGAATTTCCCGATCACGATCCGGACCTTCGCCGCTGCGGCTGGGTGCCGAAGGATGATGCGCTTTACTGTCACTATCACGACACGGAATGGGGACGCCCGATCCGTGATTCCAAGGCGCTTTTTTCCAAGCTGATACAGGATGGACAACAGGCGGGTCTCGCCTGGATTACGATCCTGCGCAAACGCGCGCATATGCTGAAAGTCTATGACGGGTTCGATCCGGATATCGTGGCGTTTTACACCGATCAGGACCGGGCCCGCCTGCTCGACGATCCGGGCATTATCCGCTCCAGATCCAAGATCGATGCGACGATCGGGAATGCGAAAGTCTATCTGGCGATGCGCGATGGCGGGATCCACTTTTCCGACTATCTCTGGGATTTCGTCGGCGGAAAGCCAATCGTCAATCACTGGGAGAGTTTCTCCGACGCCCCCGTCAAAAGCCCGGAGTCAGAGGCGTTGAGCAAAGACCTGAAGGCGCGCGGCTTCAAATTTGTCGGTCCGGTGATCGTCTATGCCTTCATGCAGGCGGTCGGCATGATCAATGACCATGAGCTCGGATGTTGCGCCCGGGAGGCATCGCTGAAGATGCGTTACCTGTGAGAAGATTGATTATCTCCTCTCTGGCGCTGTTGAGCCTTGGCGGATGTCAGAGCCTGCTGACGCTTCCAGTCGGCCCGACGGAGCCGGATCCTTTCGAGCGCTATGACAAAAGCGTTGATACGCAAACGGTCCGGGACTGCCTGAGCGGCGATAATGCTCGCTCGGGACAACCTGACTGCTTCTATCAGCAACGCGATCGACGCGATGCCGAAGAACGCGAACCGCCCACGCCTATCTCTGCGCCCTATGGCGAGTAACCTTTGACGCGCGCGTCCGGTTCGCTACATGGGCCGGATAGCAGCAAGGGACGTTCGTTCGTGAAAGCCGTCATTTCCTCAACCGGACTGTGGACGCCGGAAGACTCCATTTCCAACGAAGAGCTGGTCGAGGCGTTCAACGCCTATGTCGACAAATGGAACAGCGACAATGCCGATGCGATCGCGACAGGCGAACGCGACCCGCTGGCGCATAGTTCTGCTGAGTTCGTCGAAAAGGCGTCCGGCATTAAGAGCCGGTACGTCCTGTCCAAGGCCCCGATCCTCGATCCGGATATCATGGCACCGCGCATTCCAGCCCGTGCAAATGACGAACCGTCCGTTCTAGCGGAAATGGCCGTTCATGCTGCACAAGATGCGCTCTCCAATGCCAGCAGAACGGCAGCGGATATTGATGCGGTGATTGTAGCGTGTTCGAACCTGCAGCGCGGCTATCCGGCGGTTGCCGTGGAGGTGCAGGACCTGCTCGGTATTGAAGGTTTCGGCTTTGACATGAATGTCGCCTGTTCCAGTGCGACCTTCGGGTTAGAGGCTGCGCGCGGGCTGATCTATGGCGGGCAGGCGAAAAGCGTGCTGGTGCTGAATCCGGAAATCTGCACCGCACACCTGAACTTCAAAGACCGCGACAGTCACTTCATCTTTGGCGACGTGGCGACGGCGATCCTCGTCGAGCGTGAAGACGTTGCCCCGACGGAGCATTGGGAGATCATTGGCGCGAAGCTGGTGACCAAATTCTCCAACAATATCCGTAACAATTTCGGCTTCCTCAATCACACAGCGCCGGAAGATGACGGCTTCCATGGCGACCGGGGCCGCAAGGGGCTGACCGACAAGCTCTTCGTCCAGAACGGACGCAGCGTCTTCAAGGAAGTTGTGCCCATGGTTGCCAAGCTGATCAGCGCGGAGGCTGAAACGCTCGGCCTCGATCCGAACAGCCTGAAGCGCATGTGGCTGCACCAGGCGAACCTCAATATGAACGTCCTGATCGCCAAGAAGGTGCTCGGCAAGGATGTCGAAATCGAACAGGCTCCGGTCGTGCTGGATGAATATGCGAATACATCTTCCGCCGGATCAATCATCGCTTTTCATAAACATTCTGACGATTTCGCGGATGGCGATACCGGCCTGATATGCTCGTTTGGCGCGGGGTATTCGGCGGGGGCTGTGTTTGTGCGCAAGGTTGGGTGAGGGGCAGCTCCAATACCCAAACCAAGGCTCTCAAGGTCTGGGCTTTAGTCTCCAGTAACAGCTTTCAAGCCCTCTAGCTTGAGCCGTCTCATCTAATATTGCCAGATCACGGTCCGCTTGCCTTAGCGAGAAGGCTTGGGGTAACTTAATTTCTATGAAAGACCCGAAAGATTTCGAATTCCGGTTCGGTGAAGTGTTTCAGCCAATTTTCTTTTGGGGGGTTGGAGCCTTAGAACTCAGCCTCATTATATACACGCTATATATGGAGTTCGTGACGGGCGCTGGGCCCTCTTTACTAACGACGATCTTACCTTTGAGTATAATAGTTGCGATCGCTTGGGCTATTCTGGCCGTGCTGATTGCACTCGCCATGATGGGTCTCAAAAAGCTGAAAGGTCGCACGCGGCACTAGCTCCGGGGCCGAAAACCTTTTCACCTCTTCCTCTCAACCTTATTCGTGAGAGGCTTCGGGTCATTCAAACTGAAATCCTCAGCGTGTCCAAGACAAAGGCGATGATATCCAAGGGAATGGATTCAGCGGTCTTGGATTACGAAAAAGCCCGGCGCGGAGCCGGGCTTATCTAATCGATAGGGCTGTCGTTTAGCGCTTCTTGCGGGCTTTGCGCGCCGCATATTTGGCGTCGCGGGCTGCTTTTTGTTGTTTGGCCAGCTCTTCTTTGGCCTTCTTGCGGGCCGCGTCAGCCAGTTTCTTCTTGCGCTCGCGTTCGGCCTTTTCGGCTCTTTCCTGCTCGATCTTGGCGGATTTTTCGGCGGCACGCTGTTGTTCGCGTTCCTCACGGGCCGCATTGCGTGCGGCACGTTCTTTCATCAGCCGTTCTTTTTCGGCAGGATCGAGTTGCTTCTCCTTGGCGCGTTTCAGCATGGCCATTTTGGCCTCTTTTTGCGCCTGGAGGCGGTCGTTAAATGTTTGACCGGGTATGCTCATAAGATGGATAGTCTTTCGTCTTGTCTCGGGAGAAGACCGCTATATCGCGGCGACGGCCTGATAAATCAAGGCGTCGCAGGCTGAAACGGCCCTCTAAATGAGATCAATTTCGCGAATTTGTCGTCTTTTTACAGCGGCAGCGACAAGACGGGTCTGGGGCGAGCGTAACTCCCTCAGTCGGCAGCCTGTCATCCTTCTCGCGACCCAGACCCGTTTGCGCCTCCGTCCAGTGATTCTCGTCCGACAATCGCGCCATCAGCCGCACCAGATCCGATCCCGGTAATTGAACGATCATGACATCTCCATTTTGCGAGTCATTCGCAATATGGAGAGCGCTACCATTTTGAGAATAATTCTCAACTAGAAAATTGCCGCGCCCTCGTGGTTTCACGCTATTGGCTTGATGGCACCGCTATCTCCGCGATACAGTCAATCTCGACGGCGACGTCGAGGGGCAGGCTCGGCGCGGAGACTGCAAACCGTGCGTGTCGTCCGGCGTCGCCAAACAGGGCCACCATCAAATCCGAACAGCCATTGATGATTTGCGGGATGGCCGCTCCGGTCGCGTCCGGTGTGGCCTGCACGAACCCGCCCAGTTTGATGATACGCGTGACCCGGGACAGATCACCGTCACAGGCTGCCTTGAGCTGCGCGACGATATTGAGCCCGCAGAGCTGCGCGGCGCGCTGCCCGTCCTCGAGGCTCAATCCATCTCCGAGCCGCCCGCGCACGATCTCGTCGCCGATCTTGCTGATCTGCCCGGAGACGAAGACCTGCGACCCGCTGACGACATAAGGCACATAATTCGCGACCGGTGCCATTGGATCGGGGAGGGTGAGGCCCAGTTGTGTCAGTTTTGTTTCGATCTGCATTGCGATTGCCTTCCTGTAGTCCCAGATAGAACGTGCATTCCTTTAACCCGTTCACCTGACGGATTCCTATGCCCGACAGTTTCCCTCTTCCAAGTCGTAATGTGCCCGTGATCGATTTTCTGGCGACGCGGCGCAGCAACCTGGCCAAGTCCATGGCCGAGCCCGGACCGGACGCCGATACGCTCAAGGCGATCCTGACGACCGGCACACGTGTTCCTGACCATCGCAAGCTCGCCCCGTTCAGGCTGCAGGTTTTTCAGGGTGACGCCCGCGCCCGATTCGGGGATGCGCTGGCCGCAGCCTACCGGGCCGATTATCCGGATCACCCTGAAGAGCGCTGGCAATTTGAGGCGCATCGCTTTCTGCGCGCACCGACCGTCATTGCCGTGATCAGCGCTCCCAAGGATTGCGTGCGCGGCACGCCGATATGGGAACAGCAACTCTCGGCGGGGAGCGTCTGTCTGATGTTGTGTCTGGCGGCACAGGCGCACGGCTTCGGGGCGCAATGGCTGACCGAATGGTACGCCTATGATTCGCGCATTCAGGCCGAACTGGGCATGTGCGACGGCGAACAGGTCGCCGGTTTCGTCTATATCGGCACGCCGATCCAAGCCGCATCGCCGCGCGCTCGCCCGGATCCGGATGAGATCATTACCCATGTTAACGACGCTGCCGACATAGGTTAATTATGTGCATTTCTCCGGCATTTGCTGGGGAAAGCGGATGACATGACGGGCGGCTCTGATAGGTCGCGGCCTGAGGTGTGAGCTTCGCGCTCATCCTCAGCCCTCGGTCTCCATTGCGCCCCGTGAGACCGGGGGCATCTTTCCTTCCCCTCCCTTAGACCGCTATGCTTTCGAACCATTCCGGTCGTCCGCCCGTAAAGTGGGTCTTTGAACGACTTTGACGGACTGTTTCGCCATGACGCGTTTGTTTCTCTCAGGCTCCGGCTTCGCCCCGATGCTTGGCCAGATTTCGGGTTTGATCCTCCTTCTGGGTTTGCCGCTTACGGCGGCGTGCGCGCCCGGATCGAAAGTTACCGGGACCGAACCGACCGTGACCATGGCCCAGATGGAGGCCTGCACCATGAAAATCGATTTCTCCGACGCGGCCGCTGTCGCGCCCTGGCAGATCGTCAATGACGGTGTGATGGGCGGCCTGTCGCAAGGGACGCGCTATCATGAGGATGATTTCATGGTATTTCGCGGCACGATCAACACGAATGGCGGTGGTTTCTCCTCGCTGCGTCGGCGAATGCAGCCGGGCGATCTGAACGGTGCCAATGGAATGGCCATGCGGGTGCGGTCGGACGGTCGCGGATACACGCTGACCTTCCGGACATCGGAACGCTGGCGCGGACGCGCCGTCTCCTATCAGGCCGATATTCCGGCCACGATGCCGGGTGAGTGGAGCGAAGTCTTCCTCTCCTTTACAGACATGCGAACCTCCATTTTCGGACGAACCGTCCGGGCGGCTCCGTTCGATCCATCCGATGTGCGCGAGATGGGCGTCATTCTCGCCGACGGCGTGGATGGAGACTTCCGGCTGGACCTCGCCAATCTGGCCTGTCGCGGCGCGTCGCCCCAGCCCGTCTAAACGCCCTGCCTAACGAGTCTCGCCAAAGAGCTCGCGACCGATGAGCCAGCGGCGAATTTCGGACGTTCCCGCACCGATCTCCATCAGCTTGGCGTCGCGCAATAACCGCCCGGTCGGATAGTCGTTGATGTAGCCATTGCCGCCCAGAATCTGGATGGCGTCGAGCGCCATCTGCGTTGCTTTTTCCGCTGCATAGAGAATGCAGCCAGCGGAATCCTTTCGGGTCGTCTCGCCCCGGTCGCAGGCCGCGGCGACGGCGTAGGAATAGGCCCGCGCAGTGGACAGGCTGACATACATGTCCGCCATCTTGCCCTGGATCAGCTGAAACTCGCCGATCGATTTTCCGAACTGTTTGCGCTCGTGAATATAAGGCAGGACGACGTCGAGGCAGGCCTGCATGATGCCGATCGACACGGCAGACAGTACGACCCGTTCATAGTCGAGCCCACTCATCAGGATCGCCGCACCTTGCCCGATCTCGCCGACCAGGTTCTCTTCCGGCACGAAGCAATTATCGAACACCAGCTCCGCCGTGTCGGACCCGCGCATGCCGAGTTTGTCGAGCTTCTGCGCTGTCGTGAAGCCTTCATAGTCCTTTTCGATCAGAAAGGCGCTGACCGACTTGGACCCGGCGCTCGGGTCGGTCTTGGCGTAGACAAGCAGCGTATTGGCCGTCGGTGAGTTGGTGATCCACATCTTGGTGCCGTTCAGCAGATAGCCGCCTTGCGCGCTCTCCGCCTTCAGCTTCATCGACATGACGTCCGATCCGGCTCCCGCTTCGCTCATGGCAAGCGATCCGAGATGCTCGCCGGAAACGAGTTTAGGCAGATATTTGGCCTTTTGTTCCGCATTGCCCCAGCGTTCGATCTGATTGATGCAGAGATTGCTGTGCGCTCCGTAGGACAGCCCGATCGACGCGGATGCCCGGCTGACTTCCTCGATGGCGATCGTATGTTCCAGATAGCCAAGGCCCAGGCCGCCCTGATCTTCGGACACAGTAATGCCGTGCAGACCCAGCTCGCCCATTTCCGGCCAGAGGTGGCGCGGAAAGACGTTCGACGCATCCACCTCGGCGGCGATCGGCGCAATCTTATCCTGCGCAAACTGATAGACGGCTTCGCGAATGGCTTCGGTCGTTTCCGAGTGGCCAAATTGAAGGGTCGGATAGGGTGTGGTCGGCATGAATATCTCGTGGTCGGTCAGAAGCTGGCTTTCTCGCCTCTTAACGCGTTCCCGTCCGGAAAGTCTTGCCCGAAAATACAGCCAGCGCGCGCGCTCTCTCCTGCGTCATCCCGGCCAAAGCGCTTGTGCCGCAGAGCCGGGACCCGACGCAATGGAGTGTGATGCGACTCCCGGACTTGTCGGCTGGACTCAGCCGGCTTTTGCGCCGGTAGCGTAGGTGACGACGGCTTGGGCGCTGGGTTTGTCATTGTCGGAGCCACGCAAGGTGACGTTGATCACGCTGAGTGTGCGGCCGAATTTCACGACGTCGGCCCAGGCATGAAGCTGTTGTCCCTTGGCGGGGCGCAAAAAGTCGATGGATAAGGCGGTGGTGAAGGCGGGAGCGGTCATGCCGGTGTGGCTGAAGACGCCCATTAACCCGGCCGTATCAGCGATCGCCATCATGGTCGGGCCGGAAATGAAACCGCCGGGGCGCAACTCTGCCGGACCGCAGGACAGGGTCAGCGCGACCCGGCCTGTCTCCGCCTCGGTAATGAGTGGGTGGTTGGGTCCGTCGAAATTGGCTTTGAGAAAGGCCGTCATGGCGTCCGCGCTCGGACAGGCGGTGGCTGCGCCCATCAGGCCGTACCACCGACCGTCAGCGCTTCGACATAGAGTGAGGGTTGACCGACTCCGACGGGCACGCCCTGTCCAGCTTTGCCGCACACACCGATGCCGGGATCCAAGGCCATATCGTCGCCAACATGGCGGATCTGTCCCAGCACTTTCGGACCGTCCCCGATCAGAGTTACACCCTTGAGGGGTTCTTCGATCTTGCCCCCTCTGACGCGGTAGGCCTCTGTGCACTGGAACACGAATTTTCCGGATGTGATGTCGACCTGCCCGCCGCCGAAATTCGATGCGTAAATGCCGTCTTCCAGTTCGCCGATCATCTGGGCCTGTGGCACGTCGCCCCCCAGCATGAACGTATTGGTCATGCGCGGCATGGGGGCGTGGGCGAAGCTTTCGCGGCGGCCATTGCCCGTCGGTTCGACATTCATAAGGCGCGCATTGAGGCGGTCCTGCATGAAGCCGACCAGCTTGCCGTCCTCAATCAGAACAGTGCGTTCTGTCGGCGTCCCCTCATCATCGACGCTCAGCGACCCGCGGCGACCTTCCAGCGTGCCGTCATCGACGATAGTCACGCCCCGGCTTGCCACCTGATCGCCGAGCCGCCCTGCAAAGGCGGATGTGCCCTTGCGGATGAAATCGCCTTCCAGACCATGCCCCATCGCTTCGTGCAGCAGCACACCGGGCCAGCCAGGGCCGAGCACGACATCGAACTGTCCGGCGGGTGCATCGACCGATGTCAGATTGACCTGTGCCTGGCGCAGGGCCTCGCGCGCCATCGGCTGCCAGACGGACGGGTCCGTGATCTGGTCATAGGGATAACGGCCACCCGTGCCGACATAGCCGGATTCGCGGCGACCGCCCCGTTCGGCGATGACCATGATGTTCAAACGGACCAGCGGGCGGACATCGTTGATGCGCGCGCCGTCCTGTTTCAGAATGGCGATGGCGCGGCGCGATCCGGCGAGCGTGACCGTGACCTGCACAACTTCCGGGTCGAGGGCGCGGACAAAGCCGTCAATCTGCTGCAACAGTCCGACCTTGTCGGCAAAGCCGGGATCTTCGGTCGGGTCGATGTCGGGATAGAGGGCCTGGTTGGTGCGGCGCGGCAGGGCGGACATGACACCGTCATGGCCAAGCTTGACCAGTTGCACCGCGTCCGAGGCACGACGCAGCGATTCGGGCGAGAGTTCGGATGACTGCGCAAAACCGGACGCTTCGCCCGCGACGCAACGCAGTCCGAAACCGCGCGAACTGTCAAAGCTGGCTGTTTTCAGCCGGCCATCGTCAAAGGAGAGCGCTTCGGAGGTCGAGCGTTCGATGAACAGTTCGCCGTCATCGGCGCCCTTGAGCGTATCGTTGAGAATGCGTTCGGCCTGAGCGGCGTCCAGATCGCTATCATCGAAAATGAAATCGGCCATGCGGGCTCCGGGGGCAAAAATAACCCGGGTCAGTGCGAACGTGTCGCAGTTGCCCGGCTTTTCAGTCTCAAGCGGGTATCAGGGCTTCCATCCGGCAACAAGCCACGATAAAGGCTGCCGTAATTGTCATGTCACCTGCGACAATCCGTATCCGTTAGGGGGCTCGGAAGGTCGGCTTTTCATGGCTATATCAGGGATCGGGCGGGCGGAAACGGCCTGCCGCAGCACGTTAAGAGGATTTCATGCGCGCGTTGAACGCTACGCTGAGCACGATCGGGGCGGGGGCCTTGGCCCTGATGTCCGGGATCGCCGCTTTCGCCCAGGACAAACAGGTCGGCCCGACGGATGGGGGCTGGTGGCTGCCGGATGCCGCGACCCCGGTGATGGAGGAAGTTCACTTCGTCCATAATTTGGTCATGGTGATCATCACCGCCATCGTGATTTTCGTCTTCCTGCTGATGGCCTATATTCTGATCCGCTTCCGCGAGAGCAAGAATCCGGTCCCGAGCAAGACGTCGCATAATACGCTGATCGAGGTGATCTGGACCGTTGTGCCCGTGATCCTGCTGGTCATCATCGCCATTCCGTCGATGAACCTGCTCTACAAGCAGGACCGTCTGCCGGAAACGGAGATGACGGTGAAGGTCGTCGGCAATACGTGGAACTGGATCTACTCCTATCCCGACTATGAGGGTGTGGAAGAGTTCATTTCCAACCCGCTGGACGAAACGCAGTCGCGCGAGGTCGGGCAGCCCTATCTGCTGGCGACCGATGCGCCGCTGATCGTGCCGATCAACACGCGCGTCAAAGTGCTGGTGACGTCAGTCAATAATATGCACAGCTGGACCGTGCCGGCCTTCGGCATCAAGATGGACGCCGTGCCCGGCATCATCAACGAGACCTGGTTCGAAGTGTATGAAGAAGGCACCTATTTCGGACAGTGCTCCGAAATTTGCGGCATTCGCCATTACAAAATGCCAATCGAGGTCAAAGCCGTCAGCAAGGAAGAATTCGCGCAATTCATCGCCAGTGGCGGTATTCCCGAAGACAAGCTCGCGCGCCTCGATGGCGGCGCAGGCGTGACTGCGGCAAACGACTAGCCCCGGCGAACAAGGACAAGAGACAGACTAATGGTTGCTATTCCCGGCGAAGATGTTCCGGCCGCATATGGTCAGGACGATGAAAAGCCCCGCTTTTTCGAGCGGTGGTTCTATTCCACAAACCACAAGGATATCGGAACGCTCTATCTGATCTTCGGGATTATTTCCGGCCTGATCGGTGGGTTCCTGTCCTTCATGATGCGAATGGAGCTGGCGGCGCCCGGCATTCAGTATTTCACCAATGAGCACACTTACCTCGTCTTCGTGACGATGCACGGTTTGATCATGATCTTTTTCATGGTGATGCCCGCTTTGATCGGGGGGTTCGGTAACTGGTTCGTTCCGATCATGATCGGCGCGCCGGATATGGCGTTTCCGCGCATGAACAATCTGTCCTTCTGGCTCCTGCCCGTGGCGCTGATCTGTCTACTGATCAGTTTCTTCGTGCCCGGTGCGGCGGAAGGAAACGGCTTTGGCGGCTCCTGGGTGATGTATCCGCCGCTCAGTACGACCGGGTCGCCCGGACCGGCCTTCGATTTCATCATTATCGGGCTGCTGGCAGCGGGTTTCTCTTCCATTTTCGGTGCGATCAACTTCATCACGACCATTCTGAACATGCGCGCGCCTGGCATGACCATGCACAAGATGCCGCTCTTCGCCTGGTCGGTTCTGGTGACGGCATTCCTGCTTCTGCTGGCGTTGCCTGTTCTGGCGGCGGCGCTGTTCATGCTGCTGACGGACCGGATCGAAGGCGGCACCGCCTTCTTCGACCCGGCGCGTGGCGGCGATCCGCAAATGTTCCAGCATCTGTTCTGGTTCTTCGGTCACCCTGAAGTCTACATCATGATCCTGCCGGCCTTCGGCATCGTGTCGCACATCATCTCGACCTTCTCCAAGAAGCCGATCTTCGGCTATCTCGGCATGGCTTACGCCATGGTCGCAATCGGCGTCGTCGGCTTCGTCGTCTGGGCGCACCACATGTACACGGTCGGCATGGATGTGAATGTGAAGGCCTACTTCGTGCTCGCTACCCTCGTGATCGCCGTGCCGACAGGTGTGAAAGTCTTCTCCTGGCTCGCCACCATGTGGGGCGGTTCGATTCGCTTCTCTGTGCCCATGATGTGGGCGCTGGCCTTCATCTTCCTGTTCGTCGTCGGCGGCGTGACGGGCGTGGTTCTGGCGAATGCGGGCGTCGATACGGTCCTGCACGACACTTATTACGTCGTTGCGCACTTCCACTATGTCCTGTCCATGGGCGCAGTGTTCGGTATCTTTGCGGGCTGGTATTACTGGTTCGGCAAGATGTTCGGTTTCCACTATAGCGGTTTCCTGGCCCGCCTGCATTTCTGGCTCTTCTTCATCGGCGTGAACGTGATCTTCTTCCCGCAGCATTTTCTGGGCCTCAACCAGATGCCGCGCCGCTACGTCGATTATGTTCAGGAGCACGCCTTCTGGAACATGGTCAGCTCCTGGGGTGCGTGGATCACGCTGGCCTCCGTCGCCGTCTTCTTCGTCGTGCTGATCGAAGCCTTCCTGAACCGCAGTAAGCGCCGGGTTGGTAATAGCTATTGGGGCGAGGGCGCGACGACGCTGGAATGGACTATTTCCAGCCCGCCCCCCTATCACCAGTTCAGCGTCCTGCCGCGCATCGATGACGGCAAGGAAGACGCTCACTAGCTCCGGTGGCCAGCCCATCTGAAACCTACGAAGGGGCCGCGTCGGAAACGACCGCGGCCTTTTCCTCACCTGAGGGTGGGGCAGCGTGACTCTATCCGCCACAACACCTGTGAGACTTTGGGCTTTAGGAGCTGTTGCCGTCTGTGTGATTATGGGCGTGCTGAGTCTTTGGCTTTCCCGTGGTTCACCATCCCCGGCAGAAGCCTATTTTTACGACAGCTATTACGTGGTTTTCAACGGGCTTCACTTACTGCCATTTTTAATACCGGCTGCGATTTGCATGATCGTCTATCGCATTGCGACACGTTTCGCCCAGTTTCAGAACCTAGTGAAACTCATTTACATTCAATTGGGTTTGTATCTTATTGGCGTCATATTCACCCTCGTTCCGTACTTTCTTATCATCTCCCTTCTTGATGCCGACACCGGAGCTATGGCGTCAGCCACGACCATGAACATGATAGCGGCTGTCGGCGGCTGGATGGTTCTGCTTAGCCTTTTAATGTTGCCGATCATTGTCTGGATGGGAAGGCAGCGTCAGTCATGACCGGGGATATCCAGGCATCAACCCCGCAAGCTGGCGCGGGTCTCTCCCTCGCGGAGCCGGGGGATTATTTTGCGTTGATGAAGCCGCGGGTGATGAGCCTTGTGATCTTCACGGCGATTTGCGGTCTATTGCTCGCGCCGGGGTCGCTGTCCGGGTCAATCGGCTGGGGCTCGGCCTTGATCGCCATCCTTTGCATCGCCGTCGGCGCGGGCGCGTCTGGGGCGCTGAATATGTGGTATGACGCCGATATTGACGGGGCGATGGCGCGCACCTCGCAGCGCCCGATCCCCAAGGGTGTCTTGTCTCCGCGGGCTGCACTGGGCTTCGGGGCCGTCATGTCGATCGGCTCGGTCTGGTTGCTCCTAGTAGCGACGAACTGGATCGCCGCTGCGCTGCTGGCCTTCACCATCTTCTTCTATCTGGTGATCTACACCATGTGGCTGAAGCGCAGCACGCCGCAGAATATCGTTATCGGCGGTGCAGCGGGGGCATTCCCCCCCATGGTCGCCTATGCGGCGGTTACAGGAACGGTCACATTGGATAGCGTGATCCTGTTTGCCATCATCTTCTTCTGGACCCCGCCGCATTTCTGGGCGCTCGCGCTATACAAGCAGACGGATTATGGCCGCGTCGGCATTCCGATGATGCCCAATGTGAAGGGGGCCAAACGGACCCGGACCGAAATCCTCGTCTATAGCCTGCTGCTCTTCGGCCTGACCCTGTTGCCATACTGGACCGGCCTTGGCGGCGGCGCTTATCTGATCGGCGCTACGCTTCTGTCGGGCCTGTTTCTCTATTTGGCGATCCGGGTGTTCCGCTCCCGGGCCGGCGATAAAGTGTCCGATATCGATCAGACTGAAGCGACCCTCTATGCCGTCCGGTCGGGCAATCGATCGGCGCGGAACCTGTTTGCCTATTCGATCCTTTACCTGTTCGCCCTGTTTGGCGTGCTGACAGCGGATCATCTGCTTTTCGGAGTGGCCTGATAGATGCCGGAATATCGAAACGAACCCACGGACTTCGCGACGCCGAGCGTGGCGGAAGTGCGGGCGCGCACGCGCCGCAACATCGCCATTGCCTTGACATTGATCGGCTTCATGCTTCTCGTCGCCGCATCCATTGTCATGCGTTCCCCCGGTTAAAGGAGAGCCCCACGTGACCCGGAACACGAAAACCACTTTCTTGCTGACGGCGCTGGCCATCGGCATGCTCGGCCTCGGTTTCTCCTCCAAGGCGCTTTACGATGCGTTCTGCCGGGTGACGGGGTTTGGCGGCACGCCGCAGATCGCGATGAATGCGGATAATCTGTCCGTCGTGCTCGACCGCACGGTGACGGTGAAGTTCGACTCGAATATCAGCCCGGACCTGCCATGGGAATTCCGTCCGGTCGAACGTGCCATGGATGTTCAACTGGGACAGACGGGGCTGGCCTATTATACGGCGCGGAATGTCTCGGACAGGCCCGTAACCGGCGTTGCCACATTCAACGTCACGCCGGTCAAGGCGGCGCCCTATTTTGTTAAGACAGAGTGTTTCTGCTTTACCGATCAGACGTTGCAACCGGGCGAGGAAATCACCATGCCGGTTCTCTTCTTCGTCGATCCGGAGATGGATAATAGCGCCCGTCATGACGATGTCGGCGAAGTCACGCTGAGCTATACGTTTTTCGTTGCCGAGGATCAGCCAACACAGACGGCGGCAGTATCCGACAACGTCCTGAACTAGATCGGGAAATCAACACAGGCGGGATCGCCCGACCTGTGAATTTTGCACGCTGTCGAGCCGCCCGCATGGTTGCGAAGCGAAAGTCCCGTCGGTATAGGCGGTAAAACGAATAACAGGTCCACCGCGTCCGTGACGCGTGCGGACCAACCGAGGACATGTCCATGGCCGGTGCCGTCGAACACGACTATCACATTCTGCCCCCTAGCCGCTGGCCATTTTGGTCGGGTGTCGCCTGCCTGACCTGGGGTCTGGGTATGGTGGTTTTCTTCACCGGACTGGTGTCGCGCAGTGGCGATAGCCCAATGATGGAATTCTTCTTCGCCCGCGGTCTGGACACGATCCAAGGCCGCGAAGGCGCAGGCGGTGGCTGGATCATCCTGCTGATCGGCACGCTGATGGCGGCCTATGTCATGATCGGCTGGTGGAAGGACGTCGCCGCTGAATCCGCCCGCGGCGAGCATACACCCGTGATCGATCTGGGTCTGCGCTACGGCATGATCATGTTCATCATGCAGGAAGCCATGTTCTTCGTCGGATGGTTCTGGATGTTCTTCGAACTGGGTCTGTTTCACAAATTCCGCGCCGGCTGGAACCCCGACATTCTCGAAAATAACGAGGCCTATGCCTCCTGGCCGCCACCCTCGATCGAAACCGTCGATCCCTGGCATCTGCCGCTGATCAATACGCTGATCCTGCTCCTGTCTGGCACGACCGTGACCTGGGCACACCATGCGTTGATCCATGGCGACCGCAAGAGCGCCAAATGGGGTCTGGGCCTGACGGTTATACTCGGCATTCTGTTCACATCGGTTCAGGCCTATGAGTATGTTCACTTGTTCGATTACCGTCTCGAAGACGGCATCAAGGGCACCTTCTGGCTATCGACCAATGTCTATGGCTCCGCTTTCTTCATGGCGACCGGCTTCCACGGTCTGCATGTCCTGATCGGGACGATCTTCCTGTTCGCGATCTGGCTGCGACTGATGCATGGCGGCATGACTCCGGAGAAGCATTTCGGACTCGAGGCCGCCGCCTGGTACTGGCACTTTGTCGATGTCGTCTGGCTGTTCCTGTTCGCCTTCGTCTATGTCGCCTTCGTCTGACGCGCGGCGATGATACGCATATCAAGCCGGGGCCTGTCGCCCCGGCTTTTTTATGCGATCCCGACTTTCATGTGACATGCATGCTTTGCCCCTCTGCCGTCCCGCGTCATAGATTTTCTCTGTGAGACTTCGCTTCAAACCCATGCCGGGGCTGACCCTCGCGGTCCTGATCTGCCTGCCGATCCTGATCGGTCTGGGCATCTGGCAATATCAGCGCTGGCAGTGGAAACAGGGCGTTCTGGCCGAGGTCGATGCTGCTGTCACAGCGCCACCCCTGTCGTCTCTCGCCGATCTGGCAGCCGCGCAGGCCGCAGGCGCTCCGCTCGATTTTCGCCGGATACAGATCAGCGGAACAGCGGATGGTCCTGTCTGGTATCTTTATCAGCCGGTGGGGTCGATCCAGTGGCAGCCCTTCCGGCAAGTGACTCAAGGCGCGCAGAGCGTTCTCGTCGGCTTTCCCAGCATCGATGACCGTCTGAAGACGACGGCTTCTGCGCCGGAACTCACAGCTCCGCGTGCTGCCTATGTCCGGCGTATCCGGCCCCGCACTGGTCTGTCACGCTGGATTGGAACGCGCAGCAACACGGCGGAAAATCGCTGGTTCGAAGTCAATCCGGACGGAGCCTGGCTGCCGGGGGCAACCCATTATATCGCGCTGGATCCGGTCGAGACGGACGCGGCGAAGCTACCGATCCGGCGCCCCGAGATCGCCAACAACCATGTCAGCTATATGCTGACCTGGTGGTCCTTCGCGCTGATCCTGCTGATCATCTACGCGATCCTGCACCGCCGGGCGGGGCGGCTGTCCTTTCGCTGATGCGCGACGCGCTTCGTATCACGACGGCGACCCAGATCGCTGTCCCAGGAACGGCGGGGCTGATCCGCCTGCGTCATCCACAATGGTCGGATTATGAGCAATGGGCCAATATTCGCCGCTCCGACGCCGATTACCTGCGGCCATGGGAACCGGACTGGCTGGACGGGCATCTGTCGCGCTCCAGCTACCGCCTTCGCCTGTCCCGTTTCAAGAAACTGGTGGGGAGTGATCGGGCCTACCCGTTTCATATCGTCCGTGCCGATACGGACACGCTGATCGGGGCGGTCAATCTGACCCATGTTGAACGCGGCGCGGCACAATCGGCGCGTCTGGGCTATTGGGTCGCGCAGGCGCACACGAACCGGGGACATGCGCGCGGCGCAGTCCGGGCCCTGACCCGCTTTGCGTTCGAAACGCTGGCCCTGCACCGGGTCGAAGCCGCCGTTCAGGCCGACAATGCCGCCTCCGTCCGGGTATTGGAAGCTAGCCAATATCAGCGTGAAGGGCTGGCGCGGGGCCTATTGAAGATCAATGGCGACTGGGCGGATCACCTCATCTACGCCCGGCTTCGCGGCGACTGAATCGCACGCTACGGGCGCTTCAGCCCCGCCAGTTATCATCGCTCGGTTCGCATAGCTCGACGGACGTTTTCGACAGGGATACGAAATCCGTTTCCCAGCATTCGTCGAAGACCGAACAATAGCATCCGCGGAAGCGCAGGCGGGTGAACCGACTTTGGTCGATGCGACTCCAGGCCTCTGCCGTGTCCGGGTCGTAGGAAACCCTCAGAAAGATGATCGAATAGCCGGAGTCCAGCACCTTGTTGGACGGCGTGAAGGAGCCGATGCTCCGCCGCAGTGTCGGGGAGGGATCGCAATCGCAGGCCTGCTTCACGAACATGGATGCGTTCGGCATCGGTTCATTGTCGAGATAGGCGATGACGGAATGCAGCTTGGCGGGACCGGCCCCCGTATTTTCGATCGTGAAGCGGATTTCGCGCCCATTATCGTCTGAGGAGTTGCTTGTCAGAATTTGCAGATGTGGCCAGCTATTGGCCTGGACCAGCTGGTTCATAGACCCGGCATTTTTCAGCGCCAGCCAGATGGAAACGACCGATGTTATCAATGCAGCGACGCCGATTGCCGTGCCGATCCAGCTTGTCCATCCCATGGATGGGCCTGATGCGGAGGTCTCAACCGCGTCCAGGGCGACATGAGGAACTTCGTCTTGCATGGGGGCCTCGAACTGTGATGACGGGCCAATCATACATCAAATACGACGTTTGTCTAAGTAGAGGTTGACGTCGGCTAGGCCTTGCTCAGATGGTTGACGCAGAGCGCGATCAAGCCCCTAAAACACGTCCGTCAGCGTGATCGACAGGCGACGTCCGCGCTGGCGGGCAAAGCGTTCGATCCGGGTCCGGTCGCCCAGCCGCAGGTCGGGCCCGTCGAAACGCTGACGTTCCTGCTCGATGCGATTGTCGAGCAGGTTCGTGCCGGACACGGTCAGCTGCATGCCGAAAAAGTTCTTGTGAATGACCGACAGTGACGCGAACGGCTTGTCGACCACGACTTCGCGGATATCATCGAGGCGGAAGGACGGGCTTCCCTGATCATTGGATGCACGCGCGGTAAAGGCGAAGTCCGTTCCCGGCATGTCGTAGCGCGCGAAGACGCTATAGTCCCATTCCTCATTGCCATTGATTTGTCGGCTCTGTCCGGTCAGCGGGTCGTCGATCCGGCTGTCACCCAGATCGCCCGTGGCTTCGAGCCGCAGTCCGGGAACGCCGAGCGTATCGAACAACAAGGTCGCATTGGTCTGAACGCCGTAACGTGTCGCGCGATCCAGATTGCCCGGTCCTTCCGTCCCATCGGGGAAGAGGATGCGGTCGATCGGATCTTCGATGACGCGATAATAGGGGCGAATCCGACCGGAAATCAGCTTGTCATCGGTTCGTTCGAACTCCATCGAGACGTTCCAGAATTGATCGGGCTTGATCTCGGCATTGCCTGTCGTCTGTTGATTATCGACCAGATTGCGGGTCGATACGAACGTCCCGAAATTAAGCTGCCCGACACCCCGTTCCACCTGCGCGCGGATGCTGTAGCGTTCGGACAGCTGATGGCTGACAGACATAAAGCCCTTGGGTCGGAAGAAGGTCCGCGCATCGCTGCGCGGTTCTGTGACCTGCAGGCGGGAATATTCCGCTCCGAGCGAGCTTTGCAGCGACCATGTCGGGCTGATCTGCCAGCTATCGGTGATACGGGCATTATAGCGGTCTTCCTCGACGCGGACCGTGTCGAGGACCGGAGGCGTGAAATTGTTCTCGAAAGTCGTCGTGCTATCGAGCGTGTTGAGCGCATATTCGACCGAGAGCTGGACATCATGCGTGGCATTGGCCTTGAAGCCATATTCGACCCGTCCGATGGTCTCGCCTTCCTGCTGATCGCGCAGGAAGATAGACCGGATGGCATCGCCGCCCTGCGGCGCGACCACGAACACCGTATCGCGCTGATTGTCTTCGCGGCTCAGCAAGCCGATCAGTTTCAACGTTCCGTCCCGCCCGAACAGGGGTAGGTCGAACGCATAATCGCCACTGATTTCATATTCGACTTCATCATCGCCGCTATTGACGAAACTCTCCCCATTGGTGCCGCCCGGTCCGACCGCGACGAAGCTTTCGCGCACGCCGCTATTGTCATTGTCGAATTCGATCGATCCGTTGAGGTTTGCCACATGGCCGGCCATGCGCCCGGTCAGCGGAACCCAGCTGAGATTGAGATTGGCCGAGGGTTGCAGGTTTCGCAGAAAAATATCTTCAGTACGGTCCTCGATAAGCGTCCCGGTTCCGTCAAAGAACTGCTCGACCGAATCTTCGGTCAACAGGAACTGACCAGATTCGATCCCGAGCGAAAAGTCGAGATAGCCGCGTTTGCCCGTCAGAGAGACTTCGCCTTCCAGCAATTGCGGCTCCGTTCCTTCCTCAAATCGGGCAGAATAGCGCCAGCGCCCTGACAGGGCGACGGAGGTTGCAACGATATTCACGACCTGCCCCGATAGACCCGGAATATCGAGCGACGCACCGTCCAGTATTTCGAGCCGGGTCACGATCGTTGCGGGGATACGCGACAGAATATCGCCTGCGCCCTGCGACTTGGTCGATGGACGCCGCCCATTGACGAGGAAGTTCGTATTGGCCTCACCAAAGCCGCGCGCATTGCCGCCGCCGCGCAGGGTAAAGCCGGGAATACGGTTGACCATGTCGAGCGCCGTGTCCGGCTGGAACTGCGCGAAATAGTCGGGCAGATAGGTGTCGCGCTCTGCGCTGCTGTTGGATGTGTCCGCTGTCGATGTCGTCACGGCGGGTGCATCGATTAATGGCTGGGCCATGGCGGGAATAGCGAGGCCGACAAGTCCGATCGCGGTGATTGCGCAAAGCCTGACTGACACGAAAATCCCCAAAATCGCGGTCATCTTTGTGTGACCAGATGATCCGTTCCGCGCGCCCTAGCGAACGGGCTTATGCGGGTCTAGGATTGATTCCATTATAGGATGTAAAATCGGGACGAATAATCGCCTGCCGGGCGTAAAAAAGCGTTTCGACGCGCTATGCACGGGCCGCTAGATCAGGCTTTCTACGGATGCGTCGCGCAGCACCAGCGGCGGCCTTTCTACCGGATTGTCGAGTCGGTCCTGAATCAGGGAGAAGGCCTCGTCGATCGATTGCGCGCTTAGTATGTCGTCGCGCATTGAGGGGCGGGCAAAGCCCGTATCGATGATGCGCGCAAATTCAGCCAGCAGATGATCCCAATAGCCCGTGTCCGAGAGAAACAGGATCGGCTTTTCATGCAGGTTCAACTGCTGCCAGGACAGGACTTCAACAGCCTCTTCCAGCGTTCCAATGCCGCCGGGCAGAATGATGAACGCGTCCGATTCCTTATACATGCGAATCTTGCGCGTATGCATGTCGGGCACGAAGACATGCTCGATATCCGGGACGATGCCTTCCGCCTTACGCAACATATCTGGAATCACGCCGATGACTGTCGCGCCGCCCTGATGGGCTGCGCGCGCGACAGCGCCCATCAGACCCAGACCGCCCCCGCCATAGATCAGGCGTAGCTGACGCCGGGCGATTTCCGCGCCCAGCTGACGCGCCAGCAGGACGTGGTCAGGAATATTGCCCGGCGATGATCCGCAAAAGACGGCAACGGACCGCAATTCAGTTGTTGAGTTCATCATATCCATAGCGTCATCACATCCTTGTTTTCAAACCGGCTGACCGCTCTAGCGCTCTGGGATCGACTTCGCACGGTAATTCTCATCACCCTCATGTGAATGCGTCGCTAGATGAAGGGGAGCAAAGCTGGCATGGGCGGTCCATGAAAACCCGACGCATTGCAGGCATGATTGGCGGTGGATTGGCGCTCGCTCTGGCTCTGTTTGCCGGGATCAGTCTCAGTGATCGCAAGGACGGCGATGACCGCGACACTGCATCCGGCCCTGTCAGCCCCGTTGCCGCCTCGCTCACACCGGTGAGCTTCACACGTGTGTCGGAAACTCAAACCGCAGAGGGCGCCGTTCTGCGCCTTTCGGGTCTGGCCGAACCGGCATCCGTCATTGCCTTGCTGGACCGGGGAGAACGCATCCTGCAGGTCCGCGCATCTGCGCAGGGCGTATGGTCGGCGATGGTCGATGTGTCGGGGCAGGGCATGGCGATCGAAGCCATTCTCTATGATACCAGTGTTCAGACGGGTGGTGCCGTGGAAATTACCAGCGCGACGTCGATCCGCGGTGTCGAAACCATTTTCCGCATTCACCGTCCAACGGAAGAACAGCCGGATGCGCCGGCTCTGATCATGATCAGCGCACCGGGGGCGCCGACCCGCCTGATCCAGAGCCCGTTCGGCGGTATTCCGGCCTCCGGGCCGCTCGCGATCGGCGCGGTCGACTATGATGATGCGGGCGGTGTGATCTTTTCCGGTCTGTCGGAAGTCCAAGGCAGCGTCAGGTTGAGCGTTGCCAATGCCGTCATTGGCGATACGCGGGTTGGGCCGGATGGCCGCTGGGCCTATATTGCCAGTTCCGTCATGCCCTTGGGCGAATATGCGGTTCGGGCGGAGCTGATCGATGGGCCGGGCGCGGGGGCGAATGTGTCGGTTCCGTTCGAGCGCCTGCCCCCCTTGCCGGCAACGGAGAGCGATGACGGCACATTATCCGTCAGCTTCGAGCCGTTTCGCTGGCAGATCAGACGCTCGCTGATCGGTGGCGGCATGCAGAGTACCGCCATTTTCGCGCCTGAATAAGCCTATTCCGCCGCCTGGATGGTGATCTGTCTGGGCCGGTCATCGGAGCGTCCGCGCCAGCGCGCGATGCGCAATTTCCACACATGCGGGGCCGCCAGCAGAACCGGCGTCAGGAACAGGGTCAGCACGGTCGCATAGGACAGACCGCAGACCAGAGCGTAGGATAGCGGCTTCCAGATATCGGATGTTCCGGATCCGCGCGGATCGAAATGACCGCTGGTCACATCGGCATCGAAACCGATCACAAGCGGCATCAGGCCGACGACGGTCGTGACGGTCGTCAGCACGACCGGGCGAAGCCGCTGCGCGGCCGTGCGTACAGCTGCCTCGACCGGATCGGACCCGCGTTCTAGCAGGCGCTGATAAGTGTCGATCAAGACGATATTATTGTTCACGACGATACCCATAAGGGCGATCACACCCGTCATGGTCAGGACCATCGACACATAGGGGTAGAAGATCAGGCCGAGCAGCACGCCGAAAACGGAGAGCACCACGGCAGAAAGGGTCAGCAGCACGTGATAAAAGCTGTTGAACTGCAAGAGCAGAATGACGCTCATCATGAACAGAATTGCGGCCAGAGCAGCCACACCGAACGCCGCCGCTTCGGCGTTTTCTTCCTGTTGTCCCAGAAAGCGCCAATTGACGTCGCGAGGCAATCCGGCCTGATCGGTCAGCCAGTCGCGCAGCTCCTCGACCTGAACATTGGGCGCATAGCCATCCGCAGTATTGGCCTTGACCTCGAAGACGGCGAACTGGTTGCGGCGTGTAATACTGTCCTCGCGCGGGCGTGCCCGACGCTCCACGACGGCGGCTAGCGGGACCGCGCCTTGCGGCGTCTGGATACGCAGATCATCCAGAGCGCGAATATCGCGGGAATCCTCGGGCAGACGGATGCGGATATCGACTTCCTCGTCATTGTCGAGCGGACGGAAATAGCCGACCAAAGCACCCTCGGTGACGAACTGGACAGTCTGTCCGATGCGGTTCACATCCAGCCCTAGCCGACCGGCTTCGACCTGATCGACGCTCAGTTCCCATTCCACGCCGGGCAGGGGCAGGGTGGTTTCAACATCGATCACGCCCTCCATCTGCAGCAGGTAGGCTTCGGCGATGCGGGTCGCTTCGGCGACGGCCATGCGGTCGCGGCCTGTAAATTCGATACCGATATCCTTGCCGATGGGCGGTCCGTTACTCGCCGCTGTGACTTCGGGGATAACGCCCGGCATGTCGGCGACGGCGACCCGTATATCGTCGAGAATATCCAGCACGCTGCGACGGTCCGCGAAATCTTCCAGCTGGAAGAAAATCTTCACGACCGCGTCGCCGGGCTCATCCGCCAGACCGTCGATTTGCGCCCCGCCTCCGCCGGCATTGCCAGCCACGGCATAGACGCCCTCGATCCCTTCGATGCGCGCATCGGCAATACGCCTTTCGACATCCAGCGCCAGCTCCCGCTTGGCTGCGGGGGTGGAGTTGCCGCGCGCTCGGATGAAGACATAGACTTGATCGGACGGCGTCTGGGTAAAGAACTCAACCGGTTTGGGTGGCGGTCCGGCCATGGACTGGCTGAAGGCGACGACGATGATCGCGCAAAGCAGCATAACCCCGCCCAGCACGATCAACGGAAAGCGGATCAGGCGTTCGACCGTGCGCACATAGATGCCGGTCAGCCCCGTCAGTTTCGTCGGGTCGCCGCCTTCACCGGCCAGCGCCAGCGCCTGATCCGAGATCTCAGGCTTCGGCCCGCGCCGCAACCGTTCGCGCAGGCTGCCGCCCAGCGCTCCAACCGTCGGCAGGAAGATCAGCGCCATCAGCACGGAGGCGCTCAGCACATAGATCATGGTCAGCGGGAAATAGGCCATGAATTTGCCCGTGATCGTCTCCCAGAACAGCAAGGGCAGGAAGGCGGCCAGCGTCGTCGCAGTGGAGCTGATGATCGGCCAGAACATGCGCTCGCCGGCCATGATATAGGCCTCTTTCGCGGCCATGCCTTCGGCCAGTTTCCGGTCGGCATATTCGATGATAACGATGGCGCTGTCGACCAGAACGCCGACCGACAGGATCAGGCCGAACAGGATCATCATGTTGATGGTCTCGCCTTGCGTCCACATGATGAAAAGCGAGATCAGAAACGATCCCGGAATGGCAAAACCCACGAACAGGGCGGACCGCAGGCCCAGCGCGATCAGGCAGACGATGAAAACCAGCAGGATCGCATTGATGATGGAGGAGGAAAGCGAACGCACCATCTCCAGAATGTAGCGCGACTTGTCCTGGCTATATTCGATCTGGATGGTCTGCGGAAACGTGTCGCTGGTCTGATAATCTTCAACCACCTCGCGCACAGCTCCGATCGTGTCGAGAATGTTCTCGCCTTTGCGCTTGGTGATTTCCAGGCTGACGGAATTATTGCTGTTATAGCGGGCGTAGGATTGCGGATCTTTATAGGTCCGGCGCACCACGGCGATGTCGGACATGCGCACGACCGCGCCAGACGCGTCCGTCCGGACCACCAGTTCGGCTAGATCGTCCGCATTTTCGATCAGGCCGGGCAGTTTGACATTGAACTGCCCATTATTGGTTTCCAGCGATCCGGCGGTGATCAGCTGATTGTTGCGTGCCACGGCGGCTGCCAGCTCGTCAAAAGTGATGCCGGCACTTTCCAGCAGGGTCGGATCGACCACGGCTTCGAGAACGTCGGTGCGTTCGCCGCTAATATCCGCGCCCAGAATGGCCGGAATGCCTTCGATCCGCTGCTGCAGCTCCTTGGCGGTATTCTGCAGCGTGCGTTCGGGCACGTCGCCGAACAGGTTGACGACGAAGATCGGGACGGTCGAGGTGTCGATTTCCTCGACGATCGGTTCCTTGGCTTCTTCGGGAAATTCGGCGCGGGCGCGGTCGACCGCTTCCTGAACGTCCAATACGGCCTGGTCCTGATCAAAGGACGGGGTGAATTCCAGAATGATATAGGCGACATTATTAGCCGCGACCGCGTCCATTCGTTTCAGCCCGTCGATCGACTTCAGCTCCGTCTCCAACGGTCGGACCAGCAGGCGTTCCGCGTCGGCGGGCGAAACGCCCGGCAGCACGACACGCACATTGACGAAGGGCACGGGAATATCCGGCTCCGCGTCCAGCGGCAGGTTCTGGATGGCGATGAAACCGCCGACGATGATGAAGAGCAGAATGCCCAGCGTCACCCGCCAGGCATTGACCGCGAAGCTGACGATCTTTTCCATCGGGTGGCCTAGTTCAGATCGGCGCTGTTGCGGGCATTGACGGAGGCCGGGCGCGCTTGCGCATGGTCAGCTTCGCGGACCGGTGTGACGTGCGTGCCGACGGACACATAGTCCTGCCCTTCAATGATGATCCGCGTCGATGTCGGCAGGCCCGTGACCCAGATCCCATCGCGCGTTTCGTCGACCTGCGTGATCGTGGCGAACTGGACGCGGTCGGACGGGTCGAGATAGCGTACGCCCATAATCCCGTCATTATCGAGCGTCAGAATGCCTGACGGCACAAGGCTGGCCGTCGTCTGTCCGATGGTCATGGCGATCGTGGCCGAGACGCCCGCTTTCAGCGCGCCGTCGCCATTGGGCAGGCTGACTTCCATGCCGAACGTCCGAGTGGCCGGATTGGCGACCGATTCGATGAAGGCGACGCGACCCTCGACCGTTTCGCCTGTTGCAAGGCGGACAGTGACCGGCTGTCCGATCGCGATCTTGCCGACCTGCGTTTCCGTCATCTCGACATCCAGTTTCAGCGGATCAAGTTCCACGATCAGGGCGCAGGGCTGTCCGGGGGACAGATAATCGCCCACTTCGGCCATGCGTCGTTCATAGATGCCGTCAAACGGTGCGCGCAGCACGATATTGCCGCGTTCGATCTGCGCCTGTTTCAGCTGTGCCCGTGCTCCGTCGACGGCGGCCCTGTCGGCTTTCAGCGACGTGGCGGAGCGAAATCCCTTTTCGACCAGCGTGGTGGTCGCGCGGAAATCGGCTTCGACCTGATCAAGCCGCGCCTGCGCCTGATCGACGAGGGCCTGCCGCGCATCCACATCCTGACGGCAGATTACATCGCCGCGTCTGACGCGCGTGCCTTCTGCGATCGGTGTCGCGATCAGTGACGCCGCCGTCTTGGCCTTGACCTCGACCATGCGGCCCGCCTGCGTCCGGCCATAGGCGACCAGACGGATCGGGTGGACCTCTGCCGTGACGTTGCGCACGACGACCGTCGGCAGGACGGCTTCGGTCGCCTGATCGCGGGCCTCGATGTCGGCATAGAGGTTTGTGTCCTCGCCCGCCGAATTGACGGCGAACCAGGCGAGAAACGCGACGGCGACACCGGCGGCAATCAGATAGGACGTGTTGATCTTCATAATGACCTGCTTACGTTCGGCACGGTCTGTCCGGACGCTTTGAAAAAACGGTTCTCCGCTCCTCCCAGATTGTTCACTATTGCATGGAAATGACGGCGCAACGACTATTCCTGCAAGGTTGACGCTCATTATCGCATAGAATGGGAACGGAAGCGCGTCTAAACCCTTTCTTTTTGGTCAAATCGGGCTTGCGTCTCTGCGCGCGTCTCGTCAGGTTGCGACGGCGCAAACGCCCGCAGAAAAGACGGGCGTAAACAGGGTGATGACCTGATGATCAGGGCTGGGATACACGCATGAGCTCCATTCTCGATGAATTGCAGGACCGCCGCGAGACGGCCCGACAGGGTGGGGGCGAAAAACGCATCGCTGCGCAGCACGCCAAGGGGAAGCTGACCGCGCGCGAACGGCTCTCACTGCTGCTCGACCCGGGCAGTTTCGAAGAATTCGACATGTTCGTCACCCATCGCTCGACCGATTTCGGCATGGACAAGACTAAGATGCCCGGCGACGGGGTGGTCACGGGCTGGGGCACGATCAATGGCCGTAAGACCTTCGTCTTCGCGCAGGACTTCACCGTGTTTGGCGGCTCGCTGTCAGAAACCCACGCGCAGAAGATCACCAAAGTTCAGGACATGGCGATGCGCCACGGCGCGCCGATCATCGGCCTGCAGGATAGCGGCGGCGCGCGCATTCAGGAGGGCGTCGCGGCGCTGGCGGGCTACACATCAGTGTTTCAGAACAATATTCTCGCTTCCGGTGTGATCCCGCAGATCAGCGTCGTCATGGGGCCGAGCGCAGGCGGGGCGGTCTATTCCCCGGCTCTGACCGATTTCATCTTCATGGTGCGCGACAGCTCCTACATGTTCCTGACAGGACCGGACGTGCTGAAGACCGTGACCAACGAAGTCGTCACCGCTGAAGAACTGGGCGGGGCGAAGACGCACACGACCAAATCATCGGTCGCCGACGGGGCGTTCGACAATGATATGGAAGCGCTGGCGGAAATCCGCCGGCTGTTCGATTTCCTACCGCTCAATAACCGTGCTGAAGTCCCGGTCCGGCCCTTCTTCGATCGGCATGACCGGATCGACGAGAGCCTCGACACGCTGGTGCCTGACAATCCGAACCTGCCCTACGACATGCACGAACTGGTGCGCAAAGTCGCGGATGAGGGCGACTTCTTCGAAATCCAGCGCGACTTCGCCAAGAACATTCTCTGTGGCTTCATCCGGCTGGAAGGGCAGACGGTCGGCGTCGTCGCCAATCAGCCGATGGTGCTGGCGGGCTGCCTCGACAGCGATGCCTCGCGCAAGGCCGCGCGGTTCGTGCGTTTCTGCGACTGTTTCGACATCCCGATCCTGACGCTGGTGGACGTGCCCGGCTTCCTGCCCGGGACCGACCAGGAATATGGCGGCGTCATCAAGCACGGCGCGAAACTGCTCTACGCTTTCGGCGAAGCGACCGTGCCCAAGGTCACCGTCATCACCCGCAAGGCTTATGGCGGCGCTTATTGCGTCATGGCCCCCAAACACCTGCGCGGCGACATCAACTACGCCTGGCCCACCGCCCAGATCGCCGTGATGGGCGCCAAGGGCGCGGTGGAGATCCTGCACCGCAAGGATCTGGGTGACGCGGAGAAGACGGCGGAACACGTCGCGGATTATGAGGAGAAGTTCCTAAGCCCGTTCCGCGCAGCGGAGCGCGGCTATATCGACGAAGTCATTCAGCCCCGCTCGACCCGCAAGCGCGTGGCGCGCGCCTTCGCGCTGGCGAAAGACAAGCAGCTCCAGAACCCGTGGAAGAAGCATGGGAACTTGCCGTTGTGAGTGGCGAGGAAGTCTCAACGGGAGTTCCTCTAATTGTAGGATGCAACCGTTCACCTGACTTCATAGAGTTAGCTGTCAATGATGGACGAGTTTTGGGCTTGCCGATTGTTAACTTTCCAAGGCTCAAGGAGATATCGGACGAAGAATTCACTAAGGGGTTGGTTTTACCTCTAGGCGAAGGCGTTTATTGGTCAGAGCTTGATGTCCTAATAAAAGCAGAAGCAGCTTTTTCGTTTGAGCAAGACATTGAGAAACTCAAGCCACACGCACTATCTCATAGAGAGGTTCTAGACTTCGAAATATCTCAACCAAATAATCACAAACTCAGCGATACCGAGCTCCAATATTCGGACGCAGCTATCGGTGCGTTTTCGAGAGGAGAGGCTAGCACTGGTCATTACGTTGCTGCCTCATTTGCTCCTGTCGTGTTAGTGTTCGGCCTCCTTCAGAGCTTCTCAGATGATGGGGTCCAGCTTCATGACTTGGTCGGGCTCGCAGCTATCGTGCTTCTTTCGATGACCGGAATATTTTTCGGCATATGTCGTGCAATGTTAACTGCAAAACGGAACTACATAGAAGGTTACAAGCTGGGTCTGCTGTCGTCCTACAGGTTCCGCATTTTCCCGACAAAGATTTGGCGCTGGGTTAGTAACACATTCCTTCTTGCCATAATGCCGTTTGGATACGTGCTCGTTATGATAACAATTATCTTGATTTTGCTCTGAATGTTAAAGGCAATAGATGTCTAAAATCTCCAAAATCCTCATCGCCAATCGCGGCGAGATTGCGTGTCGGGTCATCAAGACCGCTCGCAAGATGAATATCGCGACCGTCGCGGTTTATTCCGATGCCGACAAAAATGCGCTCCATGTCGAGATGGCGGATGAAGCCGTTCATATCGGTCCGCCTGCGGCGGCTGACTCCTACCTCGTGCAGGACAAGATCATTGCGGCGTGCCGGGAGACGGGGGCGGATGCGGTGCATCCGGGCTATGGTTTTCTGTCGGAAAATCCGGGCTTCGCTGAACGGCTGAAAGAGGAAGGCATCATCTTCGTCGGGCCGAACCCGCATGCGGTCACGGCGATGGGCGACAAGATCACGTCGAAGAAACTCGCGCAGGAAGCGGGGGTCTCCACGGTCCCCGGTCATATGGGCCTGATCGCGGACGCGGACGAAGCGGTCAAAATTTCGAAACAGATCGGCTATCCCGTCATGATCAAGGCGTCAGCCGGCGGCGGCGGCAAAGGGATGCGCATTGCGTGGAACGACGAGGAGGCGCGCGAGGGCTTCCAGTCGTCCAAGAATGAAGCCGCCAACAGCTTCGGCGACGACCGTATTTTCATCGAGAAATTCGTCACTCAGCCGCGCCACATCGAAATTCAGGTGCTGGGCGACAAACATGGCAACTGCATCTATCTGGGCGAGCGCGAATGTTCGATCCAGCGCCGGAACCAGAAGGTTATCGAAGAGGCCCCGTCACCGTTTCTCGATGAGGAAACCCGCGCCGCCATGGGCGCGGAATCCGTCGCGCTCGCCAAGGCGGTCGATTATGATTCCGCCGGGACGGTCGAATTCATCGTCGATGGCGACCGGAACTTCTACTTCCTGGAAATGAACACCCGCCTGCAGGTGGAGCATCCGGTCACGGAGTTGATCACCGGCGTCGATCTGGTTGAACAGATGATCCGCGTCGCCCAAGGTGAAAAACTGGCCATGGCGCAGGATGATGTCACGCTCGATGGCTGGGCGATCGAGAGCCGCATCTATGCTGAAGATCCGTTTCGCAACTTCCTGCCGTCCATCGGACGCCTGACCCGCTACCGCCCGCCTGTCGAGGGTCCGCGCGAAAACGGGGCCATCGTGCGCAACGATACGGGCGTATTCGAAGGCGGCGAAATTTCCATGTTCTACGATCCGATGATCGCCAAGCTCTGTACATGGGGGCCGGATCGGGGCGTGGCGCTCGAAGCCATGCGCGAAGCGCTCGACGTGTTCGAACTGGAAGGCATCGGCCACAACATTCCCTTCCTGCAGGCCGTCTATGACCATGACCGGTTCATTCGCGGAGACATCACAACCGGCTTCATCGCGGAGGAATATCCGGACGGGTTTACCGGCGCGCCAGAGAATGCAGGCCGCATGCGCAAGCTCGCCGCCGTGGCTGCACTGATGCATGACGTGTCCGAGCACCGCGCTGCGCGTATCAGCGGCAGCCTGCCCAATCATACGCGGCACGTGCCGGATATGTGGTGCGTCGAAATCGGCGATAAACATTATCGCGCCGACATTCGCGGCTCCAAGGGTCTGCGCACCATCGTCATGGATGATCCGGAGGAGGATAAGGCCGCGATCGAGATGGAAGTGCTGATGAACTGGAAGCCGGGCGATCCGCTGGTCCGTGCGCTGGTCGACAACACCCCGCTCAACTTCCTCGTCGCCAAACGGCCCGAAGGCTATACGATCCGTCACCGCGGCTGTTCCTTCTGCGTCAAGGTGCGCACGCCGGAAGCCGCCGCCCTGGCTGCGCATATGCCGGTCAAGGTCGCGCCGGACACGTCCAACCTGCTGCTCTGTCCGATGCCGGGCGTGGTCGTGAAACTGATGGTCGAAGAAGGGGACGTCGTCGAAGACGGACAGGCCCTCGCCGTAGTCGAAGCCATGAAGATGGAAAACACACTCCGCGCGGAAAAGCGCGCCAAGGTCAGCGCGATCAAGGCGCAAGCCGGCGACAATCTCGCCGTCGATGCGGTCATCATGGAGTTCGAGGCGGTCTGAGCTTCGCGAAATGCGCTGATTATAATAACTGAATATAGTGCGTTAGTTGCGCATTATATCGGTTCCAGCCTCATAAATTTCTTTGAAGAACGCCTCATCCGTCAACATTCTCTTGGTCATCCAGCCTTTTCCGCAGAACCAAGGCATGCCGTATTTTTTTGCGATTTTGAAAGCGTTTTTATCCCACCAGTTTATCCAGCAGAGATCATTTCGATAAGCTTGTTTGAATTCTTCCCAGCTAATCGGGTGCCAGCAACCGCTCATATTCATGTCTCGAGATAGTTTGATGGACGTTGTCTGCGATATCAGAAAACTGTCAACTGAATTTCGGGCCCAACCTTTTTGAAATGAAAAGCCGAAACCCTTCGAGCACCCCTTCCATTTTCGGTTCTTGCCACCACATCATCCTCCATGTCTCCCCCCAGAAATTCCGTCGCAAGGCATCCTGACGCGACTGAAATCGAAGAACGCGGCATTCTGGAGCAGCTCTCGGCTTTGAAGGGCCTGATCCCTTATATTTTGCCGCCGGGCGACATGGGCGCGAAGGTCCGGACTGTAATTGCGCTGACACTCGTTGTGATCAGTCAGTTCATTCTGGTTGGCGCGCCCTTCTTTCTGGGCCGCGCGCAGGACGTGGTCGGCGACGCCGTCGGGCGCGGCGATACATTCGCGCAGGTCGGTCTGTTTATCGCGGCCTTCGTACTAGGCTATGGGGCTCTGCGCCTGCTCTCCACCCTGTTCTCCGAAGCGCGCGAATATGTCTTCGCCCCGGTCGCGCAGCAGGCGCAGCGGCGAATCGCGTTGGAAACCTTCGCTCATCTGCACCGGCTGTCGCTGCGCTTCCATCTGGCCAAGCGCACAGGCGGCCTGTCGCGGATCATCGAACGCGGCGTGCGCGCGATCGATTTCCTGTTCCGCTTCCTGCTGTTCAATATCGGGCCGACCCTGTTGCAGCTGGTGATCGCCGGGACTGCTTTCGCCGTTGCCTATAATGTCTGGTTTGCGCTGATCGCGGTGGCCGTGGTCATCACCTATGTCGTCTTCACCGTGGTGACGACCGAATGGCGACTGAAATTCCGGCGGGAGATGAACCGGCGCGACACCGAAAGCTGGGCTCGCGCTGTCGACAGTCTGCTCAATTATGAGACCGTCAAATATTTCGACGCGGAAGGCCGCGAAGTGGCGCGCTATGACAGCGCCATGGCGGCCTATGCGCAGGCCGCGATCCGCTCGCGCACATCGCTCGCGACCGTCAATATCGGGCAGAGCCTGCTGATGAATGTCGGGATCGTCGCCATGATGATGCTCGCCGCAGCCTATATTCTGGGCGGGGAGATGAGCACCGGCGACATGCTGACGATTACGCTGGTGATGAGCCAGCTCTACCGCCCGCTCAACATCCTCGGCTTTGCCTACCGGGAGATCAAACAGGCGCTGACAGATCTGGAGCGCATGTTCCAGCTGCTCGAAGAGCAGCCCGAAGTCGTCGATGCACCCCACGCCGAAATGGCCGCAAATGTGACGGGCCGGATCGAGTTCGATCAGGTCGATTTCCATTATGATCCGGACCGCGAAATCCTGCGCGCCATTAGCTTTACGGCGGAACCGGGACAGACGGTTGCCGTGGTCGGGCCGACGGGGGCGGGCAAGTCCACCCTTTCCCGGATCCTCTACCGCTTTTACGATATTGCCGCCGGAGCGGTGCGCATCGACGGAACCGACATCCGCGACATGACGCAGGCTTCTCTGCGCGCGGCCATCGGCATGGTCCCGCAGGATACGGTCCTGTTCAACGATACGATTGGCTACAATATCGCATATGCTCACCCGGATGCGTCACAGATGCAGATCGAACAGGCCGCCCGGGACGCGCAAATTCACGACTTCATTGCGGACCTGCCCAAAGGCTATGACACGCTGGTCGGCGAACGCGGGCTAAAGCTCTCGGGCGGGGAGAAACAGCGGGTCGCCATTGCGCGGACCCTGCTCAAGGACCCGGCCATCCTGATTCTGGACGAAGCGACCAGCGCGCTCGACAGTGCGACCGAGCTGGATATTCAGTCGGCGCTGGGCGTGGCCAGTCGGGGCCGGACGACGCTCGTCGTCGCGCACCGGCTGTCGACCATTCAGGATGCCGACCTGATCCTCGTCATGGAGGCTGGACGCATCGTTGAACGCGGAACCCATGCAGACCTGCTGGAGCGCGGCGGGCTCTACGCCGATCTCTGGTTGCGCCAGGACACGAATGATCTGGATATGGAGACGCCAGGCACTGTGGTGGCTGATTAGTCCGCCTCTTTCTCGGGCGGCGCTGCGGGTGGGTTCACTGTGGCCGTGCGGGTGAAGCTGAACGGGACCATACGTGGCTCGCCATCGCCGAAGGTCATCATCAATTCCGTTTCCAGCCGGTCATCGCCGACGAAGATCAGGCTCAATCCCTTGAAGTTGAGCCGGTCTGCTTCGGCGGACAGGAAACGGAAACGCGTATATTTGTCTTTCTCTTCCCAGCCTGTCATATCGGCATTGACGTGTTTCAGGCGCATTTCGACACCGTCATCAAAGGCATCGATGGTGATGATTTCGGCAAAGGTCGGCGCGTCTTTCTGGCGCATCAGAAACATGCCATCGGCGCGGCCATTATCGGCCACCAGCCAGCATTCGGACACGACCCCGCCCATGCCGGTTCCGTGCCAGCAGCCTTCCAGTCTCGGTGTGATGTTCCGCCAGTCGACGTCCTGCGCAAGGGCCGTACCGGCTAGGCTAGAAAGGCTCAGCCCCAGTAAGAGAAATCGCAACATGTCAGCGCTCCGGACAGTGATCGACCGGAGTAGCTTACACGGATGGGCTGGTACTGGCGAGTCCGGCCTAATCTGAGGTGAAGCTGAAGCTTTCGACATTCCGGACAGGCAGACCGCGCGATAGCAGGCTCATGGCCGTTGCAACGCGAACGATCTTCCAGATGAAGACCAGCAAGGCGAGCAGAACGCCGATGAAGACCAGCATCAGCACGACGGAAATGATATAGCCGATAACGGTAATCCAGAAGATGCGGATCTGATTGTCATAATGTGACTGCAGATCGGGTTCGGCATGATCCCGCGCCGAATAGGCCATGATCACGCCGACAATGCCCAGGAAGGGCACGGCCATATTCACCAGATAGAGAATATAGATCAGATTGGCATTATCCTGACCGCGTTGCGGCTTCAGGGTCTGCTGATCTTCCTGTTCACGCAATTCCCGCTCATAGCGCTGAACGGCCTCAACTTCGTCCCAATGTCCGCTGGGGGAGGGGTCTTCGGTCGGCATGGGTGCAATCCTGGCAATCTGTCGGGGTGCCGCAATCGGCACCCGGCGTTATTCGCCCAGCCACGTCATCAATGCAAGAGCCTGCGGCTAGAAGCGACGCAGATAGGATAAGGAGACGGAGTCCATATCATCACCCGTGCGACTGTAGCGCGTATAGTCCGCGCGGAACGCATCGACAGGAGTCAGATTGAATTCGGCACCTGCGCCGTATGCGACACCGTCATCGGTCGTATCGACATTGCGTTCGACGCCATTGACTGTTGCATCGGCATAGCTTTTCGTCTGATGGTAACCGACGCGGCCATGCAGCGAGATATTGGGTGAAACCGGCAGGCGAGCCACGCCGAAGCCGGCAATCTGATAGTCGACCCCGTCCTTGAACTGGCCGACCAGATCGGGTCCGGGCGGGTTGGGCTGATTGAATGGGCTGGTCTCGCTGATCACGCCGATCGACCCTTCGATTTCTGCGCCGAGGATGGATGCGCTCTGATAGCCGAGGCGGCCCTGCAGACCGGCATAGGCCGTGTCGACATCATACCAGGTCGCGCCGAGTGTCGCATATTTATAGGCACCGCGCAGGCCATGACCTTGGGCCGGGCCGTAATGCGGCGCGTGAGTGCCATAGGCGTGGGCGGCGGGTGTGTGGGTCTGTCCGTAGGCCGCGCCGCCATATCCGGCTGCGCCATAACCAGTCGCGCCGTAGCCCGCGTTCATTTGCGGCGCGACAGAATAGGCTCCGGCGGCACAGGGGTTCGGGGCACAGGGTGCTGGCGGCATGGGCGCAGGCGGCAACGTCGGAGGGAGTGTCCAGGTGACGGGCTGAGGCGCAGGCTGATAATGCTGCGTATAGCCGGCGAATTGCCCGGATGCAGCACAGGGATCGAGGCTGCAGCCCGAATAGCCGGCCCCTGCATAGCCCGGATTGACATAGCTATGGCCATTATGACCCGCACCGTAATTATAGCCGCCCATCGAACAGGCTGTCAGGGCGAGACTGGAAATTCCCACAAATAGAAGACGCATGGTCCTACCTTTTCGTATCAAGTTGAGCCTCCCTAGCGGCAGGACGCTTAAAGCCGCGTTCAGAGGTATGGTTAATCGGCGTTCATATCTGCAGGCCCGTCGGGCAGGATTGCGACGGCCTGTTGCGTTGCGTCGTGCGGTCGGCTGTCTTACGCAGAGATAGTATCGGGTTTGATAAGACGGCCCACCAAACTGGAGGTTTCATGTCGTTCAAGGATCGCACGCTCATCATGTCGGGGGGCTCGCGCGGGATCGGGCTGGCCATTGCCAAGAAGATCGCCGCCGATGGTGCCAATATCGCCATTTGCGCCAAGACCGCAGAACCGCACCCCAAGCTCGCCGGAACGATCTATACGGCAGCCGAAGAGATCGAAGCCGTCGGCGGCCAGTGCCTGCCGATCGTTTGCGACATCCGCGATGAAGCCATGGTTCAATCCGCTGTCGCACAGACGGCCGAACGGTTTGGCGGAATCGACATTCTAGTCAACAATGCCTCCGCCATATCCCTGACGCCAACGACTGGCACATCGATGAAGCGGTACGACCTCATGAACGGCGTCAATGCACGCGGAACCTTCCTGATGAGCCAGGCCTGCTACCCGCATCTGAAGTCCGGGACCAATGCGCATATTATGAATATCGCTCCGCCGCTGCTGATGGAACCACGCTGGTTCAAGAACCATGTGGCCTACACGATGGCGAAATATGGCATGAGCTTGTGCACGCTCGGTATGGCCGAGGAATTTCGTAGCGCGGGCGTTGCCGTTAATTCGCTCTGGCCGCTGACATCGATCGATACCGCCGCCGTCCGCAATGTTCTGGGCGGGGACAGCATGGCCAAGATGAGCCGCATTCCCGACATCATGGCGGACGCAGCTTATGAAGTTCTGTCGCGCCCCTCTGCCGAAGCGACAGGCAATTTCTACATTGACGAATATGTACTGGCCGAGTCCGGCGTGACCGATTTCGATCAGTATAATCAGCCCGGATATTCCGGCCCGCTGGCGGCTGACTTCTTCGTCTCGACCGACATGGTGAAGAATAGCGCGTCCGACATTCGCGAACATCCCGGCTATACGGAATAGGTCATGGCCACGGTCAATGCGGTCGAGCCGACCCCGGAGCAGATACAGGCGTTTCTGGACAGTCATGAAGACGGCGAACCCGTCTACATGCTCAATCTGCTGAAGTTCAAAGAGACATCAACCTATCGGGACGGCGAACAGGTGAGTGGCGAGACCGCCTATCGCCGCTATGCGAAAGCGTTCGGCGAGATGCTGCGCGAACTCGACATAGACGGCATCGAAACCGTGTTCGGCGGACGGGTCGATCGCTTCCTGATCGGCGCTGGTGCGGATGAATGGGACGCCGTCGCGATCGTGCGCTATGCAGATAAAAAGCGCATGTTCGAGGCGGTCTCGAACGAGACCTATCGATCCTTTCATTTCCACCGCAAGGCCGGACTGGCGGGTCAGCTCCTGATCGCCTGCGATGGATCAGGTATGTTCTAGTACCGTCTATTTCGGGGGTAGGCTCTCCACATAGGCTTTGGCCTGTTGCAGATGGGTCACCAACTGGTCGACATCGGTCATCATTCCATCCGGGATGCGAACATAGCCGCGCATCGTCGCGCCGTGCGATTTGAGCGGTCCGCTATCGTCATGGTCTCTGAAGAACGTAGCCATACCATTCTTGCCTAACCGGAAGCCCAACTCGCCGTCCTTGGTCAGCAGAGCGAACATATGTCCGTTGGCCGAACAGTAGGGCATGGTCTTTCCTTTGCGTTCGATCTCGGGACATTGCGCGACGACGGTATCGAAAATGGCCAGCCTGTCTGCATACATGTGACATGTCCTTTTCCTGCAGATTGGCGCGATCGTCCATGTTTGGCAAATAGCGACGTTTCCTGCATGGCCGCTACATGCTGTTCGGAGGTCGGCTAAAGGACCTGTCCGCTACATTACCGCAATATTACAGCAGGCTGTTCATGATTTAAAATTTGTCTGTCTTGTGCGCGGAACGATCTACGGCTTAGCGTGAACCCAAGCAGGGGACACGCTTATGACTGACCGGTCGCGCTTTATCGCAACGCTTTTCCTTTCTTCGGCACTTGTCGCGTGTGGGGGCGGCGGTGATAGCGGGACGACGACGCCGACCACGCCTGTGGCCAATACCAATAATGCGCCGACTGTCGCCAGCGCCATGCCGGATCAGAGCGGCGATGTCGGCTATGACCTCTCCATCGACGTGACGCAGAACGGCGCGACCTTCAGCGACGCTGACGGCGATACGCTGACCCTGAACATCAGTTTCGACCGGGATGTCGGGCTGAGCGCTGGTAATGGCACGATCAGCGGCACGCCCAATGCGGCGGGCGATGTCATCGTCACCGTCCGGGCGTCCGATCCGTCCGGTGCGTCCGTCACGGACAGCTTCACCCTCTCCGTCGGCATCAATCAGGATGCAATCCTGTCGACCTTCGGAGCCAACATCGATCTGGCCGCGCTGGCCGATTATGCCAACCAGCCCGTGCCGGATTATATCGGCCCTGCCCTGGTCAACGGCAATCCCGTGACCGACAAGGGCGCGACGCTCGGGCGGGTTCTGTTCTATGACCGCAACCTGTCGATCGACAATTCCATTGCCTGTGCCTCCTGCCATGTGCAGGCCAACGGCTTTTCCGATCTTGCGACCGTCAGTAACGGCGTCGGCAGCGGCGAGACCGGACGCCATTCCATGCGCCTGATCAATGGCGGCTTCGGTCATGACGGACCCGGAGGCGGTGCCAGTACGCAGTTCTGGGACCAGCGCGCGGCGACCCATGCCGAGCAGGAAACCATGCCGATCCAGGACGCGAACGAACACGGCTTTTCCGGCCAGAATGGCGCGCCGGATTTCGACGATCTGATCACCAAGCTGGAAGGTATCGACTATTATGAGGAGCTGTTCCGCTTCACCTTCCTTGACCCCGATATCACTGAAGCCCGGATCGGTCAGGCACTGGCGCAGTTCACCAAATCGATCCAGTCTTTCGATAGCCGCTTTGACGACGGCCTGGCGCAGACGGGCAATATCAACGCCAATTTCCCCAACTTCACGGCCCAGGAAAATCAGGGCAAGAATAATTTCCGCGGCCAGGGTACCGGGCTGAACTGTTCCGCCTGTCATCAGCCACCGGAATTCACCATCCAGACCGGCCCCAATCGCGGCCATAATGGCGTGGTCGGCGATGCGCAGGATCCGCTCGGCTTCGACTTCACCAATACGCGCTCGCCCAGCTTGCGCGATCTGGTCGATGCCAATGGCCAGCTGAACGGCCCGCTGATGCATGATGGGTCGCTCCCGACCATCCGCGCCATGCTGGATCATTACAGCAATATTCCGACCCCGGGCGGCGAACCGGCCCGCACGCAGTTCCTCAACACGCTCGATCCGCGCCTGCGCGACGGCAATCAGGCCGAGCAGTTCAATCTGACCGATGCCGAGAAAGATGCAATCGAAGCGTTTTTGCGCACATTATCCGGATCGAATGTCTATACCGATCCGAAATGGTCCGATCCTTTCTAGCACTGCCCCGTACATTGTTCGATCCGCCACAGCCCGCGGGGCTGTGGCATCATCTTGTTTGTGTCCTCCTCGCTCTGTTCTTTCTCGCTGCAGGGCTCGCCCACTTCACCCAGACCGACGCCTTTGCCGCCATCGTGCCGCCGCCCCTGCCGTTCAAGCGGGAGATCGTGCGTCTGACCGGCGCGATGGAGCTCGCCTTCGCGCTCGGTCTCATCATCCCGCGCCTGCGCCGCGCAACAGGCTGGGGGCTCGCCGCCTTTCTGCTCGCCGTGCTGCCCGCCAATATCTACATGGCAATGGAGACTATGCCACTTGGGTCCCTGGACAGTCCTGCCGCCTTGTGGGGCCGTGTCGTCCTGCAATTCCCGTTGATCATTCTCATCCTCTGGGCCACTAGAGCGACCAGAGCGTCAGCCAGCTAATGCCATAGCGGTAGGAAAATACACTCACGCCCAGGACGCCGATCAACACAACCATGTGCAGCAGGGCGCGCGGCCAGCCGATCGCCAGCACACGGCGCTGTTGCAGCGTGATCCATGCGCCTAGTAGCGACAGATGAAGCGTATTGCCCATCCACATCTCCGGCTCGACGACCAGAAACAACAGCATCATGAGCGGCAGGATGAGCATGATCAGTCCGAGGGCCATGACAAAGGCGTGCACCGCCATGACCAGATGTTTGCCCAGTTGCGGCAGTCGCCCAAAGCCGAGGGCCCAGCTGGTCACGGTCAGCGCGCTGACAATGCTGAACAGGCCCAGCTTGCTGAGCGTGCTGACCCGCCCATCATAGAGAATGGCCAGTTCCGCGCGCGACAGATCGAGCGCCGCCATCTTGGCGGCGACGAGCGGCTCGACATCGTTGAAGAACCAACGCGACGGCGCTTTGAGAATATCGAAATTATCCGGCAGCAGAAAGAAGAGCAGCGTGACGAACACGAAAATCTGGAAGGGTCCGAATGTCGCTTGTCGCCGCCCGGCGATATAATCCGCGCTCAGGCGTCCCGGTTGAAAAATCAGGCGGCGCAGCGTCGTCAGCCCGCGCGAATCCAGCGAAAAGGCCGCGCTCAGCCAGTCCCGGCTCAGGCGGATCAGACTGAAATCGGCCTCCACCACCACGCGCTGCCCGCAGGCAGCGCAATAGGGCCCGGACAGGGGCGCGCCGCAATCGACGCAGGCCGGAGGGTCCGGCGCGTCCGATCGGTCTGGCTGGGGCTCGGTCGTCATGTCCAATCCGTATAAGGCGTGTCAGGCGCGGCTGTCACCGATTTTAGAAGACTGCCCCTCACGAACGCGACTTGCTGCAGCCGCAAACGCCGCGTCGATTTCCGCCAGTCCCAGCCCGCCGCACTGCGTGCAGCGTTGATCCGGAGGCACCCACTGTTCGAGATTGTAGTTCGTGAACCGTCCGAGCTTTTCATAAAAGCGTGCCTGCGCTTCGCCCGTCAGTCGGTCGCCGGGGACATGACCAAATTCATCTTCGCCCAACGCCTTGCGGGTCGTCGCCAACGCTTTGCGCAGGCGGTCGATCTCCCATTGCAGGGCGATTTCGTTTTCGGTCGGGCCTGGCCGGCGGGAGGTATGGGATTGGGGTCGGGACATGGCAGGTTCCTGTGATGAAGGCAGCCGCGTTTCTGCGACCGCTCATCAAGGAGGCGGCGAAAGCGTCGGCGTCAGATAAGGTGACACGAGCGCGGACGTGTCCCCTGATGGGAACACAGAAGAATACCATTTTACAGCGGACGACATCCGCGCCCTGAACTGACAAGTGGGATCAGCGCCGCATCCGGCAGGGGCCGCCATGGCCTCACCCGCCGTGTCCGTCAGAGGCGCATCAGGCTTTCGGCCCCATGCGCATGACGTCCGGGTCGGAGAAGGGCGCATCCGCAACCGCCTGAAGGCTTTCGCGAACTCGTATCACGCTCCTCCGCCTGATGCGGTGCCGCCGCCACTCCGGGCCGCCCGCGCCCCGTAAAGTCGCAAGCCGCCCATGCATGGATCGCACACAGTCCAGGCCCACCAAACCGAGAGCAACGGACTCTCTCGTGTCAGGGGTGGGAATAGCGACTCTGCCACCTCTTTCGTTTGCGGGGACACAAAAGCGATTCAATTTTCAATCCGGGGGATTGAAAATAGCGTTGTTCCGAACGGCTCGGGCCGTTCGGGCTGTGAGTGCGGGGATTGACTTTGTTACGAAGCCGTCAGCCCGAGGACTGAAACCCATTTACCCGCTCTCGCCGACTTGATCGGCGAGCCCATCTCCCGGAGTTGGTATAAAGCACCTGCTTGCAAGTTGAAGAATTCTAATATCTGGTTAGATATAGCTATGTCTGAAGCTCGTACGTTCTGTCCATTATGCGGCATCCGGTTTTCCGAGCCGCCGACAGACCGTGATTATGGACATAGAGAGTACGCGAACTGTGAAAGATGCGGCCCAATTGGTTACCATAAGCATCAAAGCTTTTCAGAACTTCAAAGGATCGTCGCATTCTCATACAGGCGAGATAACCCTGTGGTTTTTGGTGACCTCAAAAATACGCCATTCATCACTAAAAATATATTAGATGAGCTAATTAATGGGTATCCTGACTATACGGCTATCGAGTTGCTTGAACAATTCCTTGTATCACTTTGCACTAAGGAAAATGTCGGATCCGAGTGGACGGTCGATAAAGCAGAGTTAGCTTATCTTGCTAAAGCGCGGACCTATTCCGCTGCTCTATGGTCTCAAAATCAAGCTTACGAATCGGGTTGGCTGTCTAATTGGCATAACCTGACAACACAGGATGGAGCGGCATTTCAGTTCAGTGTTTCAGCAAGAGGCTGGCAAAGGTTCTATGAACTTCAAAGGAACAAAGCCGACTCCAGGCAAGCTTTTATGGCCCTTCAGTTTAACAACGAAAGTTTAAGAGAAATAATTCTTCCGGTCATCAAAAGTGCATGTATAGAAGCAGGCTATGATCTGCTTACAGTCGATGAGAATAGAAAAGCAGGTTCAATTGATGATAAAATCAGGGTCGATATTAGAAATAGTAGATTCTTAGTTGTTGACTTATCGGATCAGAATGCTGGTGCCTACTTCGAGGCAGGGTTTGCTGAGGGTCTTGGTAAACCCGTATTCTACATATGTGACAAAGACGTATTCGATGCCCATCACAAAAGAGATGGTGGAAAAAAATCAATCCACTTCGATATTGAACATCATGATATTATCTCGTGGGATAGAGATGATCCTATGCAGTGTGCGGAAGAATTGAAAGCGAGCATAAGGAATACTCTTCCAGATGAAGCAATAATGGTTTAGTGATTTCATCCCCTTCACCGCTTCGCTATTTTTAGTCCTAGCCTAAACCACGCAATGGTCGCTCCGCGCCCGTCCGCGATCCGGTAGGTCACGGCGATGCCTTCAATCGGTCCCCCGGACCGATTGACCCGCGAAGCGGGACCAGGCGACTGCCCCTTCGGGCCAGTCCGCTCCCTGTCGGTCGCGGCGATGCGTTAAATTTCGTCCCCCGGACTAAATTTTTGGGGCGAAGCCCCAATCACGCATCGTCCATCTTCAACGCCGCAATAAACGCTTCCTGCGGAATCTCCACGCGGCCAAACTGGCGCATCCGCTTCTTGCCCTTTTTCTGCTTGTCGAGCAGCTTGCGTTTCCGGCTGGCGTCACCGCCATAGCATTTGGCTGTCACGTCCTTGCGCATGGCGGCGATGGTTTCGCGGGCGATGACCTTGCCGCCGATCGCGGCCTGGACAGGGATCTTGAACAGGTGACGCGGGATGAGATCTTTCAGCCGTTCGCACATTTGCCGCCCACGAGACTCAGCATTGTTGCGGTGGACCAGCATGGAGAGGGCATCGACTGGGTCGCCATTGACCAGGATCGACATTTTCACCAGATCGCCTTCGCGCAGACCGATGGCCTGATAGTCGAAGCTGGCATAGCCTTTGGATACGGATTTCAGCCGGTCGTAGAAATCGAACACGACTTCGTTGAGCGGCAATTCATATTCCACCATGGCCCGACCATTAATATAGGTGAGGGCGGTCTGCACGCCGCGACGGTCCTGACAAAGTTTGAGAATATTGCCGAGATAATCGTCCGGCGTCATGATCGTCGCCTTGATCCACGGCTCAGAGATGGTCTCGATCTTCATCACATCCGGCATGTCGGCGGGATTGTGTAGCTGCATATCCGTGCCGTCGCGCATGTTCAGCGTATAGACGACGGACGGCGCGGTCGTGATCAGGTCGAGATCGAATTCGCGTTCCAGTCGCTCCTGAATGATTTCCAGATGCAGCAGGCCGAGAAAGCCGCAGCGAAAGCCGAAACCGAGCGCCGCGGACGTTTCCATCTCGTAGCTGAAAGACGCATCGTTCAGGCGCAGACGGCCCATGGCCGCGCGCAAATCTTCGAAGTCGGCGGCGTCGACGGGGAAGATGCCGCAGAACACGACCGGCTGTGCGGGTTTGAATCCGTCCAGCGGCGTATCAGTGGGGCGCTTATCCTCGGTGATGGTATCGCCGACGGCGGCGTCGGCCACTTCCTTGATGCTGGCGGTCAGGAAGCCGACTTCGCCGGGGCCGATGGATTTCATGTCGGTCGGCTTGGGCTTGAACACGCCGACCTTGTCGACCGTATAGCTCGCGCCCGTATTCATGGTGCGGATGCGCATGCCCTTTTCGACCCGGCCTTCCAGCACCCGGAAGAGCACGATCACGCCCATATAGGTGTCATACCAGGCATCGACGAGCATCGCCTTGAGCGGCGCATCCGGATCGCCTTCGGCAGGGGCGGGCAGGCGGGTCGCGATGGCTTCGAGCACATCCTCGATGCCGAGGCCGCTCTTGGCAGAACATTCGATTGCGTCGGACGCGTCGAGGCCGATCACGTCCTCGATCTGCTGTTTGACCCGGTCGGGCTCGGCTGCGGGCAGGTCGATCTTGTTCAGGACCGGTACGATCTCGTGGTCATGCTCGATGGCCTGGTAGACATTTGCGAGCGTCTGGGCTTCGACGCCTTGGGACGCGTCCACGACCAGGATCGAGCCTTCGCAGGCCGAGAGCGAGCGCGAGACTTCATAGGCGAAATCGACATGGCCCGGCGTGTCCATCAGGTTCAGCACATAGTCCTGACCGTCCTTCGCCGTATAGTCGAGGCGCACGGTCTGCGCCTTGATGGTGATGCCGCGTTCCTTCTCGATATCCATATTGTCGAGGACCTGTTCGGACATCTCCCGGTCCGTCAGGCCGCCGCAATGGGCGATCATCCGGTCGGCCAAGGTCGACTTGCCATGATCGATATGCGCAACAATGGAGAAGTTGCGGATCCGGGACTGGTCCGTGACAGGTTTTGGCGGCGTACTCATTGGCAGGCAGGTAAGCGCGAAGGGCTGCACACGCAAGCGCTTTGGGCTGCGGCGGATGGCGCTGGGCGGGTCGAGCGCAGGCGAAATGAAGTCTTCGCTTGACATATGGTGACACGTGTCACCATTAGGCGACATGAAACCGTCTCCGACCGAGCTTGTCATCCTGAAACATCTCTGGCGCACAGGCGCGCAGAGTGTCGGCGAAATCCACGCGGCCGTGCAGGACAGGCTCGGCTGGTCGCGCTCCTCCTCGCGCAAGACGATCGAACGGATGGTGGAGAAGGGTCTGCTCGACATGCGCGATCAGCACGGGCTGAACATCTACCGCGCGCGGGCGAAGAAAATCCCTACTCTGGCCGCGCTGATCCAGAGCTTTGCCAGCGAGGTGCTGGATCTGGACGGACCGCTGCCTGTCTCCAATCTGGTCGAGACGCAGCTCCTGACGGGCGACGAGCTGGACGAGCTGGAAGAGTTCCTGTCCGAGGCGAGCGCCAATCAGGACCCGGCCTGATGGCGTTCCTTATCGATTTCCTCATCGCCATGGGTCTGACGAGCGGCGTCATCTGGATCGTCGCCGCTTTATGTCAGCGTGTGGATGCGCGCCTGGAACAATGGTCCTCGCTCTGGGCGCTGGGGCTGGTCCTGTCGGTCCTGATCCCGCTCCTGGGTGTGGCCAGCCGCTTTCTGCCGGACTGGGCGGCGCTGCCGACGGTCGATGCGCTGGCCGGGCATGGCCCGCTGCAGACCCTGTCGCCGCCCCGTACAGGCGGCACAGCCGATCCGCTGTCCCTTGCGGCCTTGCCGTGGGAGGGGCTGCTGCTGGGCGCGCTGATCATCTACTGGCTCGGCGTCGCCGTGCGCGCCGCCATCCTCATTATCGGGCGTCGGGATCTTCGCCACATTGTGCGTCGCGCCAGACCTTTCGGGCAGGTGGACGGGATCGATGTCGTCCTGTCTCCACTGACGTCGTCCGCCTTTGCCTGGACGCCGATCGGTCGCCCGCACCGGTCCCGGATCGTAATCCCGGCCCTCTATGCCCGTCAGATGAGCGAGCGGCAGATCGCAGACATCATCACGCATGAACGCGAACATATCTCCCGGCGCGACGATGAATGCGGCCTGATCCTGCGCAGTCTGCTCTGCCTGTGCTGGGTTTCGCCCTTTGCGCGCGCCCTGTTTGCGCGTTGGAGCCAGGCCGCCGAAATTCAGTGCGACATGGCCGTCACGGACGGTCGCGCGCCCCAGATGCGAAAGGCCTATGCAGAAACCCTGCTGCAGGCCCTTCACATAATGGCGGGCCGGGTACGGCAATACCCGGCCGCCGCCTTCTCAACCCCCCGCTTAAGGAACGAAAAGATGAGAATTGCCCATATTGTGAACGGAACGCGCCCGTCATTCAAGCGCGGACGTGACCGGATCATGCTGACCCTCACGGCAGCCTGCCTGACGCTGGCCGGCACGCTCGGCATCGCGGCAACGGCGACAGCCGATGCGGCGGAGGGCGCAGCGGTCAATCAGGTCAATAGCGCCATTGTCAGCGGGCGGCTGACGGCCCGGTTCGGCAAATCCTTCGATCCATTCAGGAACGGCGAAGCCCGCCTCCACAAAGGCGTTGATATCGCCGCTCCGACCGGGACGCCCATCTACGCCCCGGCCGCCGGGATCATCCAGGCTGCGACCGATCTGTATGACGGCAAGCCCGGCTACGGCACGGTCGTGGTCCTCGAAACGGACGGCGGGGTCAGCACCCTCTTCTCACATCTCGACGCCTACACCGTCCGCGCCGGACAGCGCGTCACCAAGGGTCAGCAGATCGCCACCGTCGGCAGCAGCGGCAAAAGCACCGGCCCGCACGTCCATATCGAAACGTTCAAGGCCGACGTGCGCGTGGACCCGATGACCGTGTGGGATCTGACGACGGATTAAGGGCGGATACGCTCAGTCATTTTTCAAGGCGCGCCAGCAGCGCCTTGAAATCGTCCCGCTCGCGGAGAGGGTCGAGGTCGGTATCGGTTTGCAGGTGAGCGAGGCTGGGGAGTTTGCCCGCCGCCTGACAGTGCAAAAGCGCCGCCATGGCGTCGTCTTCGCGGCCTTGCAGCGTGCGAAGGCAGGCGAAATTATAGAGGTCGTCAGGATTGAGAGATTTCGCCTTTTCTAACACTGGTCCAGCCAAGTCCAGATAATCAGAATTTTTAAACAACTCATGGGCTGTTAATAGTACGCCTCCCCAATTGTAGTAAGCCATGTGATCGTCCGGTTTGATCTCAGTGGCTTTCGCATATTTGTCGAAGCTCTCTCGGAACAGGGCCTCATCCTGGGTCTGCATGGCCAGAGCCTTAATGGCATTCCCCCAATTGTAGTACGTTTCCTGTTTGTCCGGCTTGATCCTTACGGCTTTGGCATATTTGTCGAAGCTCTCACGGAACAGGGCTTCATCCTGCGTCTGCTCGGCTAAGGCCTGTAGTGCGAGCCCCCAATTGTTGAAGGCCATGTGATCGTCTGGCTTGATATCCGTGGCTTTGGCATATTTCTCGAAGCATTCGCGGAACAGAGCTTCGTCCTGCGTCTGCTCGGCCAGGGTTTGAAGCGCCAGCCCCCAATTATAGAAAGTGGTATGATCGTTAGTGAGATAATGCGACGCCTGATCATACAGGGCGAGCATTGTCTTGCGATCATTCGACGTAAAGTCCGGTCCGATCCGCTCGTTGAGCGCATTGGCCATCCGCATCAAGGCGTAGCCGAGAATATGGCGATCTTCCTCTGTTTCTGGATCCTCTCCCAGCTTATCGATCACCCCCTGATAGTCCCCTTTCATCAGAAGGTCGCGCGCCGTGTCCTGTTCCGCGTCGGCCTCTTTTGCCCGGGCTTCCAATTCGGTTCGGGTCTCTGACAACAGGTCCGTGTCCGGGCCCGGATAGTCGATGACGGGGTCTAATTCTCTCAGCATATGGGCGTAGGGGTTGGTGAACAGCTTGGGCGGCCAGCATCCCAGTTCGGTCGCGAGGTCAACGAAGAACTGATCGGCGTCAGCCTCTCCAATATATTCTGATGACCCGACGCGTTTGGACAGAAGCGTGCTCACATGTTCGGGGCAGTCTGTGTCATGCCCCGCCCAGCAAAATCTCTGCTCCCCATCGAAGACGTCCGCGAGGACATTGAAGACGGCATCCGACTCCCCGCTATACCCGGCCACGAGCATAGGATGTCGGCTTAATGTATCGGTCAGGAGTGGGCGCAGATTTTCGGCATGCTCCTGCGTTTCCTCCGCACTATTCAGAAGCGCCAAACCGTGGCCTTGGCCGTGGAGGTGAAGAATAGCGGGGGTCACGATGAAATTGGTGCGGGTCGAAACGCCTGTGACGAAATCATAGGTCGCCGGGTAGAGACCCAGAAGCCCGCAGGCACGCGCCAGAACGGAGTCGAAATTGAAGGTCAGGACACGGCCGATATATCCGGCGCGGATCATGCAGGCGATCCCCAGATGCGCCCAGTTGACGCCCGCGTCGTCGAGATAGGGTTTCAGAACGGCGCGCACTTCGCTGGCGGATAGCGCCGCCATGCAGGCGCCATAATCATCGTCGCAATCCGTGCCGAGGACGCGTTCGATTTCGTGCCGGTAGGTCACTTTGATTTCCTCGACGAGCGCCCCCGCCAGCGGAATGCCCGCAGATTTGGAACAGCCTGCGCCAATCATCAGCGCATAGGGGCGCTCAGGATTGTCCGCCGCTTGTCGCCGCATCGCATTGGCAATGCGTTTAATGTCGGCGTTCGTGTATTTCCCCATGGCCCGACTTTAGCGGGTGGACGGCTGCGTTCAAGGCAAACGCGCTAACCTTCCCCCATCTGCGTCTCCCGCGTTTTCCGGCCGCCAATCCGGATGATCAGAATGATGAGGGTGGCCAGTGTTCTCGCCGCGATGAAGACGGTGAGGCCTTAGACGATGCTGACCCGGCGTCTCCGTCCGGATGACAGTGGACTTTGCAGGATCGGCATAAAAATTTCGATAGTCTTGCACCAAACGCGACCGGAGAAACGTAACAGCAATGCCCGAAAGATAAAATGACTTAAGAAAGGTCGGTGCCGTTTGAGCATCGAACAATTGGACAGTCCTTATCTCTGAAAGCTCGATGGATAACGGGCGGGCAGCAACTTGGGAACTCTTCTAGGAAATGGACATCTAATGACGATCAAATCACGCCTCTTTGTGACATCTGCGCTGCTGGGCGCATTAGCCTTCGCGCCCGCTGCCTATGCGGATGGGACGGCCCCGTGTAATTCATCGGCGACGGAGCCGACGGGCACGGCGCTGGAGTGCGGCCAGAACAGCACGGCCACGGGTGAGGACGCCGTTGCCGTCGGTGAAGCATCGAGTGCGACCGGACCGTCCACAACGGCCATTGGCGGAGAGAGCACGGCGACCGGTCCGGGCGCGACGGCTGTCGGCTGGCGCGCATCCGCAACGGCGGAGCGGGCGCAGGCCTTCGGTCATCTGGCCAGCGCAACAGGCGTGCGGTCGCTCGCGGTTGGCGAAGCGGCCTCTGCCGCCGGCGAGCAAAGCATCGCCATGGGTAATCTGGCCAATGCAGTCGGCGTCGATGCCGTCGCAATCGGGACGGAAAGCCGCGCCAACGGTAATTCGACAACGGCGGTTGGTGGCGAAGCCGTCGCCGACGGTCTGGCGGCAACGGCCTTTGGCTGGCGCTCCAGCGCAACGGGCGAGCGGGCGCACGCGCTCGGACATCTCGCATCCGCGACCGGAACGCGTAGCCTCGCCGTCGGCGAAGCGGCCACGGCGAATGGCGAACAGGCCAGCGCGATCGGCAATATGGCCATGGCGACGGGTGTCGATGCGACATCCTTCGGCACCATGGCCAATGCCAACGGCAATTCGACGACGGCGATCGGCGGCGAAGCGACGGCCAACGGTCTGGCGGCGACCGCCTTTGGCTGGCAGTCATCCGCGACGGCCGAACGCGCCCACGCCATCGGTCATCTGGCAAGCGCATCAGGTGTGCGTTCCCTGTCCGTTGGTGAAGCCGCCGACGCCCAAGGGCTGGAATCCATTGCCATGGGTAATATGGCCACAGCAATCGGGGCGGATGCCGTCGCGATCGGCACGATGGCGTCGGCAAACGGTCCGTCGACAACGGTTCTGGGCGGCGAAGCCCAAGCCATGGGCCCCGGCGCCACGGCCATTGGCTGGCGTGCCATGGCCATGGCTGAACGGGCGCAGGCCTTCGGTCACCTTGCCAGCGCGACCGGTGTCCGGTCGACAGCTGTGGGCGAAGCCGCATCGGCGTCCGGTGCCGGTTCGATCGCCATCGGCAATCAGTCATCGGCATCAGGCACGGATTCGATCGCCATCGGCAATGGCGCGACCGCGACCCAGAACGGTCAGGTCGCAATCGGGAGCGCTACGGCGACGACCCGCATCGCCGGTGTCACATCGGCGGCCAGCACCGCAGCCCAGGCCGGCGAGATCGGCCTGCTGACCACCGACCGCAACGGCAATATTGCCGCGGACTTCTCGCTGCAGCGGGGTCAGGCGGCGAATGCGCTGGCGATCCAGAGCAATGCGGGCTCGATCGCCGGCAATAATGCCGCGATCCTGGCCAATGTCGAAGCGATTGGCTTCAATGCCGATGCCATTGCCGAGAACCGGGGCGGTATCGCCGCGGCGATCGCACTGGATACAGCCTATGTCCCACTCGGTCAGACCTGGGCCGTGTCCGGTGGTTACGGCTTCTATGACGGTGAAAACGCGTTTGCGGGCTCCTTGTCGTATCGCATCAATGACACGTTCCAGATCAATGGCGGTCTGACGACCGGTATCGATAATGGTCAGACGGGTGGCCGTGCCGGCTTCCAGGCGAGCTGGTAGGCCTTCAGACGATAACGGGCTCCCTCCAGTCAGGAGGGAGCCTGCAAGGGGATCACATGACCATAGCTTCTCGCAGCCGCTTCATCCTCAAGGCTCTGTGCCTTGTTGCGTGCTTTAGCCTTTGTTTGAATGTGATGCCGGTTGCCGCGCAATCGAAAGCGTCGCCGCAAACCGGCACAGGCGTGAAAATCGATATGCGGAGCGGTCGCGCTCGCCTCGTCGTTCCGCCGCTGCCGTCCGAGCGGGTCTTATCCAGGCTCGTCTGGACATCCATGATCACACTCGACAATGCCAATCGCACGGGCGACTATTCGATCTTGTACAGGCTGGGCTCGCCAGGTTTTCAGCAATCGCAGAACCTGCAAAGCCTGTCGGCACTGTTTCAGCCTCTGCGGGACGCGCGTGTGGATGTCGGACGCGTCATCCATCAGACACCTGAATTCTATCTGTCACCCGGCGTGGATGAAAACGGGATCATGCGGTTGCGCGGCGGTTTCGACGACCGACCGCGACAGATCCGGTTCGATATTCTGTTCGATTACAGTACGGGCGCGTGGCGCATTCATGGCATATCGGTCGTCGACATGGAAAGCCGCGCCCCGCGCTAAGCCTCTCACCGTTCCCCCATCTGCGTCTCCCGCGCCTTCCGACCGCCGATCCGGATGATCAGGATAATGAGAGTCGCGAGGGTGCTGACCACGATGAAGACGGCGAGGAATTTGAAGATGCTGGCCCGTCGCTTCTGATCGGCATAGAGCGGAGACGTGTCAGAGCGGGTCGCATTGATGGCGCGAAGCAGGCAGCAATCACCGTCCTCGGTCAGCGTATGCGCCGTCTGCACCAGCAGGAACCCATCCGCAAATTCCAGCTCATAGGCGAGGTTGTAGGTCCCGCTTCGGACGGCCCCTTGCGTGTCGGAATAAGCCTGCTCCGTCGCGCCCATGACGCCAACTACGCGGCGTGACAGCGCCGGTCCCTCCGGAACATTGGCCACCATGCGGGCGATCTGTTCGCGAAAGGCCGGATTGACGGCATCGTCCGGAAACGCATCGATGATGAAATCCGTTTCGCCCGCAATCAGCCGGTCGATCTGGGCATTGACTTCGGCGCGAACGTCTGCGGGTACGCGCGCCTCGCTCATGGCCTGCATGGAACAGGCGGTGAGGGCCAGGGCGGCAAGGGCGAGGAGGGCGGTGCGGATCATGGGAGGCGGCATAGCGGGCGAGACAGCTTTATCCAAGACCGGGGCGTATGCCATCCAGCCTAAAAGCTGATCGTTGCCTGCGCGTAGCCGAACAGGGTCACGTCACCGTCCGGCCCATCGGGAACATCTTTCGTGAAACCTCCATAGATCAACGCAGATGCACCCAGCTCCAGACGCAGATTGTCCGGAACCAGCCAGTAGCGGGCGCGCGCATCGAGCGTGTGGCCGATAAAATCACCGGACTGACCCGATGGGTCCCGCAAACGGGCGATGACCCACTGATCTGTGTCCGATGCCAGTGACGCCGCATGATACTGGAACCAGCCATCCCAGCGGGCATTCGGCGTGACCTGTACGCGAAAGCCCAGCGCGCTGAGATTGGCAGGCGTGAGCGGGCCATAGATTGAGGTGTTGTTCAGATCGGTCCGCCGTCCGCCGAACAGGCGTTCATGCTGATCAAAGTCGAGGTCGTTCGGATCGTCATCGCCGCTTGCAAAGTAATACTCGAGCGACAGGCGCGGCTGCCAGGGGGCATCGAATACGTAACCGAGCACGGCGATGAGCATGGCAGCGTTCACATCAAGCGGCTGCGTATCACCCGGATCGCTCGTGGCCCTGCGGCGACCCTGACGCAGCGCGCCTTCCACATCCAGGTCCCAGCGTCCGGCTATTGGCTTGCGGTAGAGCCTGGCGCCGGGTGCGACATAGGAACGATTTGGCGTCGGTACGTCGGATGTGTCCCGCTCATTCAGACCATAGGCAAACAGCTCACCCCACAGGTCGGACACCATACCGGGCAGTATGTCCGGTCTGCGGTAATGCACGCCCCAGATACGCCGACCCCATTGTTCTTCGTCGCCAGAGAGACGATTGGCGTCCAGATCGGCCCGGATGTCCGGGAAGCGCCCGGTCGGCACGACATAGACCAGATGCAGCTGGTCGCCGCGTGTGGCCTCATGCGTCCAGTGCGCGCCCGTAAAGCTCTTGATGACATTGGCGTAGCTGACCCGTTCGATCTGCCGCTTGGAGCCGATGGAAACGGTTTGACGCCCGAGGACGAGTTGGCTGTCCGACCCCTGTCCCAGCAGGCCGGGTAGGGCGTCCATACGCGCATAAAGCTGCAACACATCCAGCGGGTTGGTAAAACTGCTCGATAGGGGCGTGTCCGCATCGCCGAGATAGGTGCGACTGTCCTGCAGCTCGATCCCGAACGAGACCGGGCCTGTGTCGGCTTCGACAAGAAGCAGGGAGCGAAACAGGAGCAGCTGGTCGCCACCGCTGCCGCCTGCCCGGAACTGGCCGTCCAGCGTTTCGTAACGCATGCGGGTCTCGCCACGCAGGGTGAGCCAGTCCGGGGCGTTCACTGCGGTTTCCAGACGGAATGGGGCCTGATTGTGGGTCTGATTCTGGGTCTGATCCTGGGACCGATCCGGGGCTTGAGCCCATGCCGATGATTGCATTCCCAATACGCCGATGAGACATCCGACACGAACGGCTTTTGAAACCCATGCAAACAATCCGGGTAAGCCCGCCGATGCAGACATATCACCCATACTTTCGTCCCCCGCGTTCGGACGGGAACATAGCTATGAATCAATGATATTTCAACATTCGGTCGAATAATGATCTAATGTCGAGGTGCGGCCAGATCTGATAGAGGGGCGCATACATCCGGGTGCCCGTGGCAGCAGGTCTCAACGAGTGAGGACAGCAGCTCGTTGACGGCACCGATCTGCGCCCGATAGATCAGGTGCCGTCCATCCTTTTCCACGCTGACCAGCCCCGAATTGACCAGGATTGTCAGATGGCCGGACAGTCTGTTGGGGGGAAGGGTCAGCCGTCTGGCAATGGTTCCTGCGTTCAACCCGTCCGCGCCGGCTTCCATCAGGACACGAAACGCGATGAGCCGTGTCTCTTGGGACAGAGCTGATAGACGTTTCAGGATTATGGAAAGGTCCGTCACGCGCCGCACTTAGCATAGTATGCGTCACCTGTTCCAGTTTGCCGGACGGGCTGACGTAATGTTACTGATCGCTCTTTGCAGCAAAAATCAGCGTCGTAATCGTTCCCTGATCGCCGCTTTCCAGATGCGTTTCGGCTTTGAGCTGGCCGGACAGGGAGTCGATCAGCTTCTGCCCGACGCCGGAGTCCGTTCTTGCCGACGGATCGATACCGACACCATCATCCCATATCTTCAGGACCAGATCATCCGTGTCTCGCTGCAACGACACGCCCAGTTCCCCCGTCCGGCGACCTTTGAAAGCATATTTCAGGCTATTCGTCGCCAGTTCATTGACGACCAGGCCGAGCGGCAGAGCGAGACTGGTCGACATGGGTATGGATGCAATATCCGTCGTCAGGGTGAGGTCAATCGCGCGCGCCTCGGACGAGGATTCCAGCAGATTGCGCAGCACGCCTTCCAGATAGTTTTCCGAATTGACTTCGGCGACGGCTCCGGTTCGTGACAGGGCTCTGTATAGCAGGCTCAGCGATGTGATCCGGTCACGCATGCGTTCGAAGGCCGCGCGGCATTCCGTGTCCGTCATCCGGGTGCGCTCCGCGCCGACGATGGCGCTGACCATGGACAGGTTGTTCATCACCCGGTGGTTCAGTTCCGTCAGCAGCGTGTTGGAAAGGGCGAGAGCCTGCTCGCGCGCCGCTTGGGCGGCCTTGCGTTCGGTAATGTTCTGCATGGCCAGAAGCAGGGTTTTCGTGCCGTTCCCCTTGCGGTAGATTTTGCGGGCATTGAGCAGAATGGTCATCTCCCCGATCTCCGGAAAGGCGTGCGTGACCTCATAGTCAACGACTTCGGATTGCGTCGGTATCACGCTGGTCAGCAGATGAATAAGCTCGGGGATGGCCCACTGGCCGTTTCCGAGATCCCAGAGCTTTTCGCCGATCGTGTCCCCCGGCTCGACGTTGAACGTCCGGTAGAAAGCGCGGCTCGCCTCCACGACCCGCAACTCTCCGTCGAGCACCAGCAGAGGTTCGCGCAGGGTCTGAACCATGCCGGTCATGATCCGCTGCTGACGCTCGAGTTCCTGCGCGGCGAGTGCGGCTTCCGTAATATCCTCGATCGCGACGAGAATGCGTTTCGATCCATTGCCGGGCCGGACGGTCTTCCGCGCATTCAGACACATGATCCGGCGACCAATATCCTCGAACACATGGTCGACCTTATACTGCTCGACCGAGACATTCTTTTCGATGATGGTGTTCAGAGGCTCCAGCAGGGCCGGAATGTTCCACTGACCATTGCCGAGATCCTGCAGAGGTCGTCCGATCGTCGCCTCGCGAGACACCTGGAAGGTTTCGAAAAACCTGTCGCTCGCATATTCAACGACAAGATCGACATCGAGCACGAGAAGACTTTCCCGCAAGGTTGCGACAATTTCCTCAGCGTCTATCAACTCTACGGCCCGGCTACTCATTATTCAATCTCGACGGCTTCCCTCACGACATGCGGAAAAAAGCAATCGCGTCTTCCATGCCTTACAGCATGGCACCCCGATGAAGAAAGGCAATCTTTCCCCGCTCATTACGGGTGCCTTGCGCGCCGTCAGACAGAGCCCAGCGGGACGACTCAGCCCTTCAGCGTTTCCTCGATCGCGCGGATCTGGGCGTCGAAGGTGACGTCGTCGCCGCGCAGTTGCGTGATGCGTTTGACGGCATGCATGACGGTCGTGTGGTCGCGCCCGCCGAAGCGCTTCAGGTGTATGAAATAGCCTTCACAATCATCCAGACGCCCATGCCGATCATGGCGAGGTTTTCCGACAGCGAGACGAAGCCCAGCGGTACGTTTGTGCCGCCACCGGCACAGGCGCATTTCAGATCGCGCCTGTCGATGTAGACGGCCTTGAAAACGCTCCAGGCGCCGATACTGCCGATGAACAGAGCAATCGGCGCGGCGATCAGGCCGAACAGACCCCCTGCGATCATCAGGATGGCAGCAGCCCCTTCTGCAAAAGGATAGACATAGGCGTAGCGCACGACGCGCCGGGCGAGCACGTCATAGTTCAGGAACATGTTGGCGAAGCTCTCCAAGTCGCGCAGTTTCAACATGGCGAGCATGGCCATGGAAAATGCGACGAACCATTCGACCGTGCTGACGGCGAATACGTTTCTGTCCATCGACCAGACGGCCGCTAGGGACATCAATGCAGCAAAGGCAAAGATGACCAGAACGGGCGTGTAGGTCTTGGCGTCTGCGTCTTTTATTGTGTACCCGAAATAATCGCGCAATGCGTCCAACCCGCCAATGCGGTTATCCTCTGTTTCGGAGCCGATAAAGGTTTGCGGCGTGGTCTTAACATCCCACTTGTCCTTGAATGCGTCTGTTTGCGGGCGGTCGGTGAGATAGTGGTCTTCAACCGTGAAGCCTTTGCGTTTCAACAGATCGACAGATCTCAGGCCATAGGGACAGATGTGATCATCCGTTACCATGCGGTAGATAATGGCTTTTCGGCCCTGTGCCGTGTCTTCGACACTCAGTTCTTCGACAATGCTCATGGGCGGTTCGGCTCAGCTTTTCTTCAGAAGCAGAGCAACCAGCTCGGAGACTTTCTGTTCCCGTTCGGCCTTGTCATCGCTGGCGATGGCTTCCGCAAGACAGTGGTCAGCATGGTCTTTCAGCAATTCGCCTTCGACCTTTTTGAGGGCGGCCTGTGCGGCCTTCACCTGCGTCAGCACATCAATGCAGTAGCGGTCCTCATCGATCATTTTGGAGAGGCCGCGCACTTGTCCTTCTATTCGGGCCAAGCGGCGCGCAACGCCTGCGCGCCGCGTCTTGCGGTCACAACTGTCGAACATGTCATAAACTCCGGGGTTGATATCCTGAAAAACCCATATACCCTATGGGGGTATATTAGGGAAGATCATTACTGCGGGATTATTCTGTGTCGTCGCCGGGTCTGCGACGGCTCGTCCTGTATCGTATCAAGGCGGATGGACGCTGATAACGGAAAACGACCGTCAGACCAGTTCCGCGCTAATCCACTATACGCCGGACCCAAAATTCAGTGTGGGTGTAAAAACCGCCTGGGATCGTGATCTGGATATACAGTTTACGGGCGTCCAAGGCACGTGGCTGACCAAGCGCTGGTTCGACCCGGACTTTCAGGGTAATCTCTATGTCTTTGGCGCGGTCGGCATTGCCGAGGGCGTTGAGTCAAATACTGGCAGTGCAGGCTTGGGGTCGCAATTAGGCGTGATGGCTGACTGGGAAACCCGACGGGTCTTTTTGGGTTATCGCGCGCATGCGCACGATTATGACGGGCTGGATGCGTCCGCTATGCAGGCCGTCAAAGTCGGATGGGCTCCCTATGCGGGCGATACGGGACAACTTCATACTTGGTTCATGATAGAGGTGGATCATCGTCCCGATGCCGATAACCCTGTGGATGTGACGCCGTTGCTGCGTCTGTTTAAGGGCCCGGCCTTATTTGAGATTGGTTACAGTCTCGAAGACCAGGATGCGCAAATCAATCTTCAATATCGTTTCTGACGGAGACTCTCATGAAACTTATTCTTTCACTTGCTCTGAGCGCTGCTCTTGCCGCACCTGTCTTGGCTCAAGTCGACCACTCGAAAATGGACCATGCAGGTATGGAACATGCCGATCATGACCACACCATGGATGGTGAGGCGGTTTCAACGACAATGGGTGCCCATCTGTCACTCGCGGTTCAACCGGAACTGATGGAGGCCCTCGCCGCAGGCGGGCAGCCCGTCGTCGCGACTGTATTGGGTGCGGTCTGCGACTTCTGTGCGATGGCAATGAACAAGACATTTGGTAAACGTGACGAAGTGTCGGCCGTTTACGTCGATCTGGATGAGAAGACGCTAAACCTCGTTTTGAAAGCAGATGCCACCATGGATGACGCGACGCTGACGGAGCTCGTTAAGCGTGCTGGATATAAGGTTGACCGGATCGATCGCGCGCCAATTCTGTCCGGCACCTGACGCCCATCATGACCAAACCATTGACTCGGCGCAGTCTATTTGCGCCGACCCTGTCTCTCTTTGCCAGCACATCGACGCTGCTATGCTGCGCCTTGCCGGCTTTGCTTGTCACGATCGGCGCTGGGGCGGTGATGGCCGGGATCGCGTCCAACGTGCCCGGATATATCTGGTTGACGGAACAGAAGGTTCCGCTCTTCATTATCTCGGGAATATTGCTGTCGCTGGCTGTCTTTTTCCGGTGGCGATCGCGCTATGCACCCTGTCCCATCGACCCTGATGCCGCGCGGGCCTGCAACCGCATGCGACGAGTGAGTGGCATTATTTTGTGGGTGTCTGTGGCTATTTACCTGATTGGCGGCTTCTTCGCCTTTTTTGCAGCCGATTTGCTGCTCTAATCAGACTTTCGACGCTATCTCTGAGGTCGTCGGCAAGCTCCTGTTCGGTACATCAGGCTAACCCAGCACAGCTACGGCTGCGAGTAAAACCGAGTGTGATGCTTTGAATGTAATTGGGGGTGCCATTGGCACGTATGTACCGCCACCCGCATTTATCTTATGCCTTTGAGAAACACGTCAAGTAACTCAGAATAATTTTCCCGTTTTCGTCGCTACCCCTTCAGCGTTTCCTCGATCGCGCGGATCTGGGCGTCAAAGGTGACGTCGTCGCCGCGCAGTTGCGTGATGCGTTTGACGGCGTGCATGACGGTCGTGTGGTCGCGTCCGCCGAAGCGGCGGCCAATATCGGGCAGGGAGCGTTTGGTCAGTTTCTTGGACAGGTACATGGCGACCTGCCGGGGCCGGGCCACGGCGCGGGCGCGACGTTTGGAACTCATATCCGTCAGGCTGATCGAAAAGGCTTCGCAGACGGTGCGCTGAATGCGGTCCACCGTCAGGCGCTGTCCCGTCATATAGCGGGAATCGGACAGGGTTTCCTGCACGGTTTCCAGTGTGATCGGCGTGCCGAGAAACTGGCTCTGGGCGACGATCTGGTTGAAGGCGCCTTCCAGATCGCGCGGCGTGACGTTCATGCGCGCGGCGAGGTGATCGCGGGCGGGCTGGGGAATGGCGAGCGTTTCATGCCCCTGTTCGCGGCGGCGCGCGATCAGACGGTCGAGAATGCGCAGGCGCAGATCATAATCGGCGGGCCCGATCTTGCAGACCAGACCGGAGGACAGATAGCTTTTGAGCCGGTCGGACGCCTTCTCGATCGTGTCGGGATGGCGGTCCGACGCAATCAGGATCTGACGGCCTGCGCCGACCAGGCTGATAATGGTGTGCAGCAGCTCTTCCTGGCTGGCGGATTTGTCGGCGATGAAATGGACATCGTCGATGATCAGCAGGTCGACATCGCGCAAGCTGGCCTTGAAGGCGCTCATCCCCTCGCGGCCCGATCCGCGCACGCTGGCGACGAATTGTGCGACGAAATCCTCGGCAGAGACGAAGCGCACGCGGCGATCCGGATCGCGGTCCTTCACCCCGGCTTCGATGGCGTGCAGAATATGCGTCTTGCCCATGCCGTTCACGCCGTGCAGCATGATCGGATTATATTGCGGCACCGGATTGTTAATGACCTGACGCGCGACCGCGAAGGCCAGTTCGTTGGACGGGCCGACAACGAAATTGTCGAGGGTAAAGCGTTTGCGCGCCACATCGGAAACGGGCGGCAGCAGGGACGGGGCGGTGCGGCCTGAACCGGTCTGACGACTGCCGGGCACACCGACCAGGCTGGGCCGTTCCCCGTCCAGGCGCGGCGCACGGCGTGCGGCCTGGCGCGGTCCGGATACGATGCTGACGGTGCGCGGCGGATCGACCTGATCATGCTTGGCCCAGAGACGGGCGATCGTGTCGATATAATGCTTGTTGATCTTGTTGGCGACGAAAGCCGACGGAGCGGACAAGGTGACCTGGTGGGCGTCGGCAGTCTGGATGAAAAGCTGGCCTGTCCAAGCGCGGTGCACGTTTCTGCCGAGCGCCCGTGCCAAGTCCTCATCGACGGCTTTCCACGTATTGTGCGCGCTCTGAATGGGCGGTTCCCCTGTATAGAGATCCGGCACCGTCTCGCCTGAGCCATTGACCGGATCACTCACTCTTCCCAT